>JAFZQR010000021.1 GCA_017620295.1 Bacteroidaceae bacterium
TGCAGATTTTTCATTTCTCCGAAGGAGCAGAGCGGGCTCTGTGACTGAGGATAAAAGGAAAAGATGCGCCAAAGAGCGAACAAAGACATGAAAGCACCTACAATGCTGGATATAGTAAAATAATTTTGAACACCTACTTATTAATCGACTGCTAATGTGACGACGAAGCGGGCACCGTGGGTGTAGGCTGTATCAAGGGTGACATCGCCTCCCAGACGACGTGCAAGGCTTCGTGCGACAGTCAGTCCTATGCCTGTACCTTCTTTATAGTTATCCAGTTGCACGAATTCCTCAAACACATGTTCTGCTTCTTCAGACGGGATGCCGGGACCATTATCCTCTACGATGAACCGAATGCTATGTTGCGATGCGGTAACATGGAGTGAAGCTTTATTGTCGGTTCTTGAGTCAGATTTGAATTTGATGGCATTGTCAAGTATTAGCGACAGAATGCGCACAGCCGCTTTTCGATTTGTTTTCAGAATGGAGGTTTCAGCCTCGGGCGTGAATTCAAATCTGAACGCGAGGTTGTCGGCAGAGTCTATGCCTGTGGTTTGTATAGCTTCCGTCGCTATCTGAATGGCAGGGACACTGTCATTCCGTTCAATAACTGCGCGGCTGTTTGCATCACTGAGGTCAAGCATCTTGTTTACTAGCTCAGTGATGCGGTTTGTGTTATCAATAATACCCTTATTTATCTCCTCCTTCTCGCTGTTGTCCAACTCCATGTCAGGGGCTGTGATGACCTGTGTGAAACCACTCAGGATGTTGAGTGGAGTACGTATCTCGTGTGAGATCTGCTGGATGAAGTTGGTCTTCATGCGTGATGATTCCTCAGCTCGTGCGTTGGCTATAGTAAGTTGGCTGTTCAAATGTGCCAGCTTAACATTCTGTATAGAGATGCGTTTGGCATGCTTGCGGTACGACACAGCATAGATCAGAGCTGCCAGCAGTGCTACGGCTGCAATGATGATGAGCAAAAGCAGCTGACGCTGTTCAGCCTGCATTCTGTCGCGCTCGGCTTGCATTCTAATCTCATTGACCTCAAAGCGTTTATTCAACTCGTTCAGCTGTTCCTTGTTTTGGGCTGCTGTCAAGGAGTCGTCCAGGCGTATATGTTCGCGTAGGTCGGCCAGCGCCTCGCTATATCGTCCCAGCCGCTCGTAGGCTTCGCTTCGCAGTCCCAGCGCATTTGAATAGTGTGTGGGAATAAGGCCCTTGGTTAGATCCATGCTCCGCTGGCTGTAGTCGAGGGCTGCTTGATAGTCGCCCTGAGCCATAGCCAGACGGAACTGGCAGGTAGCCAGCGTTGAGAGGCTAAGCATATAACTGCCTTCTATGGATAGATAATACTCGGCAGAGTCCAATGCCAATGCTGCCTGGTCGTATTCTTCAATTTCGAATAGGTAAGCAAAACGCTTGAGCTGGTACAGACGATGCCAATTGGCATAGGTATCAGCATTCTCGCTCTTCTCATCCAATGGATATTTCGCCAGGATGGTCTTCCACGCTTTGAGCAAACTGTCACAGGCTGTGTACTCTTTCAGTTCCAAGAGACATTCTGCATGTTCCCTCATTGCAGAGAACAAGATACTCGGACGTTCATTTTCCGGATACAATTCCTCTACATGCCGATAGCATTCTATAGCATCTGGGTAGTCACTTTGAACCGTATAAGCTGTGCCTAGCACCTTATAGCTTATAGCGTGTCCGAAATCGTTGTTCCTTGATATCGCATCTTCTTGTATCTTGAGAGCCTCGCTGATACCCTTGTCACCTTGTCCCCACCATACATATTGTTCAGCCAGAATCTGCCATAGCTGATAATACTGTGTCCACAATTCATGCTTGCGCAGATACTCGAGTGTCGAGGCTGACACCATGTCCAACGAGTCTGTCTGGTTGTTGTAATAGTACTCGCAGAACTGATTGACCAGCGTGTTGGCTGAGTCCTGTATCAAGGTCGAGTCAGCTTCCGCAGCTGTTTTGCCTGCATCCCCCTGCTCGCACGACATCCAACTCACTGCCATCAACGCGATGACCCATATCAGAGTGAGGTGTATTCTTCTCATCTGCTTATTATTTCATCTGATTTATTTCACGTTGCAAATTACGCGAAAATCCATCTAACCTGCAAATTTCATTCCACTTTAGCAAGTTTATGCCGTGATAACTGTACACTTCAGTGTGGAGTGTGGCAGTTTATACTTATCTTTGCCGCGACGCACTTTCACTTAATTCGTCATTCGTCATTCGTCATTACTTGAATAGTATGTACAAAAAGCGAACCATATTAGGAATGTTGATGCTGTTGGTGGTTGGGCTGTTATGTTTCAATTGGAATGATAGCTCACCAGTCACCCACATCATCAGCCTCTGCACGGACTTAACGCTGCTTGGTCTGCTGCTATGGTTCCTGCCCAAATACGTATCTACAGTCGTTAGAATAATGATTGAAACCATCGTATATTCTACCGCCTTGATAGATACCTATTGCCTGTATAATTTCGGCAAAGGACTCAGTCCTACAATGCTGATTATCTTTATCAATACTACAGACAGCGAAATTGCAGATTTCCTAAGGAGCTATGGGCGGCAACTGCTCGATGACTGGCATACGATACTGTTAATCTTACTCGTCATTGTTCACTTGGTCGTTTCCTATAAATATGTGAAGCGAATTCATTGGCCGAGTGTTGTTCCGTTGCGTAAATGGATTATGGTTGCTGGAGGAGTCCTTCTGATGGTGGGTACTATGTTCTCTTTCCCAGATAAGCAAAGGTTGATCAAGCTGCTGAGTCAAGATAATATCAGCGATATGGAAGGCCTTGTGTTCAGGAACTACGATGAGAGTGCATATATTTCACCCTTAAGACTAGCCTATGCGCTACGAGCCTTGCGACTCTCGGAAAAGGAAATTGTAGTTCTCCGTGAAGCTAATGCTAAAGCCCGTATAGACAGCTGTTCCTATCGTTCCCGTCATATCGTTCTCGTCATCGGTGAAAGCTACAATCGTCATCATACTCAGCTCTATGACTATCCGCTACCTACTACCCCCAAACAATTATCGCGTGTTGAAAGCGGACAGATGACTGTGTTTACTGATGTGGTTTCCTCTTGGAATATCACAACCAATTCTTTTAACCAGATGTTTTCGCTGCATCACTATGGTGCCTTACGTCCGTGGTCTTCCTATCCTTTGTTTCCATCCCTTTTCAGACAGGCTGGTTATCGGGTGGCTTTCCTCACCAACCAATTTGCGCGTCATGCAAACAGGTCACGTTCTAATCAGACAGGAGGCTTCTTCATCAATGACCGGGAACTGTTTAAGGAATCATTCGATGTGAGCAACAGAAGACAACGCCACAACGATATGGCTTTCTTGAAAACCCAGATGGAACTGCTCAACGATAGTTCGGATTACACGTTGGACATCATCCATCTGCATGGCCAGCATTTTGACTATGCCTCACGTTATCCATCCGAGGAGACTGTCTTCACGACAGCCAATTATCAGCAACGTCAATTAAGCGATGAACAGCGTCAAGTGATTGCCCATTATGATAATGCCACCCGCTGGAACGACATCGTTTTGGATGCAATCCTGAGGTCCTATGAGAATCAGGATGCTGTGGTAATCTGTTTGGCAGATCATGGCGAAGAGGTCTATGATGACCTTCCTGTGAAAGGACGTATCTATTCTGAGTTGACGGCCCGTCAGGTGCGTCAGGAATTTGAGATACCTTTTTGGATATGGTGTTCTCCCATTTATGCAGAACTCCATCCAGATATTATTGCACAGATTCAAGCTTCAGCGCATCGTCCTTGGATGACCGACCGTCTGCCTCATCTGCTTCTTTATCTGGCAGGCATCAGCCAGTATGATTATGATGAACGTCTTTCGCTCATCGGCCCTCATGCAGACGGTACTGTGCCAAGAAAATTAGAGGGCACCGTAGATTACGATGCCCTCATAAAGAATGAATAAGTGGTTACCTGTTACTTGTTCAACTCGTAGCGAGTATAAACCTCAGAGAAACCGCCAGAGCTATAGCTGTAGCCTCCGTCAACATCTGAGAGGGTCAGTTTGTCGCCACTCAGCACATAGCGATAACGGTCAATCTCTTCTTCAGCATAGCTGTAACCATAGTCTTCAGCTGCATACTTCAATGTAAGGATGTCGCCAGATGTACTCCATGTGAATTCCTCCGCATCATCCAAATGTCTCACAGATGCCCAATAACCTTTGCCTCCTGACTGAAGCACTAGGATTTCTCTCTGGTCTGAGTCAATCCAGGCTCCAATTAGACCACTGTTACCGCCTGTGGAATCATCGTCATCATCGCCACATGCAAAGAATGCTGTTGTAGCAACTAAAGCAACAAAGAGCAGGCTCAAAAATTTGAAATGTTTCATAATAATGATAATTTAGGGGTTAATTTATTGTGTGTTTAACAATTAGCAACCTTTATTTAGCTGTGTGGTTAGTTCCAACCTATGTCCCATTCGTCGTCGCTTTTCACTCGGCTTTCGGAACTTCCACCTTCACCATACTCGATGTCAGCATTGCTGGACACGGATGTCACGATGCTTGAACTGAGAATGGGAAGCTGATCTAGAATGTATTCAATCTGTATGGCTGGCTTGATATATTGCTTGTTCATATTGCTGTTTGTCTGAGTGTTGTCAATATGTGTTATTTCAGCACTACCTTGCGGCCCTCACTGACGTAAACGCCCTTCTTGGAAGGTCTGCCGCTCAGACGGCGTCCGTTCAGGTCATACCATGTGTCACTAGTATTGGCTGTTGCGGAGGATGCGATGCCTGTTGCTATTTCATCACCAAAGTTGAAATAGAAGGCATGTACGCCTGCACTACCTTCTGGGAGGTCAACGTGGAAGTATGCGCGGCATGTCTTTACGCTGTAGTTGTCAGTGTTGGGGTAGTAGAGTGTGTTCTTCTCACCCATGAAGAGCCTGCTCTTGTCATCCTTGTCAATATTTACAGGGTTGAGTGTGCCAATGAACTGCACATTCTCAAGGCCGCTGGCATGGTTGGTTCCAACGCTGACCGCACCGCTGCTGACGACTTCCACTTTGTTAAATACTGGGTTGACAATATTTTGACCGCTTTCCCATTTCACCAAGTAAGGCTTATTTGCCTCAATGCAGGAAGCTGGCTTGAAGAAGAGGTACAAGGTGCCGTCGGAAGCATCAAATCCTGTCTGACGACGTGTCTCGCCAGCATCGTTGGCATCATAGCGGACATTGCCTTCGTAGTAGCCATCGACATCAAGCTCTAGGATGGTGGCGTCGGCCAATGGCCCTGTGGCTGTGGTGTTGAATGGCAGACACAGTGTATTCCAATCGCCGTCCTTGTATAGTGTACGACCATCGAGGGTTACGTTGCATGTGCGTCCGGCCCTGCTGTCAATCCTGTCGTTGTTGTCGGCATTGTTGGCCAGTGTGAGCGTTGTCTGGAGATAGGTCAGTGTGATGTTGTCAGCAATTAACTGTGCAGGGCTGTTGCCTTCGCCTGTCTTCTGGAAACCAAAACACAGGTCGATGAGCTGTGGTTCGCCCGACACTTCAAACTCGTATTCCAGTGTTTCGGCACCGTTGGTTGCCTTGCCAATGGTTACGTTCTCGCTGTTGCCTATCTTGTAGTACGAGAGGTTTGACATGTTGTTCATGTTACTGTTCCAAGAGAAGGTCAGCTTATAACTGCCCACTGGCAACATCCTGTGCTTGGCAACAGTGAGCTTGGTGGCTGCGCTGCCCCAGTTCTTACGAATATAGAGTTGGTTTGCGTAATCGATGTGCTGGTTTTGAATAACAGCCCATGTGTCGGCGTCAGAATATTGCACATCCCAATTTGAGATGTTGTATATGCTGTTACTGTTCTGGTTATTCAGTACGCTTCCCTGTTCAGCACTGAAGTCAAGGTTGTTGCCGAGGAACGCGGAAATGACAATGTCGTCGTCTTGTGTGGCAGCGTATGTGACAAAGGCTGAGTTAAGTGCTGTGATGGCAGCGTCTTCAGTCGCATCGCTGTCCATGTTGTCGTCAGTGGCATAGGTGGTAGCTGCCGCGAGGGAAAGGGCTTGTGTGCCTTCAACCATAGCTTTGTACCCTCTGAAGAGGCGTAGTGAGGCATCTGTGGCATCCATCTGTGCAATGAGTTCATCCTTGATGGTGCCGTAATTGGCAGCCTGCGATACATCATCCAGGGCATTTGTCAGAGCATCTACCTTGGATAGCAGTGTCGTCCAAGCATCGGCACTCATGGTAAGGCGACGATAGTCTGTGCCGTCGGCCAAGTTATAGTCGTTCTCGAAGCGTTCCAGCGCGGCAATCATCAGCTGGCGGTTGTCTTTGACAATCTGGATTTGCTGGCGAGCGGTGTAGATAGCGTTTGGAATGGTGGTGAGGGTGGCGGTGTTGAGTTCCTCAAATGTGTTGGCGGACTCTCCTTCGCTGATAGCGGATGCTAGAACAGAACGCTGGGTTGCCGTGAGTAAATTGGCATCATCACTAGCCAGAAGACCGTTGGCTTCAGACACGAGTGCATCGCGAGTGGCTTTCAATAGTGTCAAATCAGGGGTGTTGCTGTAGCAGATGGACATGATTTGTGCAAAGTGCCAATTGGAACCGTTGGCATTCTTATGCACTCCAAAGGTGAGGTCGCCAGATGATGACAAATGCACGTTCACATCAAGCGTGGTTAGTTCCGAAAGGTCAAACTCACTCTTGAAGGGGATAGCAATACCCTTACGCTGGTCACCGGCAAAGGCAAATGAACGGTTGGCATCGCCCTCTGTGGCTTCAGAAGTAAAACCACGGCCTGGGGTGTAGGCTGCCATTGCGTACATGCCTACTTGATAGTAACCGGCAGGAAGGCCGCTTACGGTCTGATAGAGTACCGTTCCAGTGGTAGCGCAGTTGCTTTCATAGCTTTCGGCAAAAGTCAGGTCACCTCGGTTTGACACAGCCCATGTTACTTCGCCGGCAGCAGAACCGTCAATCTTCTTCCAGTCGCGATAGTTCTGCGAAGCGAGGAACGTTATGTTGAACGGATTGCCGTCCTCAGCTGTTACACTGCTTATGAACGTCATTGCAGCAGAACGTATGTTGGCGGTTTGAGTGTTGATGTCTTCAACCGTTGTGGCAGCCCCAACAGCGGAGTTGGCAGCAGAGATGGCAGCATCGAAAGTGTTCTTCGCGCTGCTGTAATCGGTATATTTGTATTTGTTTTTATCTGCCAGCTCTTGCACTTTAGCGCGCATGTCTTTGTATGCGGCGTAGGCCAGCTGTATTTCTGTGTCATTACGATATGTGTTGAGTACGGCTGTCAAGGCTATGATAGCGGAGCTATACTCTGTTGCTGTATCATAACTCTTGTTGTAAGTGGTGATGGCTGAGCTGATGACGGTATTACATGATGCAGGTACGACATCGCTCTCAATGAAGCTGTTACATTCGCTTACCGCGCTGGCCAACTGGCTTTCGTAGGCCGACAGGTCAATGCCAGTGCAGTATAGCTTAAAGTTGTCGAAGACAAGCCATTGATCTGTGGTTTCACATTTCATGCCTATTCGCAGCGAGCCATTGGCAACTGTAATCTCAGGGGGCATGGTCTGTCCAAAGGTGCGGTCTTGTATCATGGACAGCACTGTGTTCTGAAAGTCGCTTCCTGCAGCAGCAGATGAGCTTGCAGTCTGGGTCGTACTGCCACTGGTGGCATAGACTTGACCAGCACCCGTAGTGCCTGCAATCTGCAAGGACACCTGATACTTACCATTGGGTACTGTCAGGTCTTGGTAAATCCTGAAGTTGGAACGATGCCAAATCTCGCATCCTATTGTCGTGTTATTGTTGCCGCCCGACCCTTCTTCTGTCCAACCTGTGCGGTTGTTCGCATCGAAAGTCGCATTGCTGACATACCATGGGGTGAGGTCAACAGGGTTGCTTTCTGATGCGTTGTCAAGGAGGTTCTGCATGAACTGCGCACGGCTGATGGCGTAGATGTGGAACTTACCTACATTGTTACCAGACTTGTTTGCAGCACATTCAGCACCATTGGTGAAGTTGCCATCGTTCCAGGGACCTATGTATCCGCTGGATGGGTATTTCCCGTTTTGCAGCGTCCAAACGCCGTCGGCCAGTGCAAATCGCACTTCAGTCCATTCGTTGGCTGTGGCATAGACGTCGTTTGTGTCAAACTTCCATGCTGCATTCCATTCGGTTTGGAACGGAGATGCGGGTTGGTCGAGGTTGCGCATGGCATAGCCGCTGCCGTAGGATTCGAGAGTCCATGTGAGTGGAATGAAATCCTTTGCGGTAGGCTCTACGGCTTCACGGTAATAGACACCGAGTGAGTACCATTTGGTGTTCTGGTTTGCACCCTTGCCGATGCCAAGCATCAGATCGCGTGTGGCATCCACGAAGACGTAGTAGTTGCTGGCTATCTCGGATGCGGTGGGTGCGGTTGTTATCTTAGTCCATCCGTCGGACGCGGGCAGCTTGTCGGTATCGGCCCATACATTACAACCGAGACTTGTGAGCGCGAGTATGGATATTATGAATTGTTTTGTAGTCATAGTCGTTGAGCTTTGTCTTGTTTGTGATGTGGGTTAGAATTGTGTCTGAATAACTTCTTTGACGCCCTCTCCTCGTTTGAAGAGAACTACGAAAGCATTGTTTGCCTGGCTGGTGTTGCCGTTGGCCGACACCGTGTAGTCGCGAACCATATTGTCGGAGTTCACGGTGCTGGTGTAGGTTCGGTCATCAAAGCGGTGGTAGTGGCCTGAGAAATGTTGTACCTTGCCGTCAACCTTGCCAGCGGTCTTCATCATGATGGCTGACAGGGGGTCTTTCTTTAGGGTGTTGGCTGAAGTTGCATCGTTGTAGGCAATGCCTGCTGTGCTGGAACCGTAGTTGGACGAATTGGATGAGGTGATGTACTGTCCGCTGTCGTTCTGGTCAAGCCACCATCGGTTGCAGTCGCTGCCAGCGAGCCAAGGGTAGTGCTGCATCCAGACACTGGCCTCGTCGGTGTGGCTCTCAACAAATGTGTTGAGTGCAGAGACGATGCCATCTGGGGCATAATATGTTGTGGAGGAGAAGAGACCGGGCTTGTTATAGGGTTTCTGGAACCAATAGCAGTTGGCGCAGTAGAAACGGACGTCCTTGAATTTGAAGGTGAAGTGGTTGGGCTGCCATGAGCCGCTGCCGCCTGTGAAGTACTGGATGTTGTCGTCGAAGACACCTGCGTTGTTCCAATAGCTGTTGTTGGTGGTTATGGCGTTGATGGTCTTGTCGTCGGCATTGGAGCCTCCGCTGCTGCCGAATGTCACGCCCTTGCTGCCGTCGTTCCAGTAGTCGGGGCTTATGTCGTGGTTGCCTGCGATGAAGATGAATGGTATGCCTGCCTGCTGGGCCAGTTCTGATGTGGAATTGAGGAAGGCTGAATGTGAGCCATTGCTGCCATCGTCGCCCTTGTCCTGGTCGATGTCGCCGAGGCAGAAGATGATGCTGGTCTTTGGCACGAGATTGGTGGCACCAGGGGTGGTGAAGGCGACCTTCCTGGTTCCGTCATTGCCCATGGCAATGATGTTGTTCATTATTCTGGTCATATCTTCGGCACTGGTGCCGTCGTGTCCGCTACCCTGATTGATGTGGCAGTCGGAAAAGAAAACGCCGCAGAACCATACGTCTTCCTCGAAACGGAAGCCGTAGGCTTTGTTGTTATAGGTGAACACCTTCAGCTCACCATAGTTGATAGTGGTGGTGGTGGGGTTGGGGGAAACGGCATCGGCGCTGATGGGTGTGTCGTCAACCAGAACACCTGTGATGACTGAGCTGAGGTCGGTGCCTGCTGGGAGGGTGACGGTGGTGAAGCCTTTGCTGTTGGTCTCCACTGAGGCATCGATGCCAGGGGCGTAGATGAATGTCATCTGTGCGGATGCGTATAGGTACGAGAGGCAGAATAGGGTCAGGGCTGATAATAATCGGTTCTTCATATTTTTACTGATTGTTGCATGTGTTTATATAGTGCCATGACATATTGCTCTGGCACGTCTTTGTATGGGAGGCAGTTGGGTTTGCCTTGAAACAGGGTTGTGTTGGGGCATCCTCCGGCGCATGCTGGCAGCCAGATGCATGAAAGGCACTGTGGTTGGTTGAAGGGTAGGGCGTTGATATAGCAGGTGAGCCTGTCGGGGTTGTCTGCGGTCTGGATGGGTGAGGCGGGGTCCCATTTTGCGGCTGTGCCGAAGCTTTGCTGTGGTTTGTCTACGTCGGTCTGGCATTTATGCAGCCGTCCTTGTTGGTCCACGCAGAGTTCGGAGAGCAGGTTGGCTCCGCAGTAGTGTCCTCGCCCCTTGGCAAAGCTCTCTACGTCTTTCTGTAGGCTGACGTGAATGCTGGCGGAACGGTGGAGCAGCTTTGCAGGTGTGCTGCAAGGGTGGGACGTGGTGGTTTGGTGGAGTGGTGCGGGATAGTAGTAGAGGCGGTTGCCGCTTTCTTCTGCGAGCTTCCTGACCCACTGCTTGAGTGGTTCGACCTGGTTGATATTGTCCTGATGGACGTTCTGACGGAGTATTGTGGTGAAGGGAAGGTTGAGTTGGCGCAGGTTGCAGGCTATGCGCTGGAAGGTGGGGCGACCGTCGGCGAGATGGCGTGTGGCGTCGTGGGCTGAGCCGATGCCGTCCAATGTGATTTGGGCACTGCGCACCTTGCAGCGGTGGAGGAGGTCGGCTAGTGGCTGTGTGAGGAGGTATCCGTTGGTGATGATCTGGGCTTGATAGGCTGCTCCTTGCTCTGATGCTAGTGTGATGAGTTGTTGTGAGAGCTGCTCGATAACGTCGGGGGCGAGTAGGGGTTCGCCTCCAAACCATGTGATTTTCAAGAGCTTTGCGGGGAAGGTGTGGAGCATTCTGCGGGCAAGGGCGACGACGTCGTCCTGCACAGCCTGACTCATCTTGCCTGTGGAATGGTTTTCATAGCAGTAGGGGCAGTCGAAGTTGCATGCCATGGTGGGGCATATAGTGAGGCTGACGGGTCGGAGGCCTGCAGAGGCTGTATGTCCATACAGCTTGAGTGCCTCCAACTCGTCGAAGTTGACAATCAGGCCTCGCTTGCTGAAGCGCTCGATAATGGGGTGTGTCTCGTCCAGCGTTGGCAGCTCATGAAGCAAATAGAGTTCAACGGGGCTATAGACAGCACAGGTGCCTCGGAAGAGGTTGACGATTACTGTTTTGTTTGTACCTGGTAGTTGTGCGGAGAGGTTGTAGCGTGATTGTCGCCATCCTGCTTCCTTGGCGGTTTGAGTCTTTTCCGGCTGACTCCCATCCATCGGCTAGGGCTTAGACTGGCATCATGCCAGGTTTAATGGTGAGGGGGCCGCATCCCTCACCGCCGGCTACGCCGTCCAGCTGGTCGTCGGACAGCTCGCACCCGTCCTGTTCGGCAAGCTTCTTGAGTTCTTCGAGTGATTTTGCGTCCTTGAGTTTTTGTTCTTTAGATGTTTCCATAGGTTAAAATGTAAGGGGTTGGTAGGCTGCAAATGTAACAAGAAAATGGTTTATGTGTACCATCTTAGATGGAATTTTTGAAATATTTTTTGTATTTGAGATGAAAAGTGTATTTTTGCGGCGTTATATAAATGACTCAAGTTTCGCATGTTGGAAGTTAAAGAAGTTAACGAAGTTATGTGACCTTCGGTCACGGTAGTTAAAGGACAATACTTCTGATATTAATTATATTATCCTGCAAAACATTTGTCCTTTAACTTCCTATAACTTCCGCCGCAAGTGGCATAACTTCTTTAACTTCCAAAGCAAGCGGAGCTTGCTAAACTTGAATAAATGATGCTTATGAAAAGATTTTACTTAGGATGCATGGCGCTGGCAATGTTGGTGCTGCCGTGTATGGGAGCGTATGCTCAAAGTCTGGAGGCTGATGGCGCACCGTTGGTGCGGCATGCGGCTGTGATGATCAATGGTCAGGAACTGGCGGGGAAACCGATACAAGTGGAAATGACCACGATGCGGGATAATCTGATGATGTCCTACCAGCCTGCTGTTGCTGTATATAACGTTGTTGAGGAGGAGGACGGAATGCCATATCGGCACCTGATAGGCAGGTTCTACTACGCTACGTTCCGCATTCTGTTCACTGATGTGGAAACGGGTGTGAATGACCTCTACGATGGTGGCGAATATGACTCTGATATTGACCTTGGAGGTCTGGAGGCTGGGTGTGAGGTCCGCGTGTATGATATGTCGGGTGTGATGCGCCTGCAGACGACGGCTGGTGCAGACCATACGGTGATAGGCCTGGGCAGCCTTCCTGCGGGGATGTATATCATCAAGAGCGGGCGCTGCTCTATCAAAGTAAACAAACGCTAATACGTTCATGACTATGAAACAGATAAAGACAATGGGGGCGGTTTGCGCCTTGATGGCCTGCTTCGCATCTTCTGTATCGGGACAGGCACCTGAATGGGTCATCGTGAACAACAACGGTGAAACATTTTATGATACTAATCCATCCATCCAGCTGAACGACTCGGGAAAGGTGCTTTACGCGGCGGGGCAAAATCTGTCGTGGGACGATTTGTCGCTGTTGCGCTATTTCCCGTTGGATGGCGTTCTGTGGAATGCCAAGCTGCTTCGCTCGCGCAGTACTAATCACGATTGTTTCGGTTGGCCTGCTGTGCTGCACAACCTGAACCTGATGACTGATGAGATGACTCTGGGGCAGATGAAGAACTGGTTCTCATTTACGCATGCGGGTGACAACAACAAGAAGACGTACAACTTCAACCGCCTTGTGTGGTCGAACTCGCTCGACATGATAATGGATTGCAATTCATTCATTGGTGCGATGAAGAATGCCGAGATGACACAGGAGGAACGGGGCTTCCTAGGTGCTGCCTACGCTACGCGTGCGATGCTGAACCTGGACCTGGCACAGATGTTTGAGTTCCTTGACACAGACGGGGCTACGTCCGGGGTGAGTCAGTCGGGGGATGACATAACGGGACTCACCATTCCGATCATCAATGAAGATACAAAGTCGCTTTCGCTCACTACGTCGATATACAATTGTCCCCGTGCCACTAAGAGCGAAATTATTGCCTATATCAAGTCGGATCTGGAGAAAGCGGAGCGTTTGATACCCGATCTCACCAATCCAGCCCATTTCCTGCCGCACATTGATGTTGTGTATGGTTTGCGTGCGCGTCTGGGGCTATGGGAAGAAAACTGGGCAGAAGCACAAAGCTATGCCCACAGGGCAATCGATGCTGCAACGGCTCCTGTGCTGAATGCAGAGCAAATGCTTGACCCTGAGCGCGGTTTCAACAATGCCGATGACTGGATGTGGGGAATAGTGCCTACGGATTTTAATCAGGATATGGGCTACTATGCCTCGTGGACATCGTTCTTGAGCAATGAATGGGACGGGTATGCAGGTTTTAACTACTCTTCAATATTCATTAGTCGCAAGCTCTATGACAAGATGTCGAACTCGGACATCCGCAAGCGGTTGTTCGTTGCACCTGCAGGTTCAGAACTGAGCGGAACGGAAACGTATAATAGCAACTACTATACGCAGGCGGCTCACACTCCGTATGCGTCGCTGAAGTTCCGCCCATTGGTCATCGACAATGTGCCGTTTGGTAACACCCCGCTTATGCGAGTGGAGGAGATGTATTTTATCGAGGCAGAGGCTGTGTGCCAGCAGGGTAATACAGCTGAGGCACAACGTCTGCTGGGAGCATTCATGAGTCAGTATCGTGACAATGCGTATTCCTTCAATGGCACCTCACAGGCCGATGTCCTGAATGAAATCATCCTCCAGAAAGGCATAGAGCTGTGGGGAGAGGGCCGCTCCTTCTTCGACTATAAACGTCTGAACCTTGGTGTGGATAGAACCTACGAAGGAACCAACTTCCCCACATGGGCTCAGATAAGCACCGCTCATCGTCCTGCATGGATGAATTTCGTGTTCCCCGCATTGGAGGAGCAAAACAATATAGGATTGTATGGGCATAACAACCCTTCGTCCGACAACGTATATTCCAGCTCGCGAGTGCCTGAGAGCCAGGTACGGCAACATGTTGCTGACAAATGTGTGCTTCAAGAGCCGGCATTCAAGAAATCCATTAGTGTGCTGCCCCTTGACAGTGTAGCTTACATATACTTCCACCACACTTTGCCACGGATGGATTCGTTAGCAACAGGTCTGAACCTGACCTTGAACTCAAGACTCGAACTGTCGTTGGGAGCAGACTTCGCAAACTATCGTGTGACGTCTCCTACTAGTTATCCTGTAAGCGATGAACTGTTATACATCCCTTCCAGACAGCTCAGCGACGCTGTCAGTTCGCTGTGTCTGGTAGATGGACAAAACGCCACAGGACACAAAACAGTTTATTTGCGTATTGCAGGCGAAGTTGACAGCTATGAGAACGTTACGTTTCACTCAAATGTCATAACCCTTCACGTGCAGATGCCACATTATTATGAGGATGGTTATTACGATATTGATATAAAAGGTGAATACTCACAAGCTCCAAAGCTGGACATACAATTCGTTCCGACTCTGGACCTGGAAGCTGTGGCAGGATTGGATTCGGTAAAGGTGGCAAAGGTCAGCGTAGAACAAGGTGCTGAGTTTGATCATAATATCCTCTATGCAAGTGGATCTACACCAATCAGCATCAATTACATGTCCCCATTTGAATCATACGGAACGCAGATGAAGGTAACAGCCGCAGGCATGGCAACCAACAGCGTTGAAGGACTTTTGCACGAGCTGAGCAACCATGTACAGTATTTCCACCAGGCCTGGGTGGACTATCCTGGAGTGATCACCGTACAACCAACGGCCACAGCACTACTGACCCGTGACGACCTGGTCTTCGGCTATTATAATATACCCCTTGGCGAATGTCAGCTAAAGCTCAATGAGCAGGCGTGGAACGAGACCTACTTCAACTGGTCAACAACTGAGTCCGAACTTGGCGTGAATCAAGCTGGATATAATGAAATGCCTGCACACCTTAATGGCACTCAGGATACTCTCACCACCATAGTCAAGGTGCAGCGAGCTGTAGAGGAATGGCCTTTACGTCCGTATGAATACCTCTATAAGTTGCGTGAGGAATTGGATGTTTATCCGGCCTATCTGAGCAACGATGATATCAGGGTTCGTTACCGCATCCTTAGCCCCTACGAGGAAGGACACAACATCATGTTGTGGATCATGGCCGACAGCACGGTTTGCGTTCCAAGCCAGTGGGCCTACACCCTCGCCGATGGCACCCGCGTGAATGTCGCAGGCAATGGAACTTACGTCGATGAAGTCTTCACCCTCGAACTCACATTCTCCCGTCCTGATGGCTCCGAGGTAAAGAAAGCCACAGTCGTAGTAGGGGAGAAGCAAGAGGAAAAGACCCTGATAGGCAGCTATACTGTGACCAACTATCGCTATAACAACAATTATGTAGCCCAAGCTGAGGATAATACCTATGACATTGAGATTATGCCAGATCCAGACAATTCAGCAGGGGTGCTAATCTACAACCTTCTAAACTTCGGACATACCGTGAAAGCCTCGGTGGACGAAGCCAACAGCAGGCTTGTGATAGAAAGCGATACGAAGGTAGGTCAGTACAGCTACTATGGAGATGCTTTCATTAGAGGCGTTGAGGACGATTTCTCCGACTATTCCGACTACATCTACATTGATTACAACACATCTGCCGGAACCCTCAGTAGCAGCATCTGCAATTTATATGTAAGTTCAGGCTCCTTCGGCTTCTACCGCTTTGAAGCCGAACACAAATGAATGGCGAATGACGAATGATTTTCCTGCTGACGTTTCATCCGTTTTCTGCTGACGTTTCATTCGTTTTCTGCCGTCGTTTCATTCGTTTCCTGCTGACGTAACGCCTGTTACGTGCCGACGTTTCGGCCCTTATATCCCATCGCTACAGGGACAGTCCATCTGATACACCATATCATCTGAACTGTCCCTGTAGTGTTTCTTGAGCAGGTTTTTCACCTTTCATTTTTCAGGTTATCATTTTAATCTGTATCTTTGTGGCAAGTATCGCTGTTTTCGTCACAAATGACGCATGCTTTTAGCATGAAATTAAGTCCCTGAGCGCAGGGAGGCGGTATAATCTTATTGGTAAAAACTGAAGCGTACGCTTTTTATTCAAAACGTCTCTTAAGCTTGGCCGCGAAATAGACGAACTACAAGAATGATAAAAGTGGACGTTCACGCGTTAGCGTGGGCGTTTATCTTATCTTCTTGTAGTGGGCACCGGCCAAGCGCCTGAGACGTTGGATAAGTATAAACTGTCCACGTTTTTTTGTGCGCGCTTGGCTGGTGTCTCACGTTTCTGAACGAATCCCGTTCGCTTTCTTCAATATCTGCAACTATGGCAAAGAAATTGCAACTTGGCTATAGGGAGATAGAGCAACGGCTTAGCCTCACCACTAACCCCTCTCCAAAGGGCGAGGGGAATTTGGAGATTGCTTATTGGTTGCTTCACTCCTTTGGCAAAAGCGAACGCGACATTGAACGCTACAAAGAAGGTAAAGGTGTACTGAAGACCTTTGATGGCCTACTCATCAAGGGCTTGTTCTGCTATCAAGCTGCCCCCACAACACGACTTACAGATCAGTTGGAACACCTGAAACGTGACCAGCAGGTCATCAAGGCTGCTCCCAAGATTATCGCTGTTAGCGATGGTAAATCTATACTTGCTTACGACCTTCGCGAGAAAGACACCTACGAGAACCTGTTGGAACGTCTGCCCTCTGACTTTGCATTCTTCTATCCCTTAATGGATGTGGAGCGTGCACATTATGTAGAGGAAAGTCCTGCTGACATCAAGGCTGCCGAGAAATTAGCCAAGTTACACGATGAATTGCGCTGCTACAATGAGTTCCGTAGCGATGATGACCTACACGACTTGAACATCTTCATCAGCCGTCTGCTTTTCTGCTTCTTTGCTGAGGATACAGGCATCTTCGAGGACAACCTTTTCACAAGTTCTATCCGACGATACACCAAAGAGGATGGAAGCGACCTCTCGCAATACCTTGATGAATCGTTCAACGTGATGGACCTCTCATTCCCTCACCGTCCGGACATTCCTGACATGATAAATCAGTTCCCCTACGTTAATGGTGGTCTCTTCTCCAAGCGCATTCAGATACCCAAGATGGGGCAAAAGGCTCGCAAGATTATTATTGAGTGTGGCGAACTGGATTGGAAGGACATCAACCCAGACATCTTCGGAAGCATGATTCAAGCGGTGGTAAACCCAGAAGAACGTGCCAATCAAGGTATGCACTATACCAGTGTGCCTAACATCATGAAGGTGATTAATCCCCTCTTCTTGGATGAATTGCGAGAGGAATACAACAAGTTGAACGAGTATTATGAACAGCGTAAACAGATGCTGCAAGTAGGGGCAATGAGCCAGAAGCAGTTTTATGATGACATGAAAGCTGTTATTAAGAAAGGTAATGCTTTGTTGAGGCGCATGAGCAAGATGAAGTTCTTTGATCCAGCTTGTGGAAGCGGCAATTTTCTGATTATCACTTATAAGTGCTTGCGCTTTTTGGAGATGGACATTTTGCACTTACAGCAGAAATGTACTCCACAAGGAGAGATTCTGTTTGTTGATAACAGCGTTATTTCACTAAGCCAGTTCTATGGTATCGAATTGCTTGACTTCCCTCACGAGGTAGCTATGTTGAGTCTTTGGTTGGCAGAGCATCAGATGAACACAAAACTCAACGAGGACTTTGGTGTCAATACCCGTGCCCTACCTCTGAAGAACATCACTCAGATTGTTTGTGGCAATGCATGCCGCCTTGATTGGAACGTTGTTTGCCCGCACACTCCAGAGGAAGAAGTTTTTATCTTTGGAAATCCTCCGTATTTGGGGAGCCGCAGACAAGATGAAAGCCAAAAGATGGATATGGAATTGGTTTTCAAAAAGGATTTCGGAGAACTTGATTATATTGCCTGTTGGTTTATGGTCGGAGCCAAATATATAAAAGGTACGCGAGCCCAATACGCCTTTGTATCTACCAACTCTATTTGCCAAGGGTTACAAGTTTCCCTGTTGTGGAAGCGGGTTCTGAAAGATGGATTAGTGATTAACTTTGCATACAAATCTTTTAAATGGCAGAATAATGCTAAATATAATGCAGCTGTTATCTGTGTAATTGTTGGTGTTGCTTCAGAAAGAATTTCAAACAAAAGACTTTTATTTGATGGCACCCAATGCAAGGAAGTGAATAATATCTCTCCTTTATTGATGGATGGTCCGACCATATTCGTTAAGAGTGAAACTTTACCTATATGCAAAGGACTTTCTCAAATGAACTTTGGTAACATGCCTGCAGATGGTGGTAAACTTATCTTATCAGATGAAGAAAAGAACGACCTACTAAGCCAAGAACCAAAAGCAGAAAAGTTTGTGCATCCATTAATCGGAGCGGATGATTATATTAATGGTAAACGTCGGTGGTGCATTTGGCTGTATAATGAAGACGAAAAAGAATACCTGGCAATACCACAATTCAAAAGACGAATAGAAGAACTAAGAGTTATTCGTGAGAAATCATCTCGTCCACAACTTGCGGCCATTCCACATTTGTTCGCTCAGATAACTCAGCCAATGGGTACGCCTTTTATTCTTATACCTCGTGCAACATCAGAAAGACGTGAGTATATACCAATGGGGTATTTAGAGAGTAATAACATCGCAGCTGATAGTTGTATGGTTATAGGAACAAAAGACATTTCTTTGTTTGGTATGTTAATGAGTCGAATACACATGGTTTGGGTTAAAACTGTGGGTGGTCGATTAAAGACTGACTATCGTTATTCTGCCCAACTCTGCTACAACACCTTCCCTTTCCCAAAGATTTCGGAAGAGAAGAAGCAAGAAATCGAGGCGGCAGCAGAGGAGGTGCTGATTACCAGAGAGTATTATCCGGAAAAGACTTTGGCAGAACTCTATGACCCCGATAAGATGCCACGAGATTTGCGTGAAGCCCATGCCAAACTGGATGATATTGTAGAAAGCTGCTATCCTGGCTATCCCTTCGCCTCAGACGAAGCTCGCCTGGAATGCCTGTTCAAGCTATACGAAAAGATGACTAAAAAATGACGAGATGAGACTACTTGTCATCATAATGCCCATAGGCAGAGATAACAAGCACAATGACTTCTTCTGCCATAACTCTATAGACCAACCGGTGCTTGTCGCTGATGTGTCGGCTCCAACGGTTTTCTGGCTTTCCCTTCAGCGGTTCGGGATGACCAGTGCCTGTGGTCGGATGCTCATAAAGCTCGGCTATCAGTTTCAGAGCTTTCTTGTATGCTTTCGGTTCGTCCTTGCTAAGTCTCTTAAGGTCGGACTGAGCTTTCTCCGTGATATCAACGAAGAAACATTTCATAGATTACGAATGTATTGGTCTAATTCCTCAACGCTGTCAAATCTCTTTGAAGGACCTTTCTCTGCCTCGTCCAGCATCTGGAAGAACTCATCTTTGGTCATCAAGGTCGGGTCTGCTGTCATTTCTTTTACAACACGTCTTAAGTACTTCGCTACACGTCGCATCATACCCTCGTCCTCGGCAATGGTTCCCAAATCACGCCACATCTGAGCATTCAAAGCATTCAATTGAATTGCAGTCATAGCTTCTATCTTTTGTTTCGACTGCAAAAATATGGGGAAAAAATGAACTTACAAATAAATATGGAACAAAAAAGCAACAACATTGTCAATATCCACTACCTGCAAACAGGACAAGCAACAGCAACTGACAAGTTAGGTATGCGCGAGATGCAGGCATTGGCATACGAGCATCGTGACAAAAGGTTTCTGCTTATCAAAGCTCCACCAGCATCTGGCAAGAGCCGTGCATTGATGTATATTGCACTGGATAAGTTGACAAATCAAGGCATTAAGAAAGTTGTGGTGGCTGTGCCTGAAAAGAGCATTGGGCGCTCGTTCAAGAATACAAATCTGACAGATGCAGGTTTCTTTGCCGACTGGATGGTGGCACCTTACTTCAATCTGACAGATGTGAAGAACGAGCAGGACAAGAAGGGACGTTTCAAGGAGTTCTTCATGTATAGCAGTGCAAGAATTCTGGTATGTGCTCACGCAACACTTAGGAATGCCATGAAGGAATTGCCAGACGAGACTTTCGATGATGTGCTGCTTGCCATTGATGAGTTTCACCATACAAGTGCGGATGCCAACTCCAACTTGGGTGATGTGGTTCGCCGCGTGATGAACAACTCAACAGGACATATCGTTGCTATGACAGGCAGCTACTTCCGAGGCGACGGCATCCCTGTGCTCAGGGCAGAAGACGAAGCCAAGTTCTATCCCATAACCTATAATTACTACCAGCAACTGAACGGCTACAAATACCTGAAGAATCTTATTCTGGGTTATCAATTCTATCATGGCTCCTACTTGGATCATATAGGTGAAGTGCTTGATACAAGAAAGAAAACCATTGTTCACATTCCCAGCGTCAACCAACGGGCAGCAACTGGTTTGGGTAAGTATCAGGAGACATCTGAAATCATCAAGGTGATAGGCTCCATCGACCATAAGGACTATAATACTGGCATCTACTATGTGAAGACGAATGACGGAAGAATGCTGAAAGTGGCTGACCTTGTGGAAGATGAGCAGAAAGAGCGTAATATGGTTCAGGACTATCTGCAAAACATCAAGCATAAAGACGATGTAGATATCATCATCGCCTTAGGAACCGCCAAAGAGGGTTTCGACTGGCAATGGTGCGAGATGTGTCTGACTATAGGAGTTCGAGGTTCGCTTACGGAAGTGATACAGATTATTGGAAGATGCACACGTGACTGCGAAGGAAAGGAAACGGCACGTTTTGTGAACATGATAGCTATGCCAGAAGCAGAGCAGGCAGAGGTGAAGGTGGCTGTAAACGACTTCCTGAAAGCTATTAGCGCCTCATTGCTGATGGAACAGGTAATGGCACCAAGCTGGAAGTTCAAGACTGTAAAAGACGAAGATAAACCAGGCGAAGACCTTGCACATACCATTGTGGTGGAAGGATTGAAACCATTATCGAGCGTTAAGACGCAAACTATCGTGGACAGCCAACTTGATGACCTGAAAGCCGCTATTCTGCAAGATGATATGGTGGTGAAAGCATTGAGTGGGTCAACTACGGCAGAAACCATCACACAGCACCTGATACCCAAGGTGATTCGTGAACGTTATCCGGAGTTAAGTGAAGGAGAGGTGGAAGAGGTGCGCCAGCGAGTGTTGCTTGATACGATTATCAAGGGTAATGATATTGTAGATGAAAAGGGTGACCCGATATCAACGATTACAGGGGAGGATGATAAGCCAAGTGAAGGAAACAGGTTGATTAAGATTGCGAATCGCTTTATCAATATAGATAAGTTAAGCATCAACCTGATAGACACCATCAATCCCTTCCAGAGAGCTTACGAGGTGATTTCGAAGTCTGTGGATGCAAAGACGCTGAAGATTATTCAGGACACCATCGCGGAGCAGAAATACGAGATGACATTGGAACAAGCCATTACTCTCTTCAAAGGACCTCTGAAGGAATATGTGGCTGAACACGATGGAAAGGTGCCGACTATTGACCATCCTGACCCCAAAGTCAGAGAACTGGCAATAGCTTTCCAGAAGATAAAGAATCTGAAGCAGAGGAAACTCAGCGGTTTGGAATATGAGGAGAAATAAATTGTAAATAGAAAATCGTCAAATCGTAAATTGTTATGGTGGAATGGCCAAAAGAATTATTAGAGTTGTTTGACGACCCGTTGTTGGATGGTGTGCGTCCCAAAGTAGCTGCACCCACAGCTAACGACAGAATGCAGCAGAAATTGGCAGAGGTGAACGACTGGATAGCCAAGAACGGACGTGAGCCAAGAAAAGACGGCAATCTGAAAGAGAAAATGATGTTTGCGGCTATGACTACGCTCAAAGCCAAAGGCATCATGGATGAAGCGACAAATCGTAAATCGTAAATCATCAAATCGTATAATCTCATGGTGGACATAGATAAAGAACTGAAAGAAATCTTCGACGACCCGCTATTGACGCTGAGCGAGGAGGAAGAAAAGCTTTTCGACATTCCACAGGATATGCGAAGAGTGATTGCTAAGAAGAAGGCCGACTATGTGGCCCAGCATAAGATATGTGAGAACTTTGAGGACTACAAGCCTTTGTTTGAAAAGGTTCATCAGGAACTGAGAGAGGGTAAGCGTTCGTTGGTAAAAATCAACAAGACAGCGACACTTGCTGCTGGTCGATACTATTTTGTAAGTGGGCAGATGCTATTGCTTGAGCATATAGGAGAATTGAAGCGTAGCAGTAACTTCCTACCTGATGCCAGAACACGTTGCATCTACGAGAATGGCACAGAATCGGATATCCTTTTGCAGACACTTCGTAAAAATGTTGTGGGAGATGGCTATGCAATTTCTGAGCTGCAGGAAGAAACTGAGGCTCAGTTCTTCAACAATTCAGATATCACAACAGATGACAAGGTGACTGGGTATATCTATGTTCTCTCTTCACTCTCTGACAATCCAGATATAAAGGGCGAGAAGAATCTGTATAAGATTGGTTTTACGACTGATAGTGTGGAACAACGTATCGCCAATGCAGCGAATGAACCTACCTATCTGATGGCACCAGTAAAGATTGAGGCATCCTATAAGGTGGTGAACCTGAACTCACAGAAGTTTGAGGATTTGGTGCATCAGTTGCTAAAACATGTTCAGTTCCAAGTGACAGTTTATGATGATAAAGGAATAGAGCATCAGCCGCAAGAGTGGTTTATTGTTCCTCTTCCTGTAGTGGATGTGATTATCAAGAAAATCATGGACGGCACCATTGTGGGCTACACATACAACCCTCAGATGGAATGTCTGGAGAAACGTGTTGTGAAAGCCAAATCGACTTTCGATACCACAGGTATGAAGGTGCTGACACTCAACATCAGGAAGGTGTATTTTGATGAGATAATGAGTGGTGAAAAGAAAATTGAATACAGGGAACTGAAACAAACCACCCTCAACAAATACACCTATTTGGACGAATCCGACGGCAAGCGCTATCTGCGTCGATACGATGCCTTACGTTTAATTGTGGGTAGTAACAAAAATGGTGAAAGTGCCTTGGTACAGATAACTGACATTACCTATAATGAAGGTATTGTAGAATATCATCTTGGGTTGATACTAGAAAAGATTGATGTTTGTTGATGACAGACTAAAGAATATGACAAATCACGAGATATCTACTTAATAATCTGACATACTATGAAACTTACAAAGACAACAACAGATTTGATCTGTGAATTAGAGTACCTAATTGGTAGTCAATGCTATAATCCTAATTCCCTGAACGGATATACATGGGAAGAAGGATTAGAGTTCAGATATCCAGTATCTTATGAAAATATTGAAGGTGATGATACTCGGACGCGCTATAGAATCAGGGATATAGACAAGTCCAAGATTAATACCATAAGATATAAGTTTGGCTCTAACCACCTCTACGTAGGCGAGGCTATAGTAAAAGTCTTAGAACTGCTAGAAAGCAAATATGGTCTTGATTTCAATGAACTGGCAAAGCAGAAGAAATAAGTTCAAATGATTATGGATAGGACATAAGACTTCATGGAGAAACTCATTAGATGCAACATATAAACCAGACTTGTCGGTATTCAAACATGAAGAGGGTTATGCCTATAAAGCATATGAATACGGACTAAGTGATTGGTAAAATAAATCACACTACAATATGATAGGAAAAGGTCGAGAAAGGGATTGTCAATGGCACTTCGCTGAACAAGGTGGAGACAGAGAGGTTGGCCCTAATGATGCTCTAGTAGAGAACTTTAAGCAAGGACCATATGCCTCGCTGATACGTGAATCTGTACAGAATTCATTGGATGCCATACTTGATAAGAGCGAGCCTGTGAGGATGGAGTTCTCGTTTAGGGAAATCAGAAAGGTTGACTTTCAAGCATTCTTCAATCTGAAAGAGCATATCAAGGGATGTATAGATTACTACAATAACAATGAAGATGCAGAAAGAATCTTCGGGCCTATGCTGGAAAGTTTTCCTGATGCGTACTCGGCAACCATCTATGCGATACGCGTCTCTGACTTCAATACCAAGGGTATGGAGTATGATGCAGAGACTACAGACTCCCCATTCTATGCTTTTGTGCGCTCTGCTGGAGTTAGTGCTAAAGCTGATTCGCGCTCTGGAGGATCTTTTGGATTTGGAAAGGCTGCCTACTTCAATATGTCACCCTATCGGACTGTGCTTATCTCTACAATGACAGAACAACGTAACTTCTATTTCGAAGGTGTTTGTTCGCTATGTACACACAAGTACAGAGGAAAGAAAATGGTGGCAAATGGCTTCTATGATAATAACAACGGAAAGCCTATAGAGGGAGAATTCGAGATACCGGCTCCATTTCGGAGAAAGGAGACTGGAACGGACATTACTATCGTAGGATTTGACCCTGATGAGTTTGATCAAGCCAAACGTGAGATGGTAGAGTCTGCTCTGCGAAACTTCTGGATGGCTATCCTAAGAGGGATGCTGGTAATAGACATAAAGGGCCTGAAAGGAGAGGTATTGGAGCATTTAGATGAGTATAATGTCGGACAAAAGATAATGGATTATCTGCCAGATGATAAGGATTCAACCAGAAAGAATAGCCTTTACTATAAACCACTGCCTTATTATAGAGCAGTCGCTTTGGCGGATGCTGAACCCAGATTCCGAAAGTTTGAGAAAAGCTTGTCCACACTTGGGCATGTGGAATTCTATGTTCACAAGAATCGCGAGGCTTCGGACAAGATTCTGTATATGCGAGAGCAACTGATGGTGGTACAAGCCTTGAAGAATAATAGTGGATATGGGTTCTACGGTGTTGTCGTTTGCGACGATAGTAGAGGGAATGCAATGCTGAAACGATTGGAGAACCCAGCCCACAACGAATGGAATGCAAGAAATGCATTACCCAAGAAGGAAGATGTTGAAAGAGGTAAAGAAGCTCTGACTGAACTGCAGAAATTTGTCAGTGAAAGCCTCGAGGAGATGTTCAACGTGAGAAATCAGGAGGTGTTGACTATTCAGAATCTTGAACGGTATTTGTATGTGCCTGCTAGTATGCTGGATGAAGAGCAAGATGAAGTGAACGAGGCTCCTGTGGGTGTTCCGACAGGAAAAACCATGGAAGAGGAGAATGCATCACCAACTACTGATATTGATAAGCAAACGGCAGAGGATAACCGTGAGGCAAAAACTGGCTTGGGAGCTGTGAGGACAATAACTTCAGGACAAGTCTCGCTAGAGAAGAGTGGTGAGAAAACAGTAGGTATAGGGAAGACGAAAAAGAAAACCAAGCAGAAGGGAGGCTCCAACATTCCAGGGAAAAATCCTGTGAAGGTTGACATTGACGAGGATGCAGAAGGGGCTTTCATGGACATCGTTCCTGTAAAGTTTCGAGTTATTGCCCAAAACAGAGGTGGACACATGGAACACCATATTATAATACATTCGCCTCAAGATATTGAACGTGGAGAGATTGAACTTCTCATTAGCGGAGATGAAGCTGTGGATGTGCCAAGCATTGTTTCAACAAGTATGGGTAAGGTTGATGAGAATTATATTTCTGATATTTCCTTGCAAGAAGGAAGAAATACTATTGTTGTGAGATTTGCAGACGAAATGCGTCACTCTGTTAAACTGAATGCTTATGAATATCAATAATATTTCGTTCCCTTATCCTGTTCTAGGCATCAACGGTGACGTTCTGCCAGAACCAACGTGCGAGGTGGTGAAGGGTGACGACAAAGAATCTTTTTTCTTCAACATCAAATTGACTCAAGAGAATGAAACAATAAACAAACTAATAGCAGAGGACTATGCTGATATCTTCTGTGAGATTGATTGTCCTTCGTCCTACTTTCGTCAATGCTGGTCGGGCAAGGATACTTCGTTTTCTGTGACGATACCGAAAAAGAGCGTCAGAGCGAAAATATGGCTACTCATTGGTATCGTAGTAAAAAAACGTATTGACGACTATCAGAATGATGGGTTCCATGAAGATTACAAGGGCTTCAGCTTCGTGATGGAACCTGGTGATTTACTTGGTGTGTTCGGACAGTATGACTTCGATGCAGATATCAAATACGACAAGCTTCAGGCCGTTAACACCTTTATGGAAATACGTGAGAACAAGGAGGATGAAGAGACAAGGTATGACCTGACAAATGATAAGATAAGGATATATCTTCCAACCCAATTGTTCACACAGTATCAGAGGTTTGCTAAAAGCGGGTTCTCGGATATCATACATTCTTCCATCGTGTACAATGCAATGTTGCATGCTTTATGCAATTGGAATGAAATAGACACCAGCAGTGGTTCCTATCCACTATGGGCAAGAACGATATGGTACAGACTAAAGACTGAAGAGGAGTTTAAGGAGTTTGGGATAACAGACGAGATACCTATACAAGATGTATATAGGATTGTTCAGAAGCTGTTGAAAGACCCGTACAAGAGAATGTTCGACAATATCTGTGACTTGCAAGGAACAGACAGTATCTTAACAGACGACTAATATGGAACTTCAAAAGATATTTAGATCGAGTTATGCTTCACAACTTCGCGATGATGTGAAACAAAATATCGGTATTGAACGCTGGCATGGGGAAAGCTTTCCTTTCGATGAATCGAAGCTTCTAGTAATGAGTGACGTAAATCATCCTGACGGACTATTGGAGAAGATGGATGCAAGAAACGATATGGAGAGTGCTATCGCTTTATATGAAGCATATCCCAACCTCACTCCTTTCATTGCTACCTATGCACCTTTTTGGGAATCTCTAGCACATATGGACTTATTCGAGTATGTCAGGAATAGATGGCCCAAGGCAAAAGAATCTGAATCGAAATATGTCTTAGACCATTGGTTCCTCTCCAGCGGTGTTGGACGACATGCTCTTGCCAATTTGTGGTGGACTGTAAGAATGAGTTTACAGGAAGAGGAGTCAAACCCTTATGAACTCACTCGGGTATATTTCAATATTAGTGCTGAAATAAGAACAAGGCGTCTGCTAGTATCCTCCCTAGGCAGAAATCGCAACTCTACAATCGGGATACTCAAGTTTTATCGCGACTACAAGGAATTGCTCTTTGATAATGCAGGTACTTACAAGCTAATGTATATAATGAAGTACTTCAACATGCTTGGAGGCGTTAAGATGCTTTGTTATCTACCTAGTTCATTCTTCTATAACGAGTTGGAAAAGATAATTGACCGAATTGATATAGTGAAAGGACGTAGCGATGTTCAGGGAAGAGATGATTTGTTTGCAGACTTGGAAATATAATCGGATAATACTCTCAGCACCGTCGCCCCCACAATTCAGAACCTTATCCTATTTGTTAGTTCATAAAATGATTTGCACCTTTGTCCACGTATTTTACATCTTGGCAAGAAATGGATAAGCAACTATTGAAACAAATTCTAAGGAAGAACCAGCTGGAAGTGGCTGCTTGAAATTTGTCCAGCTATTGTGCTAGGCGCAGGCCGAGGTTGAAGTTGCGGAAGTCGGGGGTGCGGTTGCGGCGGTTGCAGGTTCGGGAGCTGGTGGCGATGTAATCCCATGAGCCTCCGCGATTGACGCGGAAGGAACCTTGCGAGTCGGTGGGGCCTGCGGGGTCAGTCTTGGGCTGACCATCATAGTGGGAATAGTAGTCCTCACACCATTCCCATACGTTGCCCGACATATCGTAGAGACCTAGCTCGTTGGGGGCAAGCATACCTACGGCGTGGTTGCCGAAGTCGGGCGACTCTTTTCCCTTGTCCCACGCATTGGCCGAGTACCAGGCAACATCATCGATGTTGTTGCTGCCTGCATACTTGTAGTTTTTGCTCTTGCAGCCCCCTCGTGCTGCAAACTCCCATTGGGCCTCGGTGGGGAGATGGAAGTGCTGGCCTGTGAGCTCGTTGAGCTTGGATATGAATTGCTGGCAATCGTCCCAGCTGACATCCTTGATTGGGTGGTCGTCGCCATCGTACCTGGTCGGAAGATAGCCCATGACGGCTTGCCAGAGTGCTTGCGTGACTTCGGTCTCGCCTATGGTGTAGCTGGTGAGCGTCACCTGCTGTGTTGGTACTTCATCGGGGTCGAAATCGCCATCATCGATAGTGGCTCCCATCGTGAATGTGCCTCCTTCTACGCGTACCATATTGAAACGTACGCCCTTGACCTCGAAGGTCTGATAGTCGTCGGCTAAGGTGACGAGCTGTTTGTCTTGCTGCTGCGATCCGAAATCAAACAGGTGAAAGCACAGTGTCGCAAAAGCAGCAACGGCTGCCAATGTGATGGCTATGATGGCTATGCGTTTCATAAGGGTCTATTGGTTTGTAAGTTGGGATAGGGCAGAGGAGAATATCTGGTATTCCTCATCGGTGTAGTAGATGGGATAGATTTCGCATCTGAAGGGCTTGCTGAGTTGTGGCAGTTCGAATGTGAGTATAGCCCATGTGCGAGATGACTGGTCGTAGCGAGCCACCTTGAGCGTTAAGTGCTTCAGTCCGATGTTGTTCCATTCGTTCTGTGCGGCTGCTGCGGAGGGGGTGATGGTGTATTGCCAGTTGCCGATACTGAGCAGCAGGTCGCCGTCGTGGAGTCCAATGTGCTGGGCTGCTGAGGAGTGGTGGGTTAGGTGGATATACACCACAGGGTGGGCATCGTGAGGCAGGGTGTCGCTGGGGTTGTAGGCGTATGTCGGGCATTGATACTCGTTGACGGGCCGCACGTATGACATCTGGTTGTTGGCTGCCTTGACGTAGTAGAGAAGGTAGTAGGAGAGGCCGTCCTGCTCCCACGCCGGGCAGCGGATGGGCTGTCCGTTGATGCCGCGAGCATAGCGAGCCACCTCTACGCCATCCTTGTATTCATAGCCCTGAGAGCTGACGATGTTGGTGTCCTGGTCGTAACATACACGGCTCAGTAGCAGGTTGCGCTTGCTGTAGAGGCAGGAGTCGATGGCGAACTTTCGTGAATGCGGGTTGGAGTAGAGCGAACCGTCGATGTCGTAGTAGCGATGTACCACAATCTTCTGTCCGTTGGGCATGATGCGCTGCTCGGTGATGTGCTTGTGGAAGTTTTCGGTGCTGTCGAACATGGGCTGGTCGTTGATGTCGTAGTAGGAGATGGAGATGGGTTCCATGTCCTCATTGTTCTCCACGCGTCTCATGCGGTACTCGCCTTTCTCGATGTTGTGGTAGATATACTCTGTGACGCTGCCGAAGAGGCGGGTGTCCTTCTTGCGCACGAGTACCATCTTCTGCTGGGCTTCATCCCATCGATAATCATGTTCGCTAAGCGGCTCAAGTGTGTTGCCTATATAGGTGAACTCGCGGTGTGGGTAGAAGTGCGGGTTCTGGGTATAGGGCTTCATGTCGTTGTCGTAGTCGTCGGTAACAGTCATACGGTTCAGTTCGTCGTACTGCAGATCGACAAACGATGAGCGCACAGCGTTGCTGACATGAGAACCGGAAGCGTCGAAGTACTCCTTATGAATCATGTTGCCGCGCTCGTCCCTGCAAACAACTCGCTTGTGGTAGCCTAGTGTCTGGTGGTTGATGGAATGTCCGTCGAGGGCGTGACAACGAAACTCATCGCGGTCGCGCGTGTAGCTGCGGACTTCCATGAACTCCTCTGTGCTGAACGGGTCGAGAATCCAGATGGAGTCTGTGTTGTTGAGCGCATCGTAGTGTACGCGATAGCCGTAGTAGCCCATGTCGTTCTGACGTGGTGCGCGGCTCTCGTCGTAGAACATATATTTCTCTTCGCGTCCGTCGTCGGTGAGGAACACTTGTATGCGGTCGGCTCCGTTGTCGAGCATTTGTAGAGGTGCTCCCTTGCTGTCGGTATAGACTGCCCATACGTAGGACGAGGCGTTGTCACCCTCATCGCTGACAGCGACATCGGTGTCGTCGGTGTTGCTGAAATAGTTCACAACATAGAGCGTATGATGGTTCTTGTCAAGAGCTTCCATCTTGGTTACCTTGGCGCTATCACCTGTTTCTGTACTGCTGAAGTGGTAGTACTTGGTGCTGTTCATAAGGAACTTGAACATCTTTGCCTTACGGTCCTGCGACTCGCCCACATCTACGAGCTGGTTGCCGCGATTGTTGTGCAGCAATCCGTCGGGTGTCATTACCTCAACATCTCGGAAGGGTGTGCCAGCCCGATGTCCTTTCTTGGTAAGCTTGAAGCATACGCACCGGCTCATGGCCTCTCGCTCGCTAAGCTCCTCGCCAACGCCTACAGGCCACCCGTTGATTTGAATGAAATTTGTGTAGTACTCGTTGCATTGCCACACGTCCATCCATTGGTGGTAAACCCATGACCCGAGTATGAGTATCAATGCCGCTGCTCCTGCTGTGAGCCACTGGCGGTAGCGACGCCGGTCGGCACGGGCTTTCTGCTCCAGCCGTTCACGCTTGCGCTGCTCATGTTCAAGTAGCTGTCTGCGCTCTTCTTCTTGCGTCTTTAACATCTGCCTGAGGTCGCGTCGTTCCTGAATGGCTGAACACAGTATGTCGTGGATATACTCTATTCGCATATCACCGCCATAGGCAAAGCGTCGCAGCAGTTTGCGTTCCTCGCACAGCTTGTGAAGCTCGGTGTCGGTGAGTCCTCCGATATGCTGGGCATTGTAAACTGAGACGTTCTCACGTCGTCCTTCATTGTTCAGCAGATTGTCCTCCAGATACTCTACCGATGAGGGGGATATATCCTCGATGGCTTCAAGGTAGAAGTCCTGTATGATGTTGTCCCCGAACTTGTTGACAAGCTCTGCTGTAATCTTGTCGGCACCTTCGGGCAGCATCAGATAGAGGCGGCTGAGATAGAGTGAGAGGATTGCTGAATCGACAGAGATGGCGGGGTGACCGTCGAACTCGAAGTCGGTCTCCCCCGTAATCTTTTCTATGATGAGCTTGGCCACATCAATGTCCACCAATCCGGGACGTGGGTCCATGATGATGGATGCAGCCTGCTCCTCATTGATGGGCAACAGGCAGTAGCGGTTGAGCTTGAGCGATGGGATATAGGCGGTGTTGCGTTCCAGGTAGGAGAGATAGTCTTCGCGCATGGTGAAGACTATATGGAAGAGGTCTTCGTGGAGGTATTCGGGGGTGTTGCTCTTCTGACGCTCGCGCAGTCCCTTGAACAGTGATGTGCGGTTCACGGCTATGTTCTCGTTAGCCACAGCTGAAGCATGGGTCTCGGTCAGATAGTCGGGCATGATGCCGTTGAGCAGGTCGGCCACCTCGGCAAAGAACTCAGTCACACGATGCGGGTCTTTTTCTAATGTGAAGATTTCCTCAAACTGGTCAAACACCAGAAGCGGAACAACGCGTTGGGAGTTGTCGTCTGACAGCCAGAAACGATAGCGGTGTAGGTACTCCCAAAGCGTCTCCTTGTGGCCTGGCTTATGAGGCACCAGTTCCTCTATACGTCCACCTGCAGCTTTCAAGGCACTCTCCACGGCTTGACGTATCTGTTCTATGTAAGGCGTTGTAGGTTGGTCTTTCTGCGTCGTGTGTTGCAGTCGTATCGCTACAGGGAGCATACCAGCATTACGGGCTTTGGGGAAGATGCCTGCGTTGATAATAGACGATTTGCCTATGCCGGAGCGGCTATAGACAACGGTCTGCCGGTTGTACTCGATGCGGCTGAACAGGATCTCAATCTCCTCGTCGCGACCAAACAGCCGGTCACTCTCTTGGTAGGAGTCAAGACCTTTCCACGGGTTGTCATCTACTCTATGGTTCATGGCGGTGGAGTGTTTGTTTATATGCGTGAGAGCAGTTGCAGGATGTTGTCGGCCAGTTCGTTGAAGTCGGGCTGGTCGCTGTCGTAGAGGTATGCATTGCAGGCCTTGAGTGCATCGGGGATATCGCTGCCGTAGAAGTCGAAGTCGCGTTCACTAACGGGAATGATGAAAGTGCGTCCATATCCTGATGCCATGTCTATGGCGGTCTTCCACTCTGTGCGGTAGGGGTGGTACTCGTTGCTCTGTCGGGCTATGTTTTGAGTCATGACAGGAAGGAACAGCCTGGTTGACTTGATACCGGCAATAATCTCGTTCATGAAGTTGCCTCCATAGCTGATGTTGTTGCGGTCGTACCACACGTTCAGCCCCTTTGAGGTCAAGGTATCGTAGAGTTTTGCCACCACACCGGCATCGGCTCGTGAGTAGCTGATGAAGACATCTGTTCCCTGAAGCGGCATATTGAAGCGTGTCTGTTGCTGCTCGTTCTCACGTTCTGTGAGCAGGCTCTCAATCTTGCTCACCACTTCCTCTGCATCGCGTAGTGTGAAGGCATCGATGCGTTTCATGAACTGAAGGAAACTGTCTTCGCCAAACGGGTCAACCACAAGTCCTATGGGGTGGGAGTCGATGCGTGGCTTGAGGGAGAAACAAACGAAACGGCTCAACCAGTCGGAATAGCCATTGCCCAGGATGAGCAGGTACTTTGACTGCAACTCGGCTGCCAGGTTCTGTGGACGTTCTGCTGAACTGAGCCAAGCGCGGCAGAAAGAGAGCATGTCGTAGTCGGTAACCACGTATTTCTTCTCCGAGCGACACACCTTGCCGAACATATAGTAAACGGTGGGCTTGTTGATGTCGGAGCGGGTGCTGATGTCATCGTTATGGGACGGGTCATTGGTGAACTTCATGACACGCAGGGCATCGGCACCCCATATCTCTCGCATCGCGTCCTCAACAACGGGAGTGAACGACGTGGTGATGACAAACGGAAAACGCTTGCTTGCCAACAGACGCTTGAGCAGCTGGGAGGGCTTGAATAGCGGCTGACTGAACGCATCGCCAAGCATAGCATAAATGTTCTTGCGGTCGCTGGCATCAAATCCCTTGTCATATAGCAACTCCGAGAACGACTTCGGATGAGAGTCTATCTCGTAGGCTTCTGCCAGGTCGTCTATAAGTATTTGATGGGGGTTGCTTCCTTTCTCGTCATCGACTAGGAACTCAGGGCCAATAACTGGGATGACATTTCCCTGCATGAGCTGGGTAATAAGCAAGTCCCATTGTCGAGTGTTCTCTGACGACTCCTTCTTGATCTTGCTGAATATGGCAGGCATAAGTCAGTGTTTAGAGTGATTACATCGGCAAAGGTAAACAAATTTCCACAATTACAACCAAATATAATGTAGTAACGAATTACGAATGAAAGCCTCACCCCCGACCCCTCTCCAATGGGAGAGGGGAGTGTATACTGAATGACGAATAACGAATACTGAATGACGAATAACGAATACTGAATAACGAATACTGAATGACGAATAACGAATACTGAATGATGAATGAGGAATGATGAATGAGGAATGACAAATAAAAGAGGTGAACATCCGTGTGTGATGTCCACCTCCAAGTTTATTAGTTAGTTGTCTAGAACTCGTAGTTGAGGTACTTATATCGCTTGATGCTCTTCTTAGGAGTCTTCTCAAACTCGTCGGGCATGATGTGGATGGCATGGACGCGAGCGTAGGACGGAACCACCTGATTGAGCTGCTGGCGGTTCTGCTCCATGAGGTCGGCCAGACCCTTGCTGTCGAGACGCTGCTTCTTCACCTCGTCGGGGTCGGCATATACGAGTCCGTAGAGATGCTCGCCTTTCTGGATGACGAGGCACTCTGTCACGCAAGGCAGTGAGGCCAGCTTGTCCTCAATCTCTTCAGGATAGATGTTCTGACCGTTTGCACCCAGGAGCATGTTCTTGGAACGACCCTTGATGAACACGTTGCCCTCTGCATCCATCACACCAAGGTCTCCCGTGTGGTACCATCCGTTCTTGTCAATGGTCTGAGCTGTGGCCTCGTCGTTCTTATAGTAGCCCAGCATCACGTTCATACCGCGAGCAAGGATCTCACCAGGAATATTCTGGGGGTCGGCACTGTCGATACGCACTTCCATGCGTGGAGCCGCCTTGCCGCAGGAGCCGGGCTTATAGGTCTGCCAATCTTGGTAGGTAATGATTGGCGCACACTCAGTAGCACCATAGCCCACGGTGTAGTTGAAGCCTATGCCGTGGAGGAATACTTCAATGTCTTGATTGACAGCAGCACCGCCCATGATGACCTCGTAGAAGTTATCACCGAAAGCCTCTTGCATTTTGCGGCGTATCTGCGTCTTGATGCGGTCGCGCAGAATAGGTGTCATCAGAGCGAGACGGATGGCAGGAGCCTGTATCTTCGGGAAGATGGCCTTGCGGACAATCTTCTCAATAATCAGTGGAACGGCGACGACTATACGAGGTTTCACCTCTTGGAATGTCTTTACAAGTACGGCTGGTGAAGGAATCTTAGTCATGTAATAGACATGAGTACCGTTGATGAACTCAAAGATGAACTCAAACGCCATACCGAACACGTGAGCCATAGGCAGCATGGACACAACCTTGTCGCCTGGCTGAACCTTGTCGCCCATCACCTGGATGGCAAACTCATAGTTGCTCCACAAAGCACGGTAGGGTATCATCACACCCTTGGAGTTGGAAGTAGTGCCGCTGGTGTAGTTCAGAACTGCAAGCTCATCGGGACTCTGCTCCTTATAGTAATTAATGTGGTGCTTACGGAAGTTCATCGGGAACTTCTCACCAAACAGTCGGTTGAGGTTCTCACGGGCATATCGCACCTTGTCTGTACGCCCCACCAGCAGAGTGTACTCCTCGGTGGAATTGCTGAAGATGCCTTCCAGATGTGGCATCTTGTCAGGGTCAAGCTTTGGCCACACCTGGTCGCCTACGAAAAGCAGTTTTGCTCCAGAGTGGTTTACCAGATCGTGGATTTGTTCTGGATGGAACTCATGCAGGATGGGTACTGCCACCGCTCCGTAGGTCAGAGTGGCCAGAAAAGCTACACCCCATCTCACGGAGTTGCGTCCGCAGATGGCCACCTTGTCTCCGCGCTCTACTCCAGAGGCTTCAAGGATGATATGTAGTTTCTCAATCACACGAGCCACGTCCTTATACTGATATGTATAAGCTCCGTAGTCAGTAAGTGCTTCGCGATCCCAATGTGTCTTTATTGCATTCTCAATACAAGCGTTGAAGCTAGGACAATTAGTCATGTTAAAACGAATATATTAGTGTTATTTTTGCACATTCTAGGCTTATTGTGTGCAAAATTACAGCGATTTTTGCACATCAACAAATTAATTGTGCAGAAAATGAATGGCTGTTGTTAGTGAAAAGTTCAGAAAGGCTGATATGGCAGGTTATCTGAGATAGAAATCAGCTGTGAGCTTGCTGTAGGCTGGTGAACGATGCGGGCCGTCTTGTAGGACAAGTTCGTCGGTTACTAGCTGAGGAGCATCGACAGCTGGACACTTGCAGAATGTGGCGAGTGTGCGCTTGGGTGGTTTGGAGGCTGTGGTGTGTACATGACACAGGCGGATGGTTCGGAGGCTACGCTGTTCGCATAATGATGTGAACTGCGGGAGGGCTGTTGTCGGGAGGATGACGTTCAAGAGTCCGTTGGGTGATAGCAGACTAGCTGAACGAGAGACTAGTTCAGAGAAGGGTAGGGAATTGGTGTGCCTAGCGTTGCTCCGGTTGATGTCGGGCGGGAGAAGGGACTCCTCAAAGAAGGGCGGGTTGCAGACGATGGCATCAAAGCTAGCTGGGGTGAAGTCCTGTAAACTGCTTTGTATGATTGCTATGCGGCTTGCAAAGGGAGAGCTGGCAACGTTCTCGCGAGCTTGTGCCACAGCCTCGGAGTCAATGTCTATTCCTGTTACAACAAGCGAATGACAGCGTTGGGCTGCCATGAGTGCGATGAGGCCGCTGCCGGTGCCTATGTCCAGCAACCGTCCGCTTTCGGGAAGCTTGGCCCATGCGCCAAGCAGTACACCATCGGTGCCTACCTTCATGGCGCACCTGTCATGATGAATACAGAACTGCTTGAATTGGAAATAGGAGTTGCTCACGGCAGTAGAAAGTTGAAGATGCCTCGCATGAGTTCCACCCTGTGTGTATTGTCGGTGATGCTTTCCCATGGGAATCCGAGGGTCATGGACCTGTAGCTTTGACCTTGGTATGCTACTGCTGCACATTCCTGCGAGGGCTGGTATATCATTGCACAGAATGCATTCTCTGTGGGAGCCAGGCAGTCGGCGCGGCTGACGCGGTAGCTTCTCTCAGAGAAGTTGGTTTCCAATGAGAACTGTGAGCCAAGCCCGAAGACGTTCTGAATCTCAGTGGTGGAGAAGTTATGGATATGTTCTGTTTTCAATACAGAACGCAGGAATTGCTGTTCTTCGTCGGAGTGTGCATCGCTGCCTATGTAAGAGCCGCTCACCAGCAGGTTGCCGCCAGCACGGACGCATGCTGCCATAGCCTGACGCAGCCCATAGGACAGGGCTGGATGCTGGATGAGGCTGTAGCCGTCGCGCTGTTGCAGTCCGCATGCTATGTCCATGAGGTTGTAGCTGTTGGGGGCTTGTGAACCTGGGTTGTTGGCATAGCCTGCTTCCAGAGCAGCAGCCGTGCAGGATGAAATGTGGGCTAGTCCGTTGGTGGCAGCTATGATGTCGAGGGCGTGCCGTGTGGTCCAGTCGCGGGTGTTGCCTGCGAGTATCATGCCTTCCAGATTGCCGATGCTGTGGCCCAATGCGCCTTCGCCCTCTTGTCCTGCCATGAGCGGGTTGAAGTCAACCTGTAGTCCGCAGTAGCCAGGCATCTGAGCCATGGGAATGCCCATATCGGCAGTCATGTCAAAGCCTACAATGGTGTCGCTGATGATGGGGCGCGGGCCTGCCATACGGTCAAAGGCATCGACAATCAGAATTTGACGGGCGTTGTTGTCGTTGCTGATGTAGGCGCAAACCTCTTCGGACAGTAAGCTCTGTCCACCATCGTTGACGGCTGATACCTTGAAGCGGTGAAGCACATTCCTAGAGGCTTCACGCAGCGTGTAGCTGTTCTCTCGCACTAGGGTTCCGTTGTCGTATCCGCGCTGGCCTTCGGCATGATAGACCACGAAGGCTGTGGGTTTTGCCGTAGCTTCGAGTGGGTCGTCAACAGCTGTCCATGTGAGTCTGATTTCATTTTCGTCCGGCATGACGCAGGCTTGTGGGGCGGTGACAGGAAGCGGCTGCACGGTCACATGTTTCTGTCCATGAGCATAGGCCTCATAGCGTAATATACCTTTATATAATGCGCGAGCCAGAAGGAACTTGAAGTATGGGTCGTGGGCTTTGACCATCTCTGGGAAGTTCTGATGTGACAGCATTTCCAACAGCAGGGATGGAGTCTGGGGACGGCGGCATTCGCTATAGTTCTTGTCCCACAGCTGGCGACGAGTCCACTGTGAAAGGGTTTGTTCAAGGTCGTTGCATACCTGTGTCTGAACCATGTCGGCCAGGTCGCGGCACGTAAGACGGGATATGCCTGAAGGAAGTAGCCCATCGTCGTCGTGGCTATGATATATGGCAAGGGTGCCGACAGGTGAGCCGTCGGATGTGATGCCTGCATCGGTGTGCAGGGCAACAGTAAGGTCTATTGGTACGTGAAGCCCGGAGTCGGCAGGCAGATATGGTGATCCACCCGCGAGGTAGTTGGTCATCAATGAACGTGTGTTGATGTCCTCACGATAGTCGCTGACGCTGTCGATATTTGCATATACCTGAGATGGCATGCCAGCCCACTGAGCATAGTAGCGGGCCGCTTCTAGAAAACGTGGCATTCCACTCACGGTCTCAGCCCCTCCTACGCCTCTGGCCACGTTGCCCATACCACCTCCAAATCTGACGGCATCTGCTGTGACATGGCCTCTGTAGTTGCTCTGGTTAGTTAGGCGCACACAGTTGTCGGTGCTTTCACCAGCTGCAAAGTCAAATGTTCCGAGATAGACCCATGTGCCGCCGCCCATCTGCTGGTTCACACGGAAGCGGGTGTTCTGTCCGCGATGTCGCACGGTGTATTCTGCATCGGGAATGCTGGTGGGGATAGTCTTATACGACACATATACGGCATATTGGCCGTCAGCAGGTATCTGGGGCGTCCATGTGATGGTGCTGGACTGACTGCGCCGCGTCTGTGTGGCACAGAGGCGGGCTGTGCCGTCGGTGAAGGGATTGTCTTGGTTAATGTAGGTCTGTCGGGTATGGGCAAAGCCTGTGCCAGCCGAGAGCCAGCCATACTGTCCGTTGGTCTCGGTATATAGACCGGACTGATTGGGGGTGTCGTTATCTACAACAGCTTCGTTCTTCTGCCAGTTGCGCTCGCGCGGAGTGAAGACGATAGCTCCGGCATTCTCCAGCATCGGTATCAGCAGGGGGATGACGATGGTTTGGGACAGCAGGTCTTCGGTGGCGCAGAACAGCCGTGGACGCTGCCATTTCCATTCATTCTTGTCGAGGTCGAAATAGCGACCGTGGCTAGCCCAGACAGAGATGTGGCGGGAGGGCAGGCCTTCGTCAACGTGGTAGGGGCGGTTGAGTGGTGTGACCCAGGCGTTGCCCTTGTAGGAGATGTCACCCCATAGTCGTGAGGCGGTCTCACCGTTCTGCTCATCACCTCCCACGACAAGGTCTTCCAGCAGATGACCGTTGGTCAGAATGTGGAGTGTGTAGGCGTTGTAGGGTTGAGGCAGTAGTTGCTGTACCTCCTTGTAGATGCTGGACACCTGTTCGTCGGTGAACGGTACCATTCCGAAGGCATCGCTGATTGTAAGTGTCAGTTCCCGTCCTTGCGTATTGATGCCAACGCTCTGCACTTTGATTTTCTCATTCACAAGGATGTCATCGCGGTGGTAGGATGTAAAATAGGTGGTGACACGGTCGCGCACCATACGTTCAGCCCTACTGTTCTGTGCCATGATGGTAGTGGGGCAGAGCAGCAGGGTCAGTAAGAGCAGAAAACTGTAAAGCCAGATTTTATGGTGGTTGTATCTATTGTTGTGTCCTGATAAATCTTGTGTCATGTTGTGTTGCTCCTTTTATATGGCAAACCACTCCGGTCGTTTGCCTCTGAACTGTGCAAAGTACTGCTTGATTTCAGCCATCTGACTGTCAATGTCGCCGTTGGGGATGATAGTTTTGGTGCAGACTATGCGTTTGGTGCTGTAGTCCAGGCCGTAGAGCAGGATGGGCAGGTTGGCCTTCAATGCTATGTAATAGAAGCCTTTCTTCCAATCGCTGACAGGTTTGCGTGTTCCTTCAGGTGTGATGCATAGTCCAAACTCGTTGCTTTCCTGGGCTTTCTTGGCCAACTGGTCGGTGAGGCTCATCTTCCGGCTTCGCTCAACAGGTATTCCTCCCATCTTGCGAAAGATGGGACCTAACGGCCAGAAAAACCATTCGCGCTTCATCATGAATTGCGACCTTACATTCTCAGCCCTGCTGTAGAGCTGCCCCATGATGAAATCCCAGTTGCTGGTGTGCGGTGCCAGGGCGATGATATACTTCTTCGGCAAGTCCACAGTGACCTCCGTTTTCCACCCTAGAATACTGTAGAGCAGAAAACGACATATATGTTTAGACATGGTTTTGTGATGTGGAAGTTAAATGGAACAATGACTTCGGGTTCAATGCTATGCAAGATGGAAGATGGCATCCACAATCTCGTTTGTGGTTGTGGAGATGTCGTCCCTGAACAGCTGGAAGAACTTCGCAGTCTGTTTCTTGTCCACATGGCTTAGACGTTTGATATACTCATTCTCCATCAGAAGAATGCTCTTGGCAATGTTTTCAATGTCTGCCTGGGCTATTCCTGGCTTGTCTTGTTTAACAGCAAGACATTCCACCATCAGGTCTTCGCTGATGCTGCGCACAGCTTTCTTAAGGTTTCTGCGATTGGCCATAATGAAATGATTGAATGGTTTGACGGCGTAAATGTAAGCTTTTCAGCATATTTACACAACTGTTCGGCCTGTTTTTAATGTTCTTTAACCAGCTGGTTGTCTTAGTTGCTCAAAAAGTGCAACCCATTGTTGCATCACGAAGTCTTCGCTGTAGCGCTGTGCAGCTGTTCGTCCTTCTGTTGCAAGGCGCAGTCGCAGGTCGGGATCGGACATGACTTTATCCAATGCTGACGCCAGACCTTCCACGTCGTTGGGCTTCACTAGAAGTCCGTTGATGCCGTCGCGGTCGATTATGTCGGCAGGTCCGCATGGGCATGCAAAGCTTACGCATGCCAGGCCGCTCGACATAGCTTCGGCCAGAACAAGACCGAAACCTTCGAAGCGGCTGCTGAAGGCAAAGACGCTGGCCTTGAGCATCTCGGCTTGCAGGCTATCGACGGTACCGTGCAGCGCTACATTCTCGAGGCGTAAGCGTTTGGCCATTTCCTGATAGGGTGTGCGGTCGCCGCTGCCGAAGATGTGCAGTTGCCAGTCAGGGTGCTGGCTTTCCAGCTGCGACCACGCCTCTAGCAGCAGGTCGAATCCTTTCTGATAGGTGTAGCGTCCAGCAGCAATGATTCGCTTTGAATGGGGTAGGGCTGTGCTGTCAGGAAACTGGCGTATGCTGTTCGGTATGACAGCCACATTCTCTATCTCTTGCCAGCATGCCGCGTCTTCATGAGTCAGCACCACAAAAGCACTCAGCTGTCGCAACCGCTTGATTAGTTGTCCTTGCCAAAGGCTTGTTATACAAGAACATATAGCCTTTGGTATGAAGCTGCTGTTAAATACTCGGTAGGAGGAACGTGCGAAGTGCAGTTCACCCACCTTCCGGCTGCCATCGGGTATGCTGGTGAGAAAATTGATGTCGCGTCTGAGTGCTGAAACCACCACGTCGGCTTTCGTCTGCATTAGGTAGTCTGTGAGCTTTTTCTTGTAGCGGTGTTGCAGCTTGTTGTAGAGCAACAGCTTGCGGAGCTTGGGCATGGTGTCGAGACGGTCGAAGCCTATGTCGAAGTTCACAACCTCCACGCTACTGTCCAGCTTGTAGAACGGCTCCAAATCGGGCCGTTCAGTCAGTACTACATGCAGCTTATAGTCGGTATGACGCGCAAGCCAATTGACTTTGCGCGTCATCACGTCACTCATGCCGTTGGCAGAGTAAATGCCTCCTATGATATAGACAATCTTCAAATAACCTTTACTTTAGCAGCCAGGGACTTGCACTTGTCGCGCAGGGCTGTCTGGTCGGCATCCAGCTTGTCCCAGCATACCACCACTCCCATACGGCGGCCTACGTGTGCTTCGGGCTTGCCGAAGATGCGGAGCCTTGTGCGTGTGGCTGCGCATACATCTGCCATGCCGGTGAAGTCGGGCTGGCTGGTCTCGGTCTCGCTTAGTATTACAGCGCTGACTCCCTGCCTCTCCTGGGTAATCTCTGGTATTGGAAGATGCAGAACGGCACGTGCATGCAGCTCAAACTCGTTGAGGTTCTGTGTGTCGGCTAGTGTGACCATGCCTGTGTCGTGTGGACGTGGGGAGAGTTCGCTGAAGAGTACACCTACCTGCGGGTCGTTGCTGATGAAGAATTCAACACCCCAGATGCCAGCTCCTGTCAGGGCTTTGGTGACGGCTGCCGCCATACGTTGGGCTTCCTGGAGTTGCCACTCCTGCATCTGCATGGGTTGGAAGCTCTCGCGGTAGTCGCCTCCTTTCTGAACGTGGCCAATAGGTTGGCAGAACAGGGTCGGACCATCGTGTTGTGTGACGGTGAGCAGGGTTATCTCGAAGTCGAATGGTATGAACTGCTCTACGATGACCTCCATGATGTCGCCTCTGGCTCCGGCGCAGGCTGCGTCCCATGCTGCTTTCAGCTCGGCGGCAGAATCAACCTTGCTCTGTCCGTGTCCGCTGCTTGACATCAGAGGTTTGATGATGCAGGGGAAGCCTATTTCCTCTGCGGCCTGGCAGAGTTCCTCGTAGGATGTGGCGTAGCGGTAGTTGGCTGTTTTCAGTCCCAGTTCGGTGTGTGCCAGCTCGCGTATGGCTTTGCGGTTCATGGTGAAATTCACCGCACGTGCTGAAGGCACAACCTGAATGCCCATCTCCTCGCACTCGAAGAGCTTCTCTGTGCGTATGGCTTCAATCTCAGGTACGATGATGTCGGGCTGGTGTTTCTTTACTGCAGCCATCAGGGCATCACCATCGAGCATGTTGAACACCTCGCATTCGTCGGCCACCTGCATAGCTGGTGCGTTGGCATACTTGTCGCAGGCCACTACATACTGTCCCTTGCGCTTGCATGCAATGACGAACTCCTTACCCAGCTCGCCGCTGCCAAGTAATAATATCTTCTTCATGTGTATGATATTCGATTAATTACCTTGCACGCAGACCCATGCGAGCCTCTACAACATTCACAACGTAGTCGCCCAGTTTCTCGCACTCGTTGACGAGGTCCATGTAGATGGTACCAACGGCGTAGGTGTACTCGTGGTTGTTCACATCGGTGATGTTCTGCTGCTTGAGTTGGTTGCGGTAGTTGTTGATTTCGTTCTCAATGTTGAATGTGCGGTTCACATCGAAGGCTTCCTTGCGGCCTCTCATGAGCTTGTTCATCTGGGTGAGCGACTGGTCGGTCAGCTCCATGATTTGATGTATATGCTCATACTGCGGGTCGGTGAAGTGGTCTTGCTTGCCGTTGTACTTGCGCGAAATGGTACGTGCCATGTTGAAGCAGGCATCGCCAATGGACTCCAGCTCACTAATCTCGCGCAACATGGCTCTGATCTTAGCCTTGGTGTCGTCGCTGAGGTGGGCATCGCTGACAGAATCGAGGTAGTTGGCAATCTCCAGTTCCATGTTGTCGGAGATGTTCTCGTATTTCTCTATTCGGGAATAGAGCTTGTTGAAATCAGAGTCGTTGGTTGCTTTCTTGCCGTTCTTGCTGGATGAGAGCTGCAGCAGCTCGCGCACCATCTTGAACATGTGTTGCATTCTCTCGGAGAAGGACTGTATCTCCTTTTGGGCCTCCAGCACGGATAGCTCGGGAGTCTTCATGAAGCCAGCTGTGATGAAGTGGAGGCGGAACTCCTCTTCCTCGTCTTGTATCTTAGGTTTGATGACCCAGCAAACGAAGCGCTCGATTTGCGGTATGAACCAGATGAGGATGGCGGTGTTGGCCACATTGAAGCAGGTGTGGAACGCAGCCAGCACGAATGTCAGCTTGGCAGCATTGGCCAGGAAGGCAGCAGCTCCAGCGGCTTCCTTGGTCATTGCCACGTCGTAGCCGACCCATCCACAAACCATGTCGATGAACGGACGGAATACGAAGAGAATCCAGATTACGCCGAAGATGTTGAAGAACATATGGGCGAAGGCAGCGCGTCGTGCTTGTGTGTTGGCTGAGAGGGCTGCCAGGTTGGATGTTATTGTGGTGCCAATGTTCTCACCCATCACGAGTGCTATGCCTTGATAGATTGGTAGCGCACCGCTGGAACACAAAATCATGGTGATGGCCATCACGGCAGCCGACGACTGTACGCAGAAAGTGAGTATTCCACCCAGCAACAGGAATATCAGCGTTGTGGCAAAGGAATTGGGGTCAAATGATGCGAAGAAGTCGAGTACGGCCTGGTTCTCACCCAGGTGCATATCCTGTCCGGTCTTGCGCAGCACACCCAAGGCAAAGATGAGGAAGGCCAGACCAAAGAGGAAGTCACCTATGTAGCGGTATTTCTTCTGGTAAATCAGGATGATGCCAACGAAGAAAGCTGGATAGGCGAGGTCGCTGACGTTGAACGACATACCAGCCGACATGATCCAGGCGGTGAGTGTTGTGCCGATATTCGCACCCATGATGACAGAGATGGCTTGCGCCAGCGTGAGCAGTCCGGCGTTGACGAATGACACCGTCATAACCGTTGTTGCCGTAGAAGACTGTACGGATGCCGTCACAACGGTTCCTGTTAGCATTCCTGTGAAGCGGTTGGTGGTCATAGCGCCCAGCACGTGACGTAGCTGCGGACCTGCCATCTTCTGCAGGGCTTCACTCATGGTCTTCATGCCGAACATGAGTAGTGCCAGAGAACCTAGCAAGGTGAAGATGATTAGCAAAGACATATAAAAGTGATTATCGTTGGACTGTTCTTGTGTCTATAAATATGTGATAGGCCTATTGTTGCAGTTGCTCTTCGGCCTCTGGCTCTAGCGGGAAGTCGCGCTGCATGCGTTCCAGCAGCATCAGAAGGGCAGTCATAGTGGCGCGTTGGAGGTTAAGCTCGCGACCGTCGTCGCCTGAGAGCTTGCGTGTCTCTATGTCGCCGCTCTTTCCAACTGCAATCCATATCGTACCTACAGGTGCTTCGGGACCGTTGCTGGGACCTGCATATCCTGTCACGCTGATGGCGTAGTCGGCATTCAGGTTCTTTATAGCCCCTTCGGCCATTGCTATGGCAACCTCCTCGCTAACGGCTCCCTTTTCCTTGAGAAGCTCTTCATCTACACCAAGTAGCGATGTCTTGAGGTCTTCAGCGTAGGACACCACACCTCCACGGAAGTATGAACTGGCTCCGGGCAGCGAAGCCAAAGCTGCAGACACTTGACCGGCTGTGCAGCTCTCGGCTGTTGCCAGAGTGCGTTCTGCACGCCACATGTATTCACTCAGTTGACGGTTTATAACCTTGATTTGTACATTCATTGTTATGAGTTTTCGTACTTGTTCCTATATTATCCAGCTGCAAATGTACATGAAAACATTTATATTCCATGTAGTATTGTGCCAAAAATTTGTCTCAGCTTTCGCGTGTGTTGCTTCTTATTCCGTTTCGTTCAAGGAGTGCGTCTATGGTGGGTTCGCCTCCACGGAAGCGGCGGTAGAGGGTCATGGGATGCTCGGTTCCGCCGCGTGAGAGTATGCAGTCGCGGAAGCGCTGGGCGGTGTCGGGATTGAATATGCCTTCTTTCTTGAACACGCTGAAGGCATCGGCATCCAGCACCTCAGCCCACTTGTAGCTGTAGTAGCCGGCTGCGTATCCGCCAGCCATGATATGGCTGAACTGGACGCTCATACATGTGCCTTCAACCTGCGGGAAGAGCATGGCTCGCTGCCATGCGTCGTGTTCGAAGGTGGGGATGTCGGCTGTGAGTGGTTCGCGCTGGGTGTAGTAGGCCATATCGAGCAGTCCGAAGCTCACCTGCCGTATGCAGCTGTAGGCCACGTTGAAGTTACGGCTGCGGCGGATGCGCTCTATCAGCTCGGCTGGCATGGGTTCGCCGGTCTGATAGTGGCGGGCGAAGGTGTTGAGGAACTCGGGTTCGATGGCGAAGTTCTCCATCAGCTGCGATGGCAGCTCCACGAAATCCCAATAGACGCTGGTGCCTGAGAGGGCAGAGAAACGTGTGTTGGCAAAGATGCCGTGGAGGGCGTGTCCGAACTCATGGAGGAAGGTTTCGACCTCTCCCAGGGTGAGGAGTGCGGGCTTGGTGTCGGTGGGCTTGGTGAAGTTCATCACGAGACTCACGTGTGGGCGGCTGTTCCCGTCCTCCTTGCTTATCCACTGGTCTTTATAGGATGTCATCCATGCTCCGCTCTGCTTCGATTTGCGTGGGTGGAAGTCGGTGTAGAGTACAGCCAGGAAAGAGCCGTCCTTGTCCAGGACGTCGTAGGCTGTCACGTCGGGATGATAGACGGGTATGGCGTTGTTTTCCTGGAAGGTGATGCCATAGAGGCGTGTGGCCAGGCCGAATACTCCTTGCTTCACGCGGCTCAGCTCCAGATACGGACGCAGCATCTCGGCATCGAGGTTGTAGCGTTGCATCTGCAGCTTGTGGGAGTAGAATGAGAAGTCCCAGGGCTTCAGCTCGAAGTCGTTGCCTTCCAGCTCACGTGCTGTAGCCTCTATGTCGCTCATTTCCTGCTTGGCTGTTGGCATATAGGCTTCCAGCAACTCGTCCAGCAGTTTATAGACGTTTGCTGTGTTGCTGGCCATACGCTCCTGCAGCACGTAGTCGGCAAAGGTGTCGAAGCCGAGTATTTGTGCTTTCTCCAGCCTCAGATTGACAATTTGCCTGACCAGCTCGAAGCAGTTCTGCTCGTTCTGATGTGTGCAGATGGTGTTCTTTGCCATGTAGAGCTGTCGGCGCAGCTCGCGGTTGGTGGCGTAGGTCATGAAGGGACCGTAGCTTGGTGCATGGAGCGTGAAGATCCATCCCTCCTTGCCTTGTTCGCGGGCGGCTTGTGCAGCTTGTTCGCGGGCTGTGTCGGGCAGCCCCTCCATGTCGCTCTCGCTGGTGATGTGGAGCTGGAAGTCGTTGGTCTCCTTGAGGTTGTTCTGCGAGAACATCAGGGTGAGCATACTCAGCTGTGTATTGATTTCGCGCAGACGTGCCTGCTTGTCGTCGTCAAGGTTGACACCAGCCAGCTTGAAACCTCTGTAGGACTTGGTGAGCAGAGTGCGTTCCTCGGCATTGAGCGGACGCTGAATGCTGGCTTCGCTGTCCTTGTCGTCGTACATCTTATATACGGCTTCCACCCGCTCGAAGTAGCGCTTGTTGAACATGATGTTGTTGGCATGTTCGGTCAGTATAGGCGACAGCTTCTGCGCCAGCTCTTCCAGCTCGTCGCAGGTCTCAGCCGAGAGCAGGTTGAACATCACCTTTGTGGTGCGCTCCAGCAGGTCGTCGGGTGCGGTGACGGCTATTGTGTTGTCGAATGTGGGCGGTTCGGGGTTGTCAATGATGCTTTGTATGAATGCCTCGTCCTGGCGTATGCCTTCCATCACGGCTGGCTCGAAGTCGTCAAGCTGTATCTTGTCGAAGGGGGCTGTCTCGTGTGGAGTGGGGTAGTGCTTTGTGAAGAATGGGTTGATGTGTTCGTTGCTGCTCATTGGTCGGTTGTGTTTTGACTATTGAAATGCAAAAGTAGTTAATTCTCCTCATATAATGTCGTGGTTAAGTTAAAACAATGGCGGCAAAGTCAGAAATTATATGATTTGTTGCCCTCGTAACCTTATTTATGTATAACTTTGCAAGTCGAAACCTTAACAATATTAAATATCACCCTATGGCTAGATTTTTACCTACCAGAAGCAAACTTGTTGTAGCATGGCTGTTGGCTATGTGCAATATAGGAATGCTCTCAGCTCAGACCAAGGCTGACACCACGTTTGTGTACATGCAGGATGGACGCCTCCACGCCTTCCCATCTGCGCTGGTCAAGTCGCAGCGAATGACTACCACGATGTTTGCCATCACAGCCATTGATGATACGGAATATCGCTACGACCGCACCCTGCTCGACTCTGTGAGCAAGGTCGGACCTGACAGCTTGCCTCGCTTTGCGGAGTTCAAGTTCAACAACAAGTACAACGACCAGGTCTATCAGGATGTCCATTGTGACATCTCAGCCAACCATGTCATCACGGCTTCGGTGCCGTGCATAGGCAAGTGGCTGACACCGTCCTTCCCACTCTATGAGGAGGATGCCGAGGTCTATGCCGACGGTGTGCGGCAGTACAGCAAGGTGAGCCGCCTGCACTTCACCAAGCCTGTCACCTACACCGTGACCCGTCCAGGCTACCAGGTGCTGCGGGCTGTGACCAATGAGGTCGAGGAAGAGCCTGTTGAACCCACTCCTATCGAGGGTGAGGTTGTGACGGAGAAGGTGCAGCTGACGGCATCCATGCTCAGCACCAATGCTCCTACCAACTATCCTGAGACGGAGGATTTGGATAAGCTTGTTGACAATAATCCTTCTACCTACTTCCATAGCACATGGGGTACGGGTGCACACGAGAAGTTGGACCTGTCCGAGCAGCCTTACATCCAGGTGCAGTTGCCAGAGGCTCTGCACAAGCTGCAGATCAGCTACACCAACCGTCCTGACTCATACGACCGTTATGTCAAATCCTTTACCCTGCAGGCCAGCAATAATGGCTCTTCATGGACGGATATTCGCACCTTCGACCTCAGCGAAGACAAGCTGCCTACAGGCGTAGGTGAGACCTTCATCTCGCCCGCTTTGGACTTGGGAGCCAACTACACCTACCTGCGCTTCCAGGAGAACGAGAGCAGCTACAAGAACTACCTGTGTCTGGCCGAGCTGTGCATCTACAAGGTGATTGAGAATGAGACCACTGGCGTCGACGAACAACCAGGCGAGACCGTTCCGACAGGCGACTACACCATCAAGTTCGTGCCTTTCGGTACCGACTATGTGGTGAACATCGACTTCCCGTCCGACCGCATGACTCATGCTCCTGCCATCTACATCAACACCGAATGGGGCATCCCGCCTTACTCCAAGACCGAGTATATGGACGCTACCTTCAGAATAGACGGTGCGGGCGTGTTCCCCGACATGGAAGAGACTTCCGTACAGATTCGCGGACGCGGCAACTCCAGCTGGAACACCAACTCATATACTAAGAACCCCTACCGTCTGAAGTTTGCGTCCAAGGTGAAGCCTTTCGGTCTCACCAAGGGCAAGAGCTGGGTGCTGCTCTCCAACCGCCAGACAGGCTCCATGACCTCCAACGCTATTGGCATGAAGGCTGCCCAGCTGGCTGGAACCGTTGCCGCAAACCATATCATTCCCGTTGACCTCTACTTGAACGACACCTACTGGGGCAGCTATAACTTCACCGAGAAGGTGGGCTTTGGCAACAACAGCGTCGAAGTCGAGGATGAGACCGTTGCAGCCTTCCTGGAGCTTGACACCTACTACGACGAGCCTTATAAGTTCAAGCCGTCGTACTACTACACCAACCTGCCTGTCAACATCAAGGAGCCTGACTTCGATGACGAGACATCCGGCACACAGATCACGCTGGACGACATCAAGAGCGACTTCACCGATTTCGTCAGCCTCGTCTATCGCAAGCAGGACATCTCTGAGGTGTGCGACGTGGATGCTCTGGCTTCATTCTTCCTGGTCAACGAGCTCATTCTCAACTATGAGCTGATGCACCCGAAGAGCACATTCCTCTACAAGCCCGACTTCGTCAATGGCTCCAAGTACATCTGGGGACCTGTGTGGGACCTCGACTGGAGCTATGGCTACGAGAAGAACTACAGATACTTCCAGAGCTATGCCACAGCCGACTACTGGACAAGCATCTCGATGGAGAACGTTGCCTTCATGCGCAACCTCCGCAACTCTGGCGAGCCGCTCGACCGCGCCATCTACACGGCTTGGACCAACTTCGTTAACAACCACCTCGAGGAGCTGATTGACTTCTGCGACGAGTACTACGAATTCGCCAAGTCCTCTCTGGAGAAGAACAACGAGAGCGGCTACACCGACTATACCGACTACGAGTCCACCACGGCCAACGCCAAGACATGGCTCCGCCAGCGTGCCGCAACCATCTACGCAACCCTCACCCCCTACGACATCGACATCAACTCGCCAGAGCAGTGGAGCGACGGCTACAGCGCCTACACAGGCGACGAGGGCGAGGAACTGGGTACAGGCATCATCCGCTCCTTTACCCCAACCCTCTTCGATGTATATGACATGCGCGGTGTGCTGCTCAAGCGTGGTGCCTCCTACGACACCTTCCGCGAGGGTCTTGTTCCAGGCCTCTACATCGTCAACGGCAAGAAGGTGCTGATAAAATAAGGAAAAGATGCGCCAAAGAGCGAACAAAGACATGAAAGCACCTACAATTCTGGATATAGTAAAATAATTTTGAACACCTACTTAACACAATCGACAATAATAAAGGGAAAATCCATATACAATTAAAATATGCTTACACTCAAATTAATCAATGAGGAGACCGAGAAGGTTATTCGTGGACTTCAGAAGAAACACTTCCAGAATGCTACAGAGGCGATAGCCAAGGTGCAGGAGGTTGACAAGCGTCGCCGCGTTGCCCAGCAGCAGGTGGATAACATACTGGCTGAGTCGAAGAAGAAAGCCGCTGAGATTGGCGGACTCATGAAACAGGGACTGCGTGAGCAGGCTGACGCCATCAAGGCTCAGGTGGCTCAGCTCAAGGCTCAGGTGGGAACCTACGAGACCGCTATGGTGGAGGCCGAGGCAGAGCTGCGCGACCTCCTATGCCAGATACCTAACATCCCCAACGACGATGTGCCTGAGGGCGCAGGTGCGGAGGATAACGTGGTGGTGAAGACCGGTGGCCCCGAGCCTCACCTTGGCAGCGACGCCCTCCCGCATTGGGAGCTGGCAAAGAAATATAACCTCATAGACTTCGAAATGGGCGTGAAGGTCACAGGTGCAGGCTTCCCCTTCTATGTGGGCAAGATGGCACGTCTGCAGCGCGCACTTGAGGCTTTCTTCCTCGAAGAGGCTCGCAAGGCTGGCTACCTGGAGGTGCAGCCTCCCTACGTGGTCAACCAGGCTTCGGGCTACGGCACAGGTCAGCTCCCCGACAAAGAGGGACAGATGTACCACGCCAACCTCGACGACCTTTATCTCATCCCAACAGCTGAGGTGCCTGTGACCAACATCTTCCGCGATGTGATACTCAACGAGCAAGACCTCCCCATCAAGCGTTGCGCCTACTCGGCCTGCTTCCGTCGCGAGGCTGGCTCCTACGGCAAGGATGTGCGCGGCCTGAACCGCCTGCACCAGTTCGACAAGGTGGAGATTGTGCGCATCGACACTCCCGAACACAGCTACGAGTCGCTGCGCGAGATGCTCGACCACGTGGAGGGTCTGCTCATCAAGTTGGAGCTTCCCTACCGCATACTGCGCCTCTGTGGCGGCGACATGAGCTTCACCAGCGCCATCTGCTACGACTTCGAGGTGTGGAGTGCAGCCCAGAAGCGTTGGCTCGAGGTGAGCAGCACCAGCAACTTCGAGAGCTATCAGGCCAACCGTCTGAAGTGCCGCTACCGCCGCAGCTCCGACAAGAAGATTGAGCTGTGCCACACACTCAACGGCTCCGCTCTCGCCCTGCCCCGCATCGTGGCTGCTCTCATGGAGAACAACCAGACCCCGCAGGGCATCCGCATCCCAGCAGCTCTCCAGCCCTACTGCGGCTTTGAGTACCTCGACGACCAGAACTTCTAAAGATTAGGGGTCACCCTGGCTGGCCCACCCCCGCCCCTCCCCAAGGGAGGGGAGAGGCTGGCGCGGTGTGAGGCAGCTCGCCTGCAATGAATGACGAATGACGAATGACGAATATAGGTTACATTGCGCTAGCCTTATTCATCATTCGTCATTCGTCATTCATCATTCATCATTTGTCATTCGTCATTCATCATTCGTCATTCATCATGTTTTAAGTTTCAGATGAATGCATCGCGCCAGCCCCTCTCCCCTCCCTTGGGGAGGGGCGGGGGTGGGCCAGTCTGCCAGTCTGCCAGCCAGTCAGCTTGGTCTTTACTCTCCCTCCTCTTCCATCTGCTCGGTGAGCTTGGCGTTGATGGCGGAGATGGAAGCCTTGGCCTGTGCAGCGCGGTCCTTCTTGGTGATGGTGCGCTCGAAGGAGGCATCCTGCAGCTCATCCTTGATGCTCTTGGTTGGGCGGAAGCGCAGGTTGACGCTGCGTATCATGGCGGTGTTGAACGTGTCGGGTTCGGTGCTGGCATCGCTCTTCAGGGAAGGGTAGAACGAACCTAGGTCGCCCAGGTGTACCAGCTTGCCCTCCTTGATCATGCGGCTCACCACATCCACCAGCGCCTTCACGCAGCCTACCACGTCGGCAGGCGAGATGGTGGTCTCGGCAGCTATTGCCGTGCATACGTCGTCGATTTCCACAGCCTTGGTCACGGCGCGAGCCCTGGCCTCCAGCTTCTCAGTCTTTGGGTTCTTGACTAGAACCACTGCATAATTGATTGCCATTTTTCAAATATAATTTAAAGGTTAACGGCCTCACCCCCAACCCCTCTCCGTTTGGAGAGGTGAGTCGTTACTACTTGGGGGTTGTGTCTTTGTCTTTGCTGGCCAGCTTCTTTTTAGTATATACTCCCCTCTCTTTTGGAGATGGGGCGGGGGTGAGGTTCTTCTTTTTCTCTATGCAAATATACGCATTAATCTGTTAACCTGCAAGCGTTTACGTGATTATTTTCCTGTTTTTTTTCTGTTTTTTTTGAGGGCATGGACACATGAAAACAGCGTGCTCCAACAGCTGTTGGAGCACGCTGAAAGTGGTGTTGGAGCGGTGGCGTGAATGGGCATATTATGGTGTGTGTAGGCTTTGGTAGTAGTCACTGTAGTCCTTGCACCCTGGAGGCAGCTGGTGACGCACCAATGAGGGTAGCATCTCTTTTAGTTGAATGAAGAGCCGCTCGCCAGGCACGTCGTTGTCAGGGTACATGCCGAATTTAGTTCCAAGTTTCAGGTTCAATGTTTCAAGTAGTTCTGCATCCTTGTGCTTTAGTAGCGTGGCAGAGGGGATGGCTATGGCCTTGTGGCCTGCTGAGAGCATCGCCCAGCAGTCGGAACAGCCTTCGGTGATGTAGAGCGTCTCGCCGGGCTTCAGCAGGTTCAGCACAGGCTGGTTGTAGATGCCGCACTCACTCCCTTGTGGGAAACGGAAGCGAGGCACCTCATGTCCGCCTTGTGGTTCTTGATCTTTGGACCAGTTGAGGTTGCGGTTCTGGATACCTATTAGCTTGCCCTCTCGGTCATAGTATGGCGTCTGCAGCCAAGGTACGCCCTGCTTGTCTTTCCACGACGTCAAGCGACACCAGCGCACGACTCTTGGGTCAATCTTGCGCTCATCAAAGAGAAACTTCTTAGCCTCCTCGTTCAGCAACTGATGCTCAAATAAACGCTCATAACGTTTTGCGTCAAACGGCTTCGGAGGTCGGTCTTCCTTTGGTTTATATTCAGTAAGAATCACATTATGCTCATCAGCTAGCCAGCGACAAGCATTGATGAAGTCCTTCCTCAGATACTTCATCACGAGGTCGATGGAGCCGCCAGACGTTCCGCAGACAAAGCAACGGAAACTATTCCTGCGTACAGAGAACGACATAGAGGCATGATGATCATCGTGAAACGGACAGAGGCACTTATGCATTTTCACTTGGAATCCAAGTCGCTCTGCGACCCCCTCTATCGGGAGATCGCGGAGCTTTTGCAATTCAAACTTATCCATGATTGTCAATTATCCATTGTCAATTATCCATTACGAAGATAGTCCTCTGTCTTCGTGTATAGTCCCGTTTGGTTCGAGTAGGTGATGAACTTACGGAACAGCCACTTGCGCAACTGTGCGCTGGTTCCTTCCTTGCTCTTGCCGAGTTGTAGGCGGAGTGCTTCCAACTGAGGCTCGTTGAAGCTGTTAGGCAGGTTGTCAAGCATGTTCTTGGGACCACGGCGCTGAGCCTCGCTTGTCTGGTCGGCATCAAGGTTGAGCATATCTGCAAAGATTTGCATTTTACTCCAGGTGTCGCGAAAGACAAGCCATTCCACCACGTCGGCCATCGACTTTGTCCACGTCTGATTGTTGAGAATCCAAAGGATACATCCCGCTTTCCAAGCCGATACCAGTGCACGTTTGGAGCAGTCCCACAGGATATCGTCATCCGCCAGGTCGGCCAGCGAAGCCATGTCCTGAGCCAGCTTGTCGGCCAGTTTGTTCAGCGGACGGATGATGAAGCGTCCCTTGCAGGCATCGAGACGCTGGAGGTATTCGTCCAACTTTTGGTAGAACTCTGGGGTATATTTGCCCTGTCGGGGTATGCGTCCGTCGCGGCTGGTGCGTGGCTTGTAGGAGAATACCATTCGTCCGAAGGTGCCGTTGAACAGCTCGTTCTTGTAGAACTTTCGTGTGGCATAAGGTGTGGATGAAATGGTAAGGTTGGTTCGAAGTATCGGATTTCCCGTAACTCCCTCGGCTGTGGCACGCAAGGCTCCTGCCCGCTGGCGATCGTAGATGTTGCGCAGCATCTGCGTCACTTGTTTGTGACCGCCACACATTCGGTCTGCCATTTCCACTTCTGGCATGTTCAGGTACTGTGTGCGACCGCCCAGCGTTTCCATCCCCATAGCGTTTTGAATGTAGGCCGCATTGGTCACGTCCGAAGGCGGAAACCATATAGCCACCTCAGGCCTGGCAGGCTTGGCTGCGTTGGCCCCTTTGGTCTTGGTCTGCTTCGACCATTCCACCAGTTTCTTCAGTTCTGCCTCATCATGCTCTCGGAAATCGCGGCACATGGCCTCCACAAGAAGCGACAATTGGCCTTGGTTGCAGCCCGAATCGGCCACCAGGTTGGCCATTTGGCCGCACAGTTCCTTCCAAGTGAGGTCGGGGTACTGAAATTCCGCACCGCTGACGTGTGCGCCAAGAACAGGAAAGAGCATCGGAACAAGGGGTTCGTGCATGTCTTTTGATGCCTGCGAGAGCAGCAGACGGATACATTCTGTGCCTTTACCGAGGTTCGGCATAGCGGGCGCAGTCGCTTTTGAAATATCGTATCTCATTATTTTACAGCTGTTTAGATGAATTAATAATTGCCGTTTGTTCCAGTTCCAGTTGTTCCAATTGTTTTTCGGTCTGTTCCATAACCCCTGTTTTTATATATAACTATTTATATATTAATTAGTTATAAACTCTAAAGAAGGTGTTTTGTTCCTCGATTTTTAATTGGAACATTTGGAACTGGAACATTTCCGTTAAGCCTAGTCTTTTCCTACAAGGTCCTCCAGCGCCCACATCAATTCGTTGAACACCCCGAGGGCATAGCGATAGACGCTGAAGTCCCGGTCAACCTTCATCGGGCGGAAGTTCAGTCGCAGCGTGCCGTCGTCCTTACGCGTAATAGTAATGTACTCGCCTCGGAATACGCGCGGATTGCGCTTGCTTGTCCAGGGCAGCGTCTCGACGAATGTGTAGTGAGCGTCGCGGCAGCGGAATTCGTCGATGTCGGCCTCCGCGTCGAGGCGCAAGATGCCTGGATACGCTTTGTTGACCAACATACGCTTGTCGCTACGAAGCAACGTTTTCACGTCGCAGCCGAGATCCGTGTTGGCGTGCCAACCTTGCTCTTCGGCTTCCCCGTTCTCCCGAGAAGCGATGTACTGACGATAGCCCTTTGCGAGCGGTGAGTTACCATGAAGCATCTCCTCTACGATGCTCCCGAGAAGGCGAGGTTCGTTCTGTTCCTGTGAACCTGCCTTTTTTGAATCAAATGTATTAAATGACATAATTTTGTTGTTCGGGGTGAATCCTCGATCTCACAGCGAGGCGCCCCTCCAAACAACTTGGAACTTGGTGAGATGGCCTTCGGTCTACGCTTGGCCTTTCCGCTGTTGTTGGTGATACAAAGGTACGGATGAGTGCAAAAAAAGGCATCCTATATAGGATGATTATAATCCTATATAGGATGCTTAATTAGCAGAATATCAGCTGTTTATTTTATTTCTGCAGGTTTTTTCTCACGCCGAATATATTTTCAATTTTCCTTTTGTTTGGTATTCCTATACCTTTGCTTGTATATTCGTATTGCATCTGAGCCATGTATTCCAACCCCCACAGTTCTTGAAACACCTGCCATTTCTTTTTTATCCCCAATGTCTCACTAAAGAGTTGTGCAATGAAGGTTGCATCGTAAGGTGACACACCATCCACCAAGGCATAACTGTCGGCAACAATGAACCCTTTTTCTCTCAACTTCGCCCAGTATGGTTGCGCTTCGTCTGTTAGAAGTTCTTCTGGAGGATTGCTTTCAGGTTTAAGATTAAATATCTCACCGTACTTTACCCCATTTTCACAAACTTTCTTTCTCATTTGAGCAAGCAATTCCATTTGCTCTTCCTCATCATCCGTCAGTCCCTCGTCCACCTTCAAGCGCGTATAGCCCCAACGGTCGATTACGGGTCTGAACTCATAATCAATAGCATTATTCTTATCCGTATATGTATTGGCGATAAATTCTATGCATTTTAACATAATGGAGTATGGACACCGTATTGACAAGAAGTTGTACAACACGTCCATCATCTTAAGATGTTGCCGTCTCACTCTCCAATTGACGGCAAGCAAGGCATAAACAATTGATAGGACAAAGTAGCGCTCTATCTGAGTACATCTCCCACCGATTTCATTATAATACTCATCTATGAAATATTCTTCAGGATGCGGGTCAATACTAAGTTTCGTGCATAGCGAAAAAGCTTCGTTGAAATACCATAGTAAGCTGCCTGACGGATAAACGTTCCATGTTTTACCATCAGATGTATAGTCGATGCCTTTTTCAAAGAATGACTGGTAATGCTCAAACAAATTTCTTAGGATAGTGTCTTCTTTATATACATTTGGGTCTTCTTCCCGTTCATACAACCTATCACGGGGTGGAAACTCTCCGTCTTTTTGCTCCCTATATTCCACAGGCATTGATGCTGTACTGTTTTTAAGGATATGTCTTAAATCAACCATTTTTGTTGCTCTGAACTTATTTCTATGGATTATGTATTCCTTTACTTCTTTATCTTATACTTCCTATTCTTATACTCGCCCTCTATTTCAAGGACACCTTCCTCCACCAGTTGCTTGAGGTAGTCGCGGGTTCTTGAGGGCTTGAGTCCGATGGCTTTTGAAACGGATTTTGCATCTGAAATCTCCTTATCGGCGATAAAATCGATGATTTGTCGCCGATTTTCGTCATTTCGATTTCGATTTTCCGCTTTTTGCTCATTTTTATCAGCCTCTTCTTCATCCATCGACTTTATCAGTTCAAACACCAAATGCATCTGGCTATATGCCATTTTATCCTCAGGCAAGACTTCACTCAATCGAGTCAGTTCCTCGGCATAGCTGATGGCTCGTTGCAGGTCACCATTCTCCGTCAAGTACTTATACAGATTGTTCTTCTTGAAATAGCGTGCCGTCTTCTCGTACCCGGGCATAAAATGCTGCAAATCGGGCAGCACATCCTCGTAGGTCTCATAATGCTTGGTTGAAATCTGAGGCAGGAAGTGAAGCAGGAACCAGAACTCCGTGCATGGGTTGGTCTCAATCCATATCACGTTACTTGGGCTTTTCTTCTTCAATTGCTGATAGGTAGCCATCTCTGCAGGCACCCTGAGCAGGCGGTCCATATCCACAAGACATACCACGTAGTCAGTATCGCGCTTTACGTATTCTTCTGCCAGTTTCGCCATGTGCGGGATGTCTGAATGCTGAGGGAAGTCGGGGGCCACCTTGAACTTATAGCGGCATGCGATGCGGAGCGTGTCGAAGTACCACCACTCCGTCTCGCCCTCGCCTATGATTGCTATACTCTTCTTGACTGCCATGTGCTACTCTGTTTCAAGGTAAATACTTCCGAGGAATGGCAGATCCACCAGCTTGCCCTGTTTGTAGGCGTTATATGGATTCATGGTCTTGTGCAGGCCGAGCGATGAGAGTCGCTTCAACTGCGTAGCACCCTGATTGCTCTTATCGGTAAACCATACGATGTCCCTGCGGATGAAATCCTCATTCAGCAGGTTGATATCGTGGGTGGTCATCAGCAGTTGCGACGAACCCTCGCTGTTAGCCAGGAACAGTTTAATGAAATAAGCAAGCAGTTCATAATGGATGCTGGTCTCAATCTCATCGATGGGGATGAAATTGTTCTCATGCAACACGTAGTACAGCACGATTGACATGCCAAGGAACCGATGAGTACCGGCAGACTCCAGCTTCTCATGTAACTCGTATTCTCCATCCTCACCCGTATGGCTGAATATTATGTCGTCATGTTTGATGGTACCACGCCTCAGCATCTCTATCTTTGCCTCCTCTGGGATTGGGGCACTATTGATGGCCTTCTCCATTTCGGGCGTTAAAGTTTCTTCCTGTTCGTTAAGCGTCATATCAACGATGTTAAAATCGCTTGCTGTCAATAGTTGTAGCAGGAAACGCTTTTTCTTGCCGTCCTTGTCATTACGGAGTTCGTTTTTAACATCATACGACAGATAGTCCCTTGGAGTCAAGATATTCTGTAAGCCGGAAAAGAAGAAATCAAACACATCGTTTAACTTTGAAACGTGAGCATTCGATTGTCCAAAGGCAGCCATCACCGTGCAGTTGTTGGTGGTATTACCCTCGATAGCACGTTGAGTGACCTTGTCTATGCCAGCCTTATTGCCAAAAACCACCTCCGTATGGTCGGTCTCCGATTGATAAACACGTTTGTAAAGCGTGGTCGGTCGAACACTGGTATATACAATCAGAGATTCCTCGTAGATTCGCTTGCTGTCGAATTCCAAACTCAGAACATACTTTTCTGCATTTAGCCAGAATGTCATCTGCATCTGCGAATGTTCATCCCTGCTGTGTTTGTCGAGCAGGAAAGGGAAGAACCCCAGCCCCTCATTCTTTGATTCAGGCTTGTTGAGCATAACGCTACGGAAAAACGACAGGGCTTGGAGCAAGGTAGTCTTACCGCTGGCATTGCTGCCATACACGATACCAATTTTTAGGAGTTCTACTCCTTCTGCCACTTCGTGCACGTATTGTCCGCGCATATTACCATCGTTGGTCGGCACAAAACTAATAGTTTGCCATTCCCTGATGCTAAAGAAATTCTGTACTTGAAACTCCTGTATCATAGTCGTACCATTCAAATTATCGAATTTTTGAGCGCAAATATACAACAAGAAAGCTAAAAGTTCAAATATAAGTCGATGTTTCGTGAAAAAATCACTATTTCTTTGAATATAAATAGCTATTTTAGGCTTCTAAAGTCAAATAATTGGCGAAATAACCTCTTGCGTTATTTCCTCTTATAAAGGCGCTCAATTAAAAGATGCGCCAAAGAGCGAACAAAGACATGAAAGCACCTACTATACTGGATATAGTAAAATAATTTTGAACACCTACTTACGTTCTATTGGATTAATAATTATTTTTGCAAGGCATAACCGCACTTGATAATCACTACTTACTAATCTATACCGACTATGAAACCAATTAGTTTGAAATGTGGCCTGCTCATGCTCGCCACGATGTCTGTCCTTTCTGGAGCGGGTAAGGACATGACGGTGAAGTCGCCCGATGGACAGCTGACAGCTACCTTGCGGAACACACAGAACACCATGCTGTCCATCTCCAGGAACGGACAGGAGGTGATGACGTTCACCGACATTGCTGTCACAGCCAATGGCAAGACGTATGGAAATGGGCGTGTGGCTAAGGTTGCCCGCCGTAAGGGCAATGAGACCTTCAGTCCCGTTGTTCCCTTGAAGTTCTCCGAAATCAAAAGCTGCTATAACGAGGCTGTTGTGAGGTTTGACAACGGTGCCGGATTGGTGGTGAGAGTGATGGACAACGCCGTTGCCTACCGCTGGCAGCTTCCATCGCAGGCCGCAAGTGCCGACCAACTGATTGTGGCTGATGAGAGGCTGATGCTCGCTCCTGCCGAGGGGCTGATGGCACACATCCAGCCCTGCGGCTCGTTTAATACCTCTTATGAGGACGCTTACCGGCATCTGGCTGTGTCCGAATGGAAGGCACAGAACGGCTTGGCTACCTTGCCCGCATTGTTTTCCGCCACCGATGGCAGCGACCTGCAGGTGCTGGTGGGCGAGAGCGATGTGACCGACTATCCTCACATGTTCCTGCGCGGCTCTGAGGCTGGCATAGCTGCTGTGTTCCCGCCTTATCCTGAAGTATGGGAGCCACGGGGTGACCGTGGTGAGAACATCACAACAGAGGCCGACTACATAGCTTGCCGCGAGAATGTCTCGTCCGAACCTGCTGCCTTGCTGCTTCCCTGGCGTTGGGCTATAGTGACCGACTCACGCGGGCTAGTGGAGCAGACCGTGCCGTTGCAGCTGTCTCGTCGCAGTCTGTTGGACGAGACATCGTGGATACGTCCAGGCAAGGTGTCGTGGGAATGGTGGAACGGTGCTGTGCCATACGGTCCCGATGTGGACTTTGTTGCAGGCAACAACTATGAGACCTACCGCTATTTCATAGACTTCGCTGCGCACTATGGCATAGAGTACATACTGCTTGACGAAGGCTGGGCGCAGTCAACCCGAGACCCGTTTACCGAGAAGCCGGGGCTGCGTCTGCACGACCTCATAGCCTACAGCAAGGAGCGCGGCGTGGGGCTGCTGCTGTGGCTGCCCTGGCTGACGGTGGAGCAGCATTTCGACCTCTTTGCCCGCTATGCCGAGTGGGGAGTGGCTGGAGTGAAGATTGACTTCATGGACCATGCCGACCAGTGGATGAACGGGTTCTATCGCCGTGTAGCTGCCGAGGCTGCCCGCCACAAGCTGCTGGTGGACTTCCACGGCTCTTTCTCGCCAGCAGGCTTGGAACATGAGTATCCCAATGTCATATCCTACGAGGGTGTACGCGGCCTGGAGCAGATGGGTGGCTGTCGTCCTGAAAACACAACGTTTCTGCCCTTCATGCGCAACGCTGTCGGAGCTGCCGATTTCACTCCAGGAGGAATGTTTAACATGCAGCCCGACCGCTATCGCTCAGAGCGTCCCAACTCAGGGGCTATGGGTACACGTGTGTTCCAGATGGCTCTCTATGTGGTGCTGGAAAGCGGAGTGCAGATGCTGGCCGACAACCCAACCCTCTACTATCGCAATGACGACTGCACCCGCTTCATAGCTTCCGTGCCGGTCACTTGGGATGAGACACGCTGTCTTGCCGCTGAGGCTGGCAGCTATGTGGTGGTGGCCAGGCGCAAGGCCGACCAATGGTTTGTTGGAGCCATCTGCGACGGGCAGCAGGAGGAACGCACGTTCAGCCTGCCGCTTGATTTCCTCGCCTCCGGTCGTGTCTATACCATGACAGCCTACAGCGACGGACTGAATGCCAACAGACAGGCTATGGACTACAAACGTGGTTCCACAACCGTCACCTCTGACAGTACGGTGGACATACATTTGGCTCGCAACGGCGGCTGGGCTGCTGTGATAAAGTGAGATAATACAGAAGAGGCTGTGTCAAAATACATGACGCAGCCTCTTGAATGTTCTTTACAACGAATTACACAAATTAGCCGAATTGTTGAGTAATTCAACTTTCGCAAGCTCGCTTGCTTGGAAGTTAAAGAAGTTATGCCGCTTCGCGGCGGAAGTTAAAGAAGTTCTTCAAGTATGAAGCGACCAGAGGTCGAGCGAAAGGACGTATGTTTTGCAAGCTTGTATAACCA
>JAFZQR010000002.1 GCA_017620295.1 Bacteroidaceae bacterium
CGTCAGGCCAGATGTTTGCCGCCAGCTTCTTTCAGATTCCGACTCGCGACGGACACCCTTGCTCTTGGCTATGTGATTCCCGCTATTAGGGCTCACTCGGAACTTGCACCCGTTAGACAATGCTCATGCCGAGCATACATAGAAGTGGCGTACAAGGAGTTATCCCAGTACGCCACCGATGCCTTTTAAGCCTAATTCGTGATGCTTAGAGGTTTGGATTAATCTTGCTCCACTCAGTAATAGGTGGAACGATGTTCAGTGTAACCAGCTCATCGCGCATCTTGCAGAGGTGCTCGTAACTTTGGTCGAGCTTAGCCATCTCCTCAGCTGTGCCGGCAGGAATCTCAAATGTGCAGCCACGTGCATCGAGAGTAGTCTTCATAGCCATCATGATGTGGTCATACTTGTCTGTCTTCACGTATGTGCCAGCAGGGAAGCGGAATGGCTCACCACCCATGACGCTGCGAATCATCTCCACGCTCAGATAGGCTGGGCTCTGGAAGCTGCTGCGTCCGCGCAGTTCGATAATCTTTGCTCCACCCTTGGTCACAGCTGTCTTCATCTGCTCCCACTCCTCTGCTGGGAACTCGGCTGTACCAATGATGTCTGTCAGCTGACGGCCTGCCACTTTCACATGTGAGCCGAACACAGCCATCTGCTCTCCGTGGCCACCATAGGTAGCGCAACCTGTAATCTCACTCTGCTTTACGCCAAACTTCTTGGCCAGCGCACTCTGCAGACGAGTTGTGTCAAGACCTGCAAGAGTTGTAACCTGACCTGGCTTCAAACCGCTGTAGAGCAGTGTTACCAGACCTGTGAGGTCAGCAGGGTTGAAGATAATTACCACATGCTTCACATCGGGGCAGTACTTCTTGATATTCAAGCCCAGCTCCTCAGCGATTTTGCAGTTGCCGGCAAGCAAATCCTCACGTGTCATGCCAGCCTTACGTGGTGCACCACCACTGGAGATAATGTACTTAGCATTGGTGAAAGCCTCAGCCACATCAGTAGTAGCTGTAATGTTAGCCTCATCGAAGCCACTCTGACGCATCTCCTCAGCCACGCCCTCAACAGCGTTTGCAGCGAAGGGGATGTCATAGAGGCAGATTTCGCTTGTCAGGCCCATCATCAGAGCCGTCTGAACCATGTTTGAACCGATAGCACCAGCTGCGCCAACAATGACGAGCTTGTCGTTAGTTAGGAAACTCATAGGGTTTAATTATGTTATTGGTTTGATTAAAGTGTGTACTTCTTTATATTATCACGGCAAAAGTAAGTAAAAGTTGCTGATAAGAATAACAAATGGAACGATTATTTTTGTCATGCCGCTTCTTTCATGTAATTTTGCCAAACGGATAAAGCAAATCAAACACTCAACACGCATCTTTATCCATCTCAAATGGCAAATCAAACCATCACCAACCGCGTGGAGGCACTGCGCACATGGATGCGCAGTCATGGCCTCACAGCCTTCATCTTTCCAAGTACAGACCCCCACTGTGGTGAGTATGTACCCGACCACTGGAAAAGCCGCGAATGGATTTCCGGCTTCAACGGCTCGGCTGGAACCGCTGTCGTTACGCTATCCAAGGCTGCTATATGGACAGACAGCCGCTATTGGCTAGCTGCAGAGGAACAGTTGGAAGGAACACCATTTCAGGTAGTTCGTTGCAGCCGCAACGTAGCCACCGCCGAGGAATTGGTACAATGGATTATCCAAGCAGAGAACAAAGCAGGCTTTGAGGTTGGTATTGACGCATGGGTCAATACAGTGACAAGCGTGAGAACCCTGAAGTCAGAACTTATCCGACAGGGTCTGTCGCTGGATACCAGCCACGACCCTGTCAGGGAATTGTGGAACAACCGCCCCACCCTACCCCTCAACGAGGTAGAAATACAGCCTCTATGCTATGCAGGCCGTACAGCACAGGACAAGTTGGCAGACATCAGGGCTTATATGCGCCAACAGGACGTTGACTCACTGCTCGTGAGCCAGCTGGACGAAGTGGCATGGACTCTGAACCTAAGAGGCAGCGATGTGCACTGCACCCCACTCTTTGTCGCATACCTGGTTATTAACACCGATGATGCCGAACTCTATATCAATCCACAAAAGGTGAATGCACAAGTTGGTGCATACCTAAAGGAAATAGGAGTTGAGGTAAAGCCTTACGACTCAGCACGGGTGAACAAAACCATACGCATGCAGTTCGACCCCGACAGCACCAATGCCGGCATCATCGACCAAATGGTGCATTCACAAATATACGATCCAGCTGTCAACCTGCGGCTCATAAGCAACAAATCGCCCATACAGCTGATGATGGTACACAAGAATGCCACAGAAATCAGCGGTTACCACAACGCTATGCTCAAAGACGGTGTAGCAATGGTGCAGTTCATGCGCTGGCTCGACGATGCCATGCAAAGAGGTGAGAGGATAACAGAGCTGACAGTTTGCGACAAGCTGCGCGAGCTGCGTTCCCAACAGCCTCTGTTCCGCGACATTAGCTTTGACACCATAGCTGGCTACGGGCCTCACGGTGCCATCGTACACTACGAGCCAACTCCTGAAACAGATGTTGCCTTGGAACCCAAAGGCTTGCTACTTTTAGACAGCGGTGCACAGTATCAGGATGGTACCACCGATATAACCCGCACCATACCACTCGGCCCACTGACCGAGAATGAACGACGTGACTACACATTGGTGCTGAAAGGGCATATTCGCCTTGCGATGGCACGTTTTCCAGCAGGAACGACAGGCACCCAGCTCGATGTATTGGCACGCTATGCGATGTGGCAGAACGGACTAAACTACGGACATGGCACAGGACACGGTGTAGGCAGCTATCTCAGCGTACACGAAGGCCCTCATCAGTTCCGCATGAATTGGATGCCCACCCCTTTACAGGCTGGCATGACCATAACCATCGAGCCTGGAATATACATAGCAGGGAGCCACGGTGTACGCCATGAGAACACAATGGTCATCGTTGCCGATGGTGAGAACGAATATGGCCAGTGGCTGCGAATGGAACCGCTGACACTCTGTCCCTTCTGCACCACACCAATCGTATGGGAGCTGATGCAACCCGATGAAATAGAATACCTGAATAACTATCATAACCGTGTAAGAGAAAAACTGCTGCCGTTACTGACAGACGAAAGAGACAGAGAGTGGCTGATTGAACAGACCTCATATCTCTCTTGAGCGTCTATTATAAGCTATCATCATTCATTTGAACATCTAATCATATTAATCTAAAAAGTATTCACTCCCCATCTCCCCTCGGAGAGGGTGTCGGGAGGGTGAGATCTGATATGGCAATAGTAAAGACTATCAAGGGACTGAAACCCAAATTTGGCAAGCACTGCTATCTGGCCGATGGCGCAGTAATCATTGGCGAAGTAGTCTTGGGGGATGATGTAACCATCTGGCCATGCGCCGTGCTGCGCGGTGACGTACACTACATACACATAGGCAACCGTTCCAACGTACAGGACAACTCCTGTCTTCACACGCTCAACGGTACTGCCCCATTGGAAATTGGCGAGGACGTGACCATCGGACACAGCGTGACACTTCACGGATGCACCATTGAGGACGGCGCACTCATAGGCATGGGAGCCACCGTTCTCGACCATGCCGTAATAGGCCGTGGAGCCATCGTGGCTGCAGGGGCTTTGGTTCTCTCCAAAACACATGTAGGAGCAGGCGAGCTGTGGGGCGGCGTGCCTGCAAAATTCATCAAGAAAGTGGACCCAGAACAGGCTCAGGCACTCAACAAGACATACGCAGCACACTACATAGAGTACTCTGACTGGTATCGCGAAGCCGATGCCGACCCAACGGCAACTCAAAATGTAACGTGCGGAGAAGATTATAAATAAAGTAAGCCCACCCCCAGCCCCTCCCCAAGGGAGGGGAGAGCTAGCGCGGTGAGACAATGTAGAGTGAATTGAAACCTGAAACCTGAAACAACGAAATATGAAGCATCGTATATCCACTACCCTATTCTTTATTGTTGGAATTGTATCCACACAAGCACAGAATACTGGCGGCATAACGCAGTCAATGCTGGAACAGATAGAGGCTTCACAGCCAGAATCCACAACAGCCAGCCGAGCTATTACAAACGCCTTGACCTTCAACGCCATTGACGATCTGGCCCGCAATGCTGCATCGGCCTCTGAACTGGACACTCATTTCAGCATCGAGACACCGTCTCAGAGCATCAGCGACCAGAAGAGCAGTGGACGTTGCTGGATGTTCAGCGGCATGAACGTTCTCAGATCCGACTTTGCACTTGCACACAAAGACACACTCTCTGTGGAGTTCTCGCAAGACTACCTCTTCTTCTACGACCAGTTGGAGAAGTCCAACCTCTTCCTGCAAGGTGTCATCGACTGTGCGGACAAACCCCTGGATGACACACGAGTCCAGTTCTTCTTCAAGTCGCCGATCAGCGACGGAGGCACCTTCTGCGGTGTGGCCGACTTGGCTGAGAAATACGGCCTCGTGCCAAAGGCTATCATGCCGGAGACATTCACCGCGGACAACACCAGTCGCTTCTCACGCCTACTGTCATCACGCCTGCGAGAAATGGGCCTGCAGCTGCGACAAATGGTTGCAGAAGGGAAGAAAGCATCCAAGCTCAACGAGGCCAAAACCACAATGCTGACCGAAGTCTATCAAATGCTCACACTGGCCTACGGCACTCCACCAACAGAGTTCACCTACGCCTTTAAGGACAAGCATGGCATGACACGCACCGAAGCAAAGACCTACACGCCACAGTCATTCTATCAAGAAGTTGTGGGTGGACAGCTCAACGGAACATTCCTCATGGTAATGAACGACCCGAGACGCCCCTACTACGAGACCTTTGAGGTGGAATGGGACCGCCACACCTACGACGGACACAACTGGCGCTATGTGAACCTTCCAATGGAGGACATTGAGGAGATGGCTATCGCAGCCATGCGAGACGGACACAAGCTATACAGCTCCTACGACGTGGGTAAACAACTCGACCGTAAACGCGGCTACTGCGATACAGAAAACTTTGACTACGCCTCACTGCTAGGCACAACCTTCGGAATGGACAAGGCACAGCGCATCAGCACCTTCGACAGCGGCTCCACACACGCCATGACCCTCTGCGCCGTTGACCTTGATTCAGATGGCAAACCTCTGAAATGGAAGGTTGAGAACTCATGGGGCGGCTCATGGGGACAGGCAGGATGCCTGATAATGACTGAACGCTGGTTCAAAGAATACACCTTCCGCCTTGTGGTGAACAAGCAGTATGCACCTGAGCGAGTGCTGCAAGCTGCACAGAAGCGACCAACAATGGTTATGCCCGAAGACCCACTGTTCCAATACGATGACTAATAACGCCACTTATGGAGAATAAACACCGTGCACTTATAGTTGGAGGAGCCAACGGTATCGGACTTGCCATAGCCACACTGATGGCAGATGACGATGCCACAGAGGTTGTTCATGTTGTAGATAAGGCCGACATTCCACAAGGTTGTATCAAGCCAAAGATGCGTTTTCATAGGTTTGACCTCACCGAAAAAGACTATTCCTTCTTCGACCAGTTCGACGATATTGACACTCTGATGATAACAGCAGGGGTCGGGCGTCTGGCTCTCTTCAGAGACATTCCAGAGGAGAAGATTGCAGAGACATTCTCCATCAACGCCATACCCGCTATGCGGCTTGTAAAACGCTACTACGACCGTCTGCTCTCCCCCACTCCGTTCCGATGTGGAATAATGGTCAGTGTAGCTGGATATATGAGCTCACCATTCCTGTCTATCTATGCCGCCACCAAGGCAGCCCTACGCATCTTCATCGAAACAGTCAATGTGGAGACAGAAAAAGCCGGCAGCGACAACCGGATACTCAACGTGTCACCAGGCAAGATTCCTGGTACCTCATTTGATGGCGGTGAGACAGAACTCGAACTAGTCAAGCCTTTGGCCAGACAAATCATACAGCATTTGGACACACGCGATGACCTGTTCATACCACAGTACGATGAGATATATCACAACGTGCTCAACCGAGCCTTCAACGACTTCCGAGCCGAAGGACGCCACAGCTATGACTACAAGGTACAATCAGGCCGAGTGAAAATATAAAATGATTAATCAAGGATGGACAATACAATAGACCAAGACTATCTGCGCTCGCGCTTCAATCCTGAAGGCTCCCTCCTACGACGTCAACAGCACCGCATGACAGAGATGCTGCTGGTGTTGGATGGCATCTGCCGCAAGCACAACATTCAGTATTGGCTCTGCTCCGGCACACTGCTGGGAGCCGTGCGCCACGGTGGATATATACCCTGGGACGATGACCTGGATGTAGAGATGCTGCGACCAGATTATGAACGACTGATGAAGATTCTGCCACAGGAGCTACCTGACAACCTGCAACTGCAAACACCAGAAACTGACAAAGGCTACTTCTATGCCTATGCCAAACTACGTGACCGTCGCAGCCTTCTCAGGGAAACAAACAGCTACGACCGCATCTTCGATATGCAGGGCATTTACATAGACATATTCCCAATGGAACGCATTCCTCAATGCCTTCGCTGGGTGTCGTGCAGAACTCTGGGAGGATGCTATAAGGTATTAAAGCGCAAAGACATCAGTGATGATGAGGCACGTCGCCGTGTGCGCAGGATTTATTGGTTCAATAAACACATTGTATTCCCTGTCCTCAGAGCCTTGGCATTTTTCATCCCAACCAAGACAATCCGCTATTCATTCGGCATACCCTACGACGACATCCGACTTGCCTCCTACCTATTCCCTTTGCAGAAGATTTCGTTTGAAGGACACATGATGCCAGCTCCCGCCGACTGCGACCCATATCTACGAGACAAGTTTGGCGATTACAAAAGTCTGCCCGACCTCGACACACTCCACCTGCATAGCAGTTCTCTCACAATAGACGACTGAACACATGCCCACCACTCCTGTCATACTGTTTGTTTACAATCGTGCCGACAATGCCCTGACTACCCTACGCCACCTCATGGCCAACACGCTGGCTGCGGACACAGATCTCTATGTGTTCTCAGATGGAGGTAAGGACGAGAAGTCATGGAAGGCTGTAAAAGAAGTTCGCACCATGCTCCACGAGGTGCAGGCTGAGGTGGAACAAAACAAATCACTACGGAGCATGACCATCGTAGAACGCCCATGCAACTACTATCTGGAGCGTAATGTGGTTGAAGGTATTGCCGAAGTGCTGGAAAAACATGAGACTGTGGCTGTGTTGGAAGATGACATCTGCACATCACCCTTCTTCCTGCAATATATAAACGATGCTCTCAACACGTATCGCCATGATCCACGTGTGATGCACATCAGCGGCTTCACCAACCTCGACCTGCTGGCTGACCACCCCGATTGGCTACAAGAAAACGACGAGACTTATTTCACTCCTCATATGTCTGGCTGGGGCTGGGCAACATGGCGCGACCGCTGGAATGCCCATTTTCGCCATTTTAAGAGCCGTGAAGAGGCTTTAGATGGTCTTACCGAGGATGACATTGCCGAGATGGAATATGGCGGCGTATTCCCCTGTTTACGGCACGTAGAGCGTTCACCCATTCCGTGGGACATTTGTTGGGAGATTGCCATACATCGGGCAAATGGTCTTTGTCTGACTCCGGCACACACTATGGTACGCAATATCGGACTTCGTCAAGGCACTCATTTCAGTAGCTCGCCCCTACTCCAACACTTCAGCTACGACCGCGAACCACTGCAACGTCAGCTACGCATTACACACCGCCTCCCAGCTACCGACCAACGCACAGAAGCTGCTTTCGCAGAAGCAATAAAAGATTGGGGAATTATTTATACACCATTGGGCAAAGTTGCACGGTGGATATACAAGCGTTTTATCAAAACCCAGGCTAAGCACTAAGCTCAACTGCATAGGCTCTCCCTATCATCACAAACACTACGTCAACAGGGAACCCCTCGAATTTTGCACAGACCTGCTTATTACGACCTTGCGCCAATGCTAGGAAATAGGCATAGAACCGAGGTATTACGGACTCATTGTCGGTAGGCTCTCCTATATACCGCCCAGCTCTCCATCGCTTCTTGGCAGCATCATAGCGTTTCACTGAATGTTCCAACCTGAAGTCTGACAGAACCTTGCTGAATAGCTTCATTTGTGTTTCTGTCAAGAATGGCCACAGCAAGTCAAGAACAGATCGGTCATTCAATAAACTGCACGACTTATACCGTGCCAAATAGTGTGCCTGTGGATACTTTGCCGGGCATTGAAGATAATCGGCAATAGTCATAAACACCTGACTGTTGCGACTAATGCCAAGTCTCTCTATGTTCTCCAGGAACTCCGCCTCAGACTTAGATTGATAATAGGCCGTGAGCAAATTAACTCGCTGTTCATCGTATCTCAAGACCCCGCAAAGGCCAGCCATTGAGATAACATCGAGGAACAAGGCTGAATGCTCCGACAACATACACAATCAACCAAGGGTGATGCCCTCTGCCTCAACACTCTCACCCAAAAATACAGTGGCAGAAGGGTTAAATGATGAAGGTTGCTCTGTTGTGAGGTAACGAACAGTGCCACCCGTACTCAAACGAGCTGCCATGTCCGAGTGGCGACTAAGATAATCTTGAAGAGACGCTGCAACATAATCACCTTGCGGTATTATGCGCACACCTGTTGGAACGTACTTGAGTATTTTGCCAAGTAGGAGAGGGTAGTGGGTACATCCAAGAATAACTGTGTCTATGAGCGGGTCCGTCTGCAACAGATGATTAACGTGCTTATGTACAAAATAATCTGCACCTGGGGAATCATACTCATGGTTTTCCACCAATGGCACCCACATTGGACAAGCTTCACCAACGACTGTGATATCGGGGTGAAGCTTTGCAATCTCCAGATTATAAGTTTTACTGCGTACTGTTCCCTCTGTAGCCATTATGCCTATATGGCGGGATTGGGTGATATTACCAACAACCTCCACTGTAGGACGTATAATGCCTAAGACACGGCGACTGGAATCTATCTTGGGCAAATCATTTTGCTGGATGGAACGCAAAGCCTTGGCTGAAGCTGTGTTGCAAGCCAGTATTACAAGCCTACAGCCCTGGCTGAACAAATATTTTACTGCCTGAAGCGTGAACTCATAAACGCGTTCAAAACTACGTGTTCCGTATGGCGCACGGGCATTGTCACCCAAATAGATGTAGTCATACTGTGGTAGTGTCTGACGGATACAGTGCAAAATAGTCAAACCACCATAGCCACTATCGAAGATGCCAATTGGCGAATCACCAGTGGAACGCAAGCTGTTGAAGGTGTTTGAAGGGTTCAAGAGATCAAAGGTTCAAGGGGTTTAAGAGTTCAAGGAGTTCAAGGGAGCGCTATGGGAGAACCTTGTAGCCTCTCTAACACTGCAGTTGTTACATCGACACCAGCCTGCGGGTGAACAAACGGGCAAGCATTACCATCAATGTTCAAAATGAACATCAGCCCCTGCTCGGCTCCAACAGCTTTAATGGCAGCATTCAGATGATCCACGGCAGGTTGTTTCAGGGCTGACTCAGCCTCAGCCAACAGACGCTGGCTCTCCTGACGGAAACTGATGCTTCGTTCCATGAGTTCCTGCAACTCGGCTTGCCGTTTCTGCATGATGCTAGCAGGGAAATCACGCTGCCCCTGCATGAACTCAGCGAACTTGCGTTGAAACTCCTCCTCTGCACGTGTTGCTTCGGCCTCGTACTTTCCCCGCAACTCCTCATACTGCTGGCTAGCCATCGTATATTCAGGCATCTGCAACAGTACAGCACTATAGCTAAGATACCCAAATTGTGGCAGCACCTGCTGTGCACTCAAAGTTACAAATGGTGCACAGAGGATGCTGACAACAAAAAGTACAATAGGTAATTGTTTCTTCATTTGATTAAACTCGTTGTTACAACACGGGGTTCAGTTACTGAAGACCCAATGCACGCTTGACATCAGCCGTCACGTCAGTGGATAGGGTAGTGCTGATATATGGAATACCCATAGTCACATCCATGATATATACATATCCACCAGCTTCACCGACTTGTTTCACTGCAGCCAGCACTTTGTCTGTTATAGCCTGCATCTTCTCTTGTTGTGCACGCTGGAAAGCCTGCTGGTTGTCTTGAACGCTCTGCTGCATACGCTGGTATAGATCCTGCAACTCCTGCTGACGACGCTGACGCACATTGTCCAGAAGGTTTGCCTGCTCACGCTCAAAGTCCTCTCCCTTCTTTTGCAGTTCATCCTGCATACGCTTCAGGTCGGCTTCATACTGCTGTGCAAGGTTCTCCAATTCGCTTTGAGCTGTTGTGTACTCAGGCATTGCACTTACAATCTCAGAGGAATTGAAGTGACCGAACTTCTGAGCCATCATGCTCAGAGGGGCAATCATAACGATTGCGATGATAAGAAGTTTCTTCATAAGTGTTATTTGATAAAATTTGATTCTATTGTTCTCTCTAGTTGGAATAGCCTAGGCGTTCAAGGACCTCAGCTGAAATATCTATACGGGGTGAGGCAAAGATGATGCCGGCATCAGAGGCTCTATCCAGTATGAGACTATAGCCGCGAGCTTCACTGATTTCCTTCACAGCATTATATATCTCCTCCTGTATGGGAGCCATAAGACTCTCACGCTTCTTGAACAACTCACCGTCAGCCCCAAAATACTTTTTCTTAAGCTCTTGCGCCTCACGCTCTTTGGCTACGATAGCTTCTTCACGCTGTGTTTTCTGTTCAGCACTGAGGAACACCGCCTCTGCCTGATAGGTCTTGTACAAATCCTGTGCCTCCTTGCTCAGAGCCTCAACCTCAGCCTGCCAGCGGCGGGAGTATTGGTTCAACTGCTCGTTGGCACGCTCATAAGCAGGCACGTGACGAAGGATGTAATCCATATCAATAAGAGCGAACTTCTGTGCCGATGCTGTCATGCTGAATGCCATTACAGCCATAACGACAACGCCCTTAATAGCCACCAAAGGCATCAGCCCCTTGGTTAGTAATGATTTCATGTTTTTCATATTTCAATCTTTCTGTTTAGAACTCCTGGCCGAGTATGAAGTGGAACTGGCTGCCGCCATAGCTGCTAGTGCCGAACAGTTTGTCGAAACCGTAGGCCCAGTCAATACCTAGCAAGCCAACCATTGGAAGGAAGATCCTGACACCCATACCAGCTGAACGCTTTATGTCAAATGGGTTGAAATCTTGAATGGTGTTCCAGGCGTTACCACCTTCGGCAAAAGCCAATCCATAGATGTTTGTACTATTGTTGAGTATAAACGGATAGCGCAATTCCAAGGACAAGCGCTCATAGGCATAACCTGCATAGCCTCGTGGCGTCAGCGAACCGTTGTCATAACCTCTCAAAGCCACGATGTCGTTGGCGTATGTATAGCTATAGCCACTCATACCGTCACCGCCGACATAGAATGTCTCAAACGGAGAACGCTTGTTGCGATTGTAATGACCGAGCAAGCCAAACTCTATGCGTGTCATCAGCACTGGTGTCTTAACGACATCTGCCAAGGCTGTATATGTACGCAGTTTGAACTTCCATTTATGATACTCTATCCACCTGTACTTGTCCTGCAGCTCACTCATATAGGTGCTTGAGCTGGAATTGTTGCCCAGCGTGGAATAGTCCAAGTTGTCAAAGAGAGAGTAGGGTGGTGTAAAAGAGGCCGATAGCATAAACTCAGAACCACTTCTTGGATAGATGGGACTCTGTGTAGAGTTACGTGACAGAGTGAATGTAAGGCTGATGTTATTACAGTTACCGTTGGAAATGAGGAAGTACTCCCAATCCTTCAAGCTATAGCGCGTATAACTCAGATCTGCCGACAATGTAAAATAGTCATCAGGCCAGCTCAAACGCTTACCCCAGCCCAGCGAAACACCGTACATCTTTACATACTTGTCTGGGTCATAGAAGTTCTCATAGTAGTTACCATAGCTGGAACCATAGCCATAAAGGTAGTTGTAATAAGAGTTGTAGTAGGCCGAGTTGTAGTAACGGTCGCTGATATCAGTCTGCTTGGAATAGAAAGCTGAGAATGTCAGCGACTGAGGTCGCTTGCCACCAAACCACGGGTTCTGGTAGTTGATGGAGTAACCCTGATAGTAGCTACCATTGGTCTGGCCGCTAATACTGAAGGTCTCGCCGTTACCCTGTGGCATGATACCACGCCGCAATCCATCGCGGTTAAACAGGTTGGCCAGACTGAAGTTGCTGAATTTCAGGCCAATCTTACCAATAATACCTGTCACACCATAACCCATTGAGAACTCCACCTGGTCGGTTGATTTGGGTTCCAGTTTCCATGTCAGGTCAACAGTACCATTCTCCGGGTCTGGCTTGAGGTCGTAGTTGATTGCTTCTGGATCAAAGTGTCCCATTGATGCTATCTCACGATATGAACGCTCAAAGGACTCCTTGGAGAACAGGTCACCAGGCTTCACGCGCAACTCACGACGTATCACATTCTCATAGACCCTATCGTTGCCTTCTATGTTGATATGGCTGAAATAAGCCTGCTGGTTTTCTTCGATACGCATCTCCAGATCAATGGAGTCACCGACGATGTTAATCTCAATGGGTTCCAGCTGGTAGAAGAGATAACCGTTGTTATAATACAGATTACCCACAGCGTCCTCGTCATCGAAGAGCCTTTTCTTCATGTGTGTACGGTCATAGATGTCGCCCCTCCTCATGCGCAACCGCTCATTGAGCAGCTCGGATGAGTACAGCGTGTTACCGACCCACGATATATTACGGACAAAATACTGGCGTCCCTCGTCTATGGTTATGAAAATATCAACAGAGTTCTCATTGTGAGCTACCACGCTGTCCGACACTATACGTGCGTCACGATAACCTAATGAGTTATAGATATCTATGAGATTTTCCTTGTCGCCGCTCCAACGCTCATCTGTGAACTTCTTTGAGCGGAACAGGTTACTCCAACGGTGCTTTTCATGCGTTTTCTTGAAGGCTCCGCCTTTGAACATCGAACCTTTTATACGCCTCATCGATAGGGCGTTATTTCCGACTACCGTTATGGAGTTTACCTTTACTTTGTCATTCTTGGTTATGTTGATGTCAACGATAACCTTACCAGGCTCTGAGACATCATCCCTCTGCACAACATCTATCTCCGCATTCTTGTACCCCTTCTCATCGAAGTATCGCTTTGCCAACAGTTTTGTACGATTAAGGATGTTTGGAGTCATCTGCAAATCCTTGACCAGACCAAGCTTTGTCTCCAAGTCTTCACGCTCACTTTTCTTTACCCCATTGAAGTTAATCTGTGATATTCGTGGGCGCGCTGCCAGCTGGATATGAAGGAATGCAGAGTCAGCAACGATACTGTCAACGCTTATGGACACACTGCTGAACAAGCCGTTCTTCCAATAGCGTCTGACGGCAGCTGTTATCTCCTCGCCAGGTATGGTTACTCTCTGCCCCTTGGTCAGTCCAGACAAGCCTATGAGTACGTAGTCATCGTAATTGGCAACCCCGTCCACCGTAATATCACCTATAATATATGAACGTGGTGTACGGGAATAGTCCACAGTGGGTGTTGTCACTACCGCCTCATTCTGCGCTTGTGCGAAGAGGGGTAAGAGCAGCCCTGTGGCTACCAACCTGCATACCTTATTTTTTATCATCTCTGAGATTTTCATTATTATACCTCCTGCACTTGCTCGCTTGTCTTTCCAAAGCGGCGTTCACGACTCTGATAGTCAATGATTGCTGCATTCAAATCATCGACACCGAAATCAGGCCAATAGGTGTCACAGAAGTACAGCTCTGAATATGCAATCTGCCACAACAGGTAGTTGCTGACACGCAACTCTCCACCCGTACGTATCAGCAGTTCCGGATCTGGCATGAAGGCCGTCTGCAGGTGCTGACTTATAGTGTCTTCTGTTATCTCTTGTTCTGTGGCATTATTGGAAATGCGCTCCGCAACAATATCCTTGACGGCCTGGGTCAACTCCCAACGTGAGGAGTAGCTCAACGCAACCACCATCGTCATCTTTTCATTGCGAGCTGTGTTAGCCTCCACCTCTGCCAGCTTCTGCCTTACATTTTCAGGCAGGCGGCTGCGGTCGCCTATGACACGGAACCTTACGTTGTTCTTTTGGAATATCTCTTCCTCCAGATTGGTCAGCACAAGCCCCATCAACGTTGCCACCTCATCGGCTGGACGGTTCCAGTTCTCAGTTGAGAATGTGTAGAGCGTGAGGAATTTCACACCGAGCCTCGTACACTCCTCCGTGATAGTCTTAACCGTCTCCACGCCCTGCACATGTCCTGCCGTGCGCGGCAGGCCCTTTGCCTTGGCCCAACGACCGTTGCCATCCATGATGATGGCTATATGTTGTGGTATTCTTTTGAGGTCTAATTGTTGCATTTGCGATATTTTGGTGAAATGTCGTATGTAAGTGATAATGTCAGGAACGAGTAGCTGTCCTTGTTCTTGAACACATCGCCTGAGATACCATAGGGTGCATCCAGCTTTTTTGCAGCCTGACAGTCGTCAAGACGGTCCGAGGTTGTGAAGCGTATGCTCCATTCCAACCCTAGGTTCACACGCGGTTTCAGTTTATAGCGTACGCCAAAGCCCACTGGTATGTTGAATGCGCCTGCCGTTGAAGCTCCATCACCGAAGGCTAGCGTGATGCCTGCACCCATCAGTATATAGGGTGTACAGCGGTAGAGTTCCTTATAAGCCGCACCCAAGCCGTAACCCAGGAAATTGAGTTCAAACTGCATTCCGAGGTCAACGACATTGCGGCTGAAGCTGAACGTCTCCGCAGCAGCTCCACCAGCCGCTGTCTGCGACATGGGGTCTTGCGGAAAGTAGAGTCCCTCTGTGGTACCACTCAGCCGACCAAAGGCAAGGTTTGCCTTCATTCCCATTCGTGGGTTGAAGTTACGCCGCCATATAGCAGTCAACATCAGTCCTGGGTCCGACAGCCAACTGTCGGAGGCATCCCCGACGTAGCTGCTCAGTCCTATACCACCGCCTATCTCCTGCTGGTACTCCAAGAGGTCGCCATTCTGCGCCTGTGTCGATACCGATGACAGCATGATGGTTATGAGCAATAGAAGCTTTCTCATTCCTGCAAGGAATTCAAACCTACACGCCACACCTTATTGCCAGCCACGACCCAGATGCCATTGCCCTGTACCGCAGCTGCCACAGCCTCGTCAGTACCCTGCAGCTCGGTGGGAGCTGTCAGTTTATCCGACTCCTGCCATGTGATACCATTATCGTAACTGATGAATATTTCGCCACCCAAAGCTATGAGTTGGTCATTGTAATCTACTATGTTCGGACTCTTCTGTACATCCAGAGTATAACGGTTGTCACCCGTGATGGAAAAGAGTGTCCAAGGGTCTTTGGTGCCTTCACAGAGGCTCCATACAGCTGTAGCCTTTTCATCAGCGGTCTGTCCGGCAACCAATACACGCGCCAGCCCATTGGTATGTTGATAGGCAACGCTTGCTATCTGCTTTGTCGGGAAGAGGCTATAGTCATTGGACTCAACATCCATAGCGGTCCATGCCACGCCGTCTGTGGAAGAATATATGCCATTGATGGCTGAAGCATCCGAAGTGATGTCGGAAGCATAAAGTGAAGTCGGTGAGGAGGCCAGCAGGCAGAGATTGAAAGCAGGTGTCACAGGAACCGTAGTCCACGCCACACCATCGTCTGATGAGAGCAGCTGGCCATCGGTTGTGGAGAGCCACAACTTATCACCCTGACACTGCAAGGTGCTGATCTGTGCGTTTGCTGCACCAGTGCAAGTCTGTTCTGTCCATGTATCATCGTCGGCCTTTGTGGCTATATAACACTGCCCTGCAGCATCCTGACTCAATGCCACAAGCTTATTGTTGAACAATGTGAGCTTAATGGAGCTGCGCCCAGCCAGCATAGCGGCATCAGGCTTCTGCTGCCAGCTGTAGTCTGTGGGGTCGGATTGCAGCACAGTCAATGAGGCTGTGTAGTCACGATAGCCTGTCAGATCCTCAGAATAGACCCTGAACAGTACAGGACTGCTGAAATCTATGCTGTCAGAAGAAGAGTAAGCCTTCCATTCTGTGGTGTCGGCTGCTGGAGCATACACCATGATACCATCAAATGTAGCCGAGACAAGAACTGCATTGATTCTAGTCCCGACGGGAAGTGGAACGGAAGACGTGATAGTCTGCTTGACTTGGTTGATGGACAATGGATAGTACGAGCCACTGAAAGACACTGTGTAAGTAGTGTCATTGCCAGAAGCGTTAGTTGTTGTCACGGTGCGACGCATCTGCCCCAGCACCATCAATTTAATATAACAGTCATTGCTGTATGTGTAAGTGTCATCGCTGGAACTACATGATGACAATGCTATAACAACACTCAACAGCAGTGGAATAATATATTTGATTTTGTCCATTGCATGCAATCTAAAACGGCTGCAAAGGTAGGCATTCTCTGCTTGTTATCGAACTGACAACATGCGAAATGTTTGGTTATAGCATTGTTATTATGTAAAATTAACGTGGACAGCGCGTCCTTTTAAGGTTGTTTCATCCATTGGCAAGACTGGTGCAGCTACGCCATCATACAATTTAACATCTGTTTTCTCCACGTAAGCCTCATCCCAAAGGTCGGCATCAATAAACGATTGAAGCACCTGACGTCCCCCCTCCACAAGCAACGATTGCACGTTCTCACTATACAATTCACTGAGCATGGCTGATATGTCCATGCCACCACCAAGCACTATACGTTGTGGCGAATTACCGGCCCAATAGCGGGTGGTCAGGGTTGGAGCATCTAGTTCTGCTGTACGCCTACCTACTAGTATGGCCTGATGTGTGGCCCTGAGCCGATGTACCATCATCCGTGTCCACGCCGACGAGAAGCGAACAGCCTCACCATCGGCACGACTATTACGCTTTCTGTCTATGAAGCCATCCGCGCTCTGTGCCCATTTCAGTGTTATCCAGGGTCTGCCCAGATTGTGCATCGTGAAGAACTTGCGGTTCAAGTACTTACATTGTTTTTCCAGCACCCCAACTGTTACCTCTATACCTGCATCCCGCAACATCTGTATGCCTCGTCCCTGAACTTTTGCAAACGGATCCACACATCCCACGACCACACGACGGAACCGTTTCTCCACGAGCAACTTGGCACAAGGTGGGGTCTTGCCCCAATGCGAACAGGGTTCCAGACTGACATATATGGTAGATTCTGGCAGCAGATGGTCATTCTCAGCAGCGACCGACCTCACGGCATTGACTTCAGCATGAGCCTCACCACATCGCCTGTGCCATCCCTCACCGATGATTACTCCATCGTGTAATATCACAGCCCCGACCATTGGGTTAGGAGCTGCATGAAGCTCGCCGTTTAGTGCCAACTGAAGACAACGGCTCATATACTGTTCATCCTGTGTCATGCCTATTTCATTTTTCATTCGTCACTCATCATTCGTCATTATTTCATTCTTTTCCCCTACCTTTGCGTCATGAACTACAGAACACTTGTAGATGCTCTGACCCCTATGAAGGGTAGGGGAGAGGCTCGTGCCATTGCCAGGATGGTGATGGAGGAGGCTTTTGGTCTCTCCCAAACCGACATCTTGATGGGTCGTGACGAGGAGCTGTCAATAATAAAACGCGAGGAGTTGCAAAAAATTGCATCAAGACTCCTGGAGGGTGAACCTGTACAGCATATTATCGGCCACACATATTTTTGTGGCCACAAGCTGAGAGTCACCAGAGACGTGCTGATACCACGTCCCGAAACGGAGGAACTTGCTGAATGGGCCATCACTACAGCTGCCCAGCGTGGCGATGAGCCTACTGTGATAGACCTCTGCACAGGCAGTGGAGCCATAGCAATAGCTCTGTCCAAGGCATTGCCTCATGCCAACGTTCACGCTGTGGACATCAGCTCTGCCGCACTCGACATAGCAGCCCAAAACATAAGCAGTAACGAGGCTCAAGTGACGCTTCACAACCTGGATGTGCTGTACGCGGATGTCACTGCAACCGCGCTGCCACAAGCCGACGTCATTGTGAGCAATCCGCCATACGTGCGCTCCTCCGAAGCTGCCGACATGGATGCCACCGTGCTTGACCACGAACCACACTTGGCACTCTTTGTGCCTGATGCCGACCCGTTGCTGTTCTACAGAGCCATAGCCGAGACAGCCGTCAGGCTCCTCAAGCCAGGAGGCTCAGTGCTGGCTGAGCTAAACGCCAACCTTGCCACAGCCACCTGCGAGCTGTTCGACGGGTTCGGCTTCACCAACATTGAGCTGCGAAAAGACATTTTCGGACGCGACAGAATGCTGCGTTGCAATGCGCTTCAAAACCTCGGCAGGAAAGAGACAAAACCTCAGCAGAAATGAAGCGTTTCCTCAGCAGAAATGAAGCGTTTCCTCAGCAGAAATGAGACAAAACCTCAGCAGATAATTTCAAACGCCTATGCAACCCTCAAACGACACCATATTATCACCACTGAACCGCCCAGTTTACCTGATGGCCAAGCCAGCCGGAGCTGCATGCAACATGAGGTGCGACTACTGTTACTATCTGGAGAAAGCCGCACTCTCTGCACCCAACCACACGACGCAGGCATCTAAGATGAGCGACAGCACCCTGGAGGAGTTCATCAAACAGTACATAGAGATGCAGACCTCCGACTCCGTGCTGTTCACATGGCATGGCGGCGAACCGATGTTGCGTGGATTAGACTTCTACAAGAAAGTGGTCAAACTGCAAAGGAGATATGCCAATGGCCGACATATAGACAACGCCCTGCAGACCAATGGCACACTGCTCAATGAAAACTGGTGTCGCTTCCTGCACGATGAGCAATGGCTGGTAGGCGTTAGCATTGACGGGCCGGAAGAGCTGCACGATGCCCACCGGCTCATGCCTAACGGAGACAAGAGGCACGGTAACGGCTCTTGGCGACAAGTGATGCGTGGCATACGCCTGATGCAACGTTTCGATGTTGAATGGAACGCTATGGCCACAGTAAACAACCTCACAGCCTCACAGCCTCAGGCTTTCTATCACTTTTTCCGCGACATGGGCTGCCACTATCTTCAGTTCACCCCTGTGGTGGAGCGTCACAGAGCCGACGGGAGCCTGGCCCTGCCTGATGAAGAAGGCGAGCTGACACCGTGGAGCGTGAACCCACAACAATGGGGCAACTTCCTCTGTACGGTTTACGATGAGTGGGTACGCCACGATGTAGGAGACATCTTCGTACAATTGTTCGATGCTACGCTGGCCTGTTGGGCTGGGGTCGCTCCAGGTGTATGCACAATGGCACCGACTTGCGGCCACGCGGCAGTCATCGAGGCTGATGGCTCAGTATATAGCTGCGACCACTTTGTCTTTCCCCAACACAGGCTTGGCCATCTGTCCGAAGGGTTAATGAACCTGCTTTACAGCAGCCGTCAGCAAGAGTTTGGCAATGCCAAAATAGACACTCTGCCTAGCCAGTGCCGACAGTGCCAATGGTTGTTCACGTGTAATGGCGAATGCCCACGACTGCGCTTTGCCACCACAGCCGATGGTGAGCCAGGACTCAACTACCTCTGCGAAGGCTATCGCAGGTACTTCGCCCACGTTGCTCCCTCCATGGAGTTCATGCACAATGAGCTGCTCAATCAGCGTCCGCCGTCAAACGTGATGGAATGGCTTGCAGGACCTCGCCCATACTGAACCCACGCCCCAACATGAAGCGCAGCAACTTGTTGCGCATCGTATATGGGTGTTCGCTTTTCATAGTTCGCAGCTTTTGCTGCAACACATCGTTGAGAACACTTTCATATTCCTCCTCTGGGAAATCGCCAAGCGCAGAACGAATGTCCTCAGTCGGCAATCCCTTCAGGCGCAGAGCCTGCTCTATCTTGAGCCTGCCCCAATGCTGGTAACGAATCTTGTCGTTGCAGAAAGCATGGCAGTAGCGAGTGTTGTTAATGTAGTTCTCTGCATATAGATAATCCACCACACGGTCAATATCGTCCAGTTGAAGACCAGCCCCTTGCAGACGCTGGCGCACATCGCTCTCGCAATGTTCGGCAGTGCTGCAAAGGGCTGTCATTCGACTCAAGGCCTCAGCGTAGGTCATTCGGCGCTGAAGTCCTCTTTACCAACGCCACAGATGGGGCATACCCAATCATCGGGCAGGTCTTCAAATGCTGTACCGGGAGCTATGCCGTTATCTGGGTCGCCAAGCTCTGGATCATAAACATAACCGCATGGGTCACATACATACTTTTTCATAATAAATAGGTGTTTAAGATGGATTAAAGATGTGAACTACATTGTGGTGCAAAGATAATGTTTATTTATTTTTCCACAATGCTACGATAAATAAATTGTAAATCCTTGCGCGAATTAATAGAATTTAACTACTTTTGTCGCACTACAGGCTATGTACTAATCAATAACACACTACAACTATGATGAAAACCTATTTACAGAAAGCCATAATGCTAGTGGCTTTGTTTGTGTTTGCAACAACAGGTGCAAGCGCACAGACCATGCAAGACCTGCATGAGAAGGGCAAAGATCTCATCGACCTGCTGGTGGATGAACTTGACCAAGAAGTGGTACACGTGGAGTATGACCTGATTTTCTCTGAGCCAAAAGAGGTTTTCCGCACTCTTGCGAGAGGATATACCTATAAGATTATCGGATTCACCGACAGCCGCGTGTCAGACCTGGACCTCTATGTCTATAAGAAACAAGGCAGCAACTGGGTGGAAGTAGGCAAAGACAATAAGACCGATACCACTCCTATTGTAACCATCAGCCCTGAGATTTCAGGACAGTATAAGTTCGTTATCAAGGTTTATTCCTACAATGGCGACAATGACCGTGCTCTGTGGGGCCTAATCATATCACACGAAGAATAAACCCCAGCGAGTCAGACAATCACAGTGCCGCCACCGAGGCTGTCAAAACGGGTGATGACAACACGGGACACGCCACGGTGAATACAGTCAAAGGCATTCTCCAGTTTGGGTATCATACCACCCTGAACAATTCCATCATTGACGAGTTGCTTGAACAGCGGCTCGTCAATTTCTTTTATAAGGCTTGTAGCATCGCTGGCATCACGCATGACCCCCGGCAACTCAAAACAATAGGTGAGGGATACTGACTGTTGAGAGTCGAGAGCCGACAATGCCGTGGCCACAGTCTGTGCCATAGTGTCGGCATTGATGTTAAGCATATTCCCCTGTCCATCGTGGGTTAGAGGAGCTATGACAGGTGTTACACCCATCTGCAGAAGGCGATACAGACATTCGCCGTCTGCACCATCAATATCGCCGACAAAACCAAAATCAACACCTTCAGGAGTAATAGGACGACGATGAGCATGCACGATATTCAAATCAGCACCTGTTAATCCGAGAGCGTTGACGCCTCTTGCCTGAAGCTGTGCCACGATATTCTTGTTGACCAAGCCTCCATAGACCATCGTAACTACGTTGAGCATCTCAGCATCGGTGATGCGGCGTCCACCCACCATCTTACTCTCTATTCCGAGCCGGCTGGCCAATTGGGTAGCTGTGCGGCCACCGCCATGCACCAGCACCTTTGGTCCATCAATCTTAACAAACTCATCCAAGAGAGTAGAGAGCGTTGCCGGGTTCTCCACAACGGCTCCACCAACCTTGATGATGGTGATAGACTCTCCCCCCGCCCTCCCTGTTAGGGAGGGAGCTTTTACTGTTTGAGCAGATGAAAACTTATTCATTGAAATAAGACTCTATTTGAAATAGAACATTTACTGTATCATATAAGACTTCTTCATTCGTAAAACGAAACACATGAAAACCCATTTGTTCCAATGCTTGTTCTCGAATAGCATCGTCTTCCTGTTGCTGACGTTCAGTATGATATGCGCCATCTACTTCTATTATTAGACCTTCTCTCTGAGACACGAAATCAACAATATAATCACCTATTACATGTTGTAGCTAGAGTTGGATGTTTCCGATTTTCCCGTGCATATTCCTTCAAAAGAGCATATCTGTCAGGAGATGCCGTACGATAATCCATAATGACCTGTCTTGAATGGTGACTGCTCCCTCCCTAACAGGGAGGGCGGGGGGAGAGTCAGTTTATTCCAGATACGTGTATCCGTACAGTCCTGCACGATAGTTGCTGATGAACTCCTTGCCTTCACTCTCTGTGATCTTGCCATCCTTGACCGCACGGCTCACCCATATTTCCAGACGGCGCACCAGCTTCTTCGGGTCGTATTGCACATACTCCAGCACATCTGCAACTGTCTCGCCATCGATAATCTGCTCTATTTCGTAAGTGTCACGGTTCACTGTGATATGGACAGCATTGGTGTCACCGAAGAGGTTGTGCATATTGCCCAGTATTTCCTGATATGCACCCACAAGGAATACTCCAATATAATAATGCTCGTTTGGATTGACCGAATGCAATGGAATATAATTGGTCTGGTGGCCGCCATTGACGTAGGTTGTTATCTTACCGTCGGAGTCGCACGTGATGTCCTGCAGCGTGGCACTGCGTGTGGGCTGTTCACCCAATCGGGCTATAGGCATGATGGGGAACAGCTGGTCGAGAGCCCACGAGTCGGGCATGGACTGGAAGAGTGAGAAATTGCAGAAGTACTTGTCGGCCATCTGCTTGTCCAAGGCACGAAGCTCATCGGGTGCATGCTTCTGATGATGTGCCAACTCGGCCACCTCATGGCTGATAGCCCAATAGAGCGATTCTATCTGGGCACGGGTCTTGAGGTCTATGATGCCATGACGGAACAGGTCGAGAGCCTCCTCACGTATGTCTTCGGCATCGTGCCAGTCCTCTAGTAGCGAGCGACTGCTGAGTTTGTCCCATATCTCCGTCAGGTCATGCACCAGCTTGTGGTCACTGCTGCCTGGCTCGAAATCCTCTGGCATCTGGGGTGCTGTCACACTCTCCATCACATCCACAATCAGCACACTGTGGTGGGCTGTCAGCGAGCGTCCGCCCTCGGTGATGATGTTCGGATGTGGGATATTATTGGCGTTAGCAGCCTCAACAAGGGTATAGACACAGTCGTTGACATACTCCTGAATGGAGTAGTTCACAGAGCTCTCACTGTTGCTGGAGCGCGTACCGTCGTAGTCAACACCGAGTCCGCCACCGCAGTCGATGAACTCAATGTTGAAGCCCATGCTGTGCAGCTGAACGTAGAACTGCGACGCCTCTCTCAGCGCGGTGCTGATGCGACGTATCTTTGTTATCTGGCTTCCGATGTGGAAGTGCAGAAGCTTGAGGCAGTCACGCAGCCCCATCTCATCCAGCAGTTGCAGAGCCATGAGCAGCTCAGATGAGTTCAAGCCGAACTTGGAGGCATCGCCACCGCTCTCACTCCACTTGCCACTGCCGTTGGCAGCCAGCTTGATACGTATGCCAAGGTTAGGCTTGACACCCAACCGCTGGGCTGTGTCGGCGATAATCTGCAATTCGGGCAACTTTTCCACAACGAGGAACACACGCTTGCCCATCTTCTGTGCCAGCAGAGCCAGCTCTATGAAGTTCTGGTCCTTGTGGCCGTTGCAGATGATGAGGCTGTCACTGTCCATGTTGGTGGCCAGCACAGCGTGTAGCTCTGGCTTGGAGCCTGCTTCCAGACCGAGGTTGTAGCGCTTGCCGTGGCTGATGATTTCCTCCACCACAGGACGCATCTGGTTAACCTTCACAGGAAAGATGATGAAGTGTTCTGCCTGATATTCATACTCCTTGGCAGCCTTGCGGAAACATTCATCGGTCTTCTCAATGCGGTTGTCAAGTATATCAGGAAAGCGGAGAAGCATCGGAGCCGTCACGTGGCGTGTTGCCAGCTCATCGACCACATCCTTCAGGTCTATCTGCACCCCATTCTTCTTTGGTGTGACATAGACATGTCCTTTATCGTTGATACCGAAATAATTGACTCCCCATCCTTTGATGTTATACAGTTCCTCGGAGTCTTCAATGCGCCACTTCCTCATACCTATATGTTTATTTGCTCTCTTATCAGTCTCACACTCTCCTGTATCTTGGTGAAGTTCTCAAGGAGTGAGACGTCCAGAGTATATTTTGCCTTCGAATAGAAAGGTTCGCGTTCCACAAGAGCTTCCCTGATGTAGGCATCGAGTTCTTCTGGCGTTTTACCCAGAATGAGCGGTCTCACGCCCTTGCCCATGCGCAGGTGCATGGCCAGCACCTCTGGCTCCGCCTTCAGATAGACCGTGTCGGCCAAGCTGTTCATGTAGTCCATGTTATCGAAGAAGCAGGGAGTGCCGCCACCGCAGCTCAACACGATGTTCTCAAATTCTGCCACCTCATGCAGCATCCTTTGCTCCAGGTCGCGGAAGCCTTCCTCACCTCTTTCATCGAATATCTGCTTGACTGTGCGATGATAGCGCTCTGTGATATACCAGTCAAGGTCGTAGAACGGCACACCCAGGCTGGCTGCCAACGCCTTGCCTACAGTGGTCTTGCCGGAACCCATGAAACCAACGAGTATGATGCGAACCATTGCTTATTTCTTCTTTGTGTAGGAACGCTTGGTCTTTGCGGTCTTGGCCTTGTCGGTCTGCTGCTGTACAAACTCATGACACTCCTCGTAGGTGAGGTCTGTTATCCTCTGCTGCATAGCCTTTGGCAGACGGAAGTTCTCGCCCTTATATGATATGTATGGTCCAAAGCGTCCATTCATCACCTCCAACTCGGGGTCTTGGTCGAAAGCCTTCAGATGGCGGCTCTCTTCCTCCTTGCGCTTGTCTTCAATCAGCGCCACAGCCTCCTCCAAGCTGATGGTCAACGGATCCATCGACTTGGGGATGCTGACATACTTCTTGTCGTGCAGCACATAGCAACCGAAGCGTCCTGTACCAATGATTACAGGTGCATCCTCAAAGTCACCGAGGTTGCGCGGCAGCTTGAACAGTTCCATAGCATCCTCCAGCGTCAGGGTCTCAATGCTCTGTCCTTTCTTGAGCTGTGCAAAGCGTGGCTTCTCCTCATCGTCGGCTGTACCAATCTGCACCATCGGACCGAAGCGTCCAATCTTCACGCTTACTGGCTTACCCGACACAGGGTCGTTGCCAAGGATGCGTTCACCGGCCTTCAGCTCTGTACGAGTGTGGCTCACGTCCTCCACCTGAGGCTCGAAAGTCTCATAGAACTGGCGTATCATGCCGTCCCATTCCTCCTTACCCTCAGCAATGGTGTCGAACTCCTTCTCCACATCGGCTGTGAAATTATAGTCCATTATGGTTGGGAAGGACGAGAGCAGGAACTCCGTGACAACGGTGCCGGTGTCGGTAGGCACCAGACGGGCGCGCTCTGCACCTAGCATCATGGTGCGGGTCTCCTCCTTCACGCCGTCGTCGCTGAGGGTCAGCACTGTGAATGAGCGCTCTTCTCCTGCTATGTCACCGCGTGACACGTACTCACGCTGCTGTATGGTGCTGATGGTGGGAGCATAGGTTGACGGACGGCCAATGCCCAGCTCCTCCAGCTTCTTCACCAACGTGGCCTCGTTATAGCGTGGCGGGTGCTGGCTGAAACGCTCTGTGGCCTGTACCTCCAGTCGGGTCAGGCTCTGTCCCTTGCTCATTGGTGGCAGAATGGTGGCTGAGCCCTCTGCTGCATCTGCAGCATCCATACCATCCGCACTTTCGGGGGTATCGCGATATACCTTCAGGAAACCGTCGAACTTCACCACTTCGCCATTGGCTATGAACTGCTCCTCACGGCCAGAGATGCTGATAGTTACTGTTGTCTTTTCCATCTCGGCATCAGCCATCTGGCTGGCGATGGTGCGCTTCCATATCAGGTCATAGAGGCGACGTTCCTGCGCATTCTCGGATTTCAGCTCCAAGCGGTCCATGTAGGTAGGACGTATGGCCTCGTGTGCCTCCTGCGCTCCCTTCGATGAGGTATGGAACTGACGTGTCTTCACATACTGCTCGCCCATCTGTTCCTTGATGACATCGCGGCTGCTAGCCAGAGCCAGGGAGGAGAGGTTGACGCTGTCGGTACGCATGTATGTGATATGTCCGTTCTCATACAGGTGCTGTGCTACGAGCATGGTCTGTGCCACAGGGAAGCCCAGCTTGTGGGCTGCATCCTGCTGCAAGGTGCTGGTGGTGAACGGTGGGGCGGGTGAGCGATGCACGGGACGTGTCTGGAGGTCTGTCACCGTCAGCTCGGCCTTGGCCACATCAGCCAGGAAGGCTTCCACCTCGTCGCGGGTAGCGAAGCGGCGGTTGAGGTCGGCCTTGATTTCCGACCCGTCGGCAGTTTGCAGCAGTGCCGACACACGATAGGCAGCCTCGCTGTTGAACGCCTGTATCTCACGCTCACGCTCTACAATCAGTCGTACAGCCACACTCTGCACACGGCCTGCACTCAGGCCCGGCTTCACCTTACGCCACAACACAGGCGACAGCTTGAAGCCCACGATGCGATCCAGCACACGACGTGCCTGCTGGGCATTGACCAGCGACATATCCACTGTGCGTGGATGCTCGATGGCATTCAGTATGGCCATCTTGGTTATCTCATGAAACACTATGCGACGTGTATGCTGGGGCTTGAGCTTCAACACCTCCTGCAGATGCCATGATATGGCCTCTCCCTCGCGGTCCTCATCAGATGCAAGCCAGACCACATCGCTTTTCTTGGCTTCTTGTCTGAGCTTGTTCACCACCTGTATCTTGTCGGCGGGTATCTCATACAGAGGGTGGAAACTGGTGGTGTTGATGCTGAAGGTCTTCTTCTTCAAATCACGAATGTGACCATACGAGGACATCACTGTGTAGTCCTTGCCAAGAAACTTCTCAATGGTCTTGGCTTTGGCGGGAGACTCCACAATTACGAGGTTCTTTGCCATATTATATGTTATATATTATATAAGGTGTATTTTCAGATTTGGCGGCAAAGGTACACAATGTTTCTGAAACACACCGAGTTTGTGAAAAAAAACAGCACGGTACATCACATTATGCACCGTGCTGTTCGCCATCTTTCACCGTGCTGTACTGTATCATACAGCACGGTGTTTATGTTCAGGGATGATTATTCTTCATCCTCACCCCAGATGTCCCAGTCTCCTTCTTCCTTTGTCCAACCACCTGAAACCTCTGTGTCAGAGATTTTGAGGGAGTTGTCTAGGATGTTGCTCTCTACTATTGCGTCAAGTGTGTCAACGCTTGGTGTTATATATGTCTTTTTCATAATGTTTGGATTTAGTCTTTATTTAACAACCACTTTCTTGCCGTTGACAATGTAAATGCCCTTTTGAGCATTCTGTACACGCTGACCTGCGAGATTGAATATTGTCTTGTTACCAGCGTTAGCTGCAACTCCTTCAATACCTGTTGTCAGATCCCAATTCAGAGCAAAGCCCTTAACCTCTACAGTCCTTGGCAGGTATGCACGGTTGGCGGCCAATGTGCCATTCAGAACATAGAAACCAACTTCATCGCCAATTGCATTCAGAACGTATGCATTAGGAGAAGAAGCAAAGTAGCTACCTTCAAGTTCATTGTCTGTTACCTCTTCCATAGACGCGCTAGTGATTGTAGCAGTAATTGATTCTACCTCTTCTTTAGCAAATAACAGAACTGGAGTGCCAGCAGGTACGCTATAACCATCCTTACCAATCACTGTAGGAACAGCCCAGCTACCTTCGATAGCCAGCTTGTAAGCCTTTACGTTACCATCAAAAGTAATACCGAATGGCAGATATGTAGTTGCATAGCTATTTCCGCCAACTTCATTGAGAGCTAGAGTTATCTCTTCGGCTTGTTCGAAAATCCACTGAGCGGCATTGGAAGAACCATCTCCACCCCAAATGTTACCATTTTCGTCACCCTTAGCTGTGTAATAACCTGTAGTGAGATAGTTTGCATAACTGCCTTCACCGTTGCCGAGAGCTATGCTGAACGCACCCTGACCAGGAGCACCTGCGAGCCAATGAACATACTTGTCCTTTCCCCCAGATGTCATAGCTTCATAGCCAGATGAAGGATAAACCCAGTTCAACCAAGCATTGTTGGAAAGCATATATTGCTTGTCTTCTACGGTGCGAACCTCAATCACAGCGGCAGGAACAGTAGAGGGATCGGCCACGTCAGCAACGACGCCACCACGATTGCCAAGTGATATAGCACGCAAGTATTTATTTGTGCTTGCATTCTTCACAAAATAGTAACCGTCAGCAGGATGATCTATGATGCCTGCATTCTTAGCTGCTACAATCGCTTCATACTCTTCCTGAGAGAACTGCTGGTTATTCAGTTGAGTCATATAAGTAGATACAATGGCAGTAGCAGCTTCAGTAGAAAGACCGAAAGGCTTGCCGATTGATGCAGATGGGTTTTCGCCATCCATGAGGTAAGGCAGAACTTCTTCTGCAACTCTGTCATAGTAATTTGCAGGATGTAGATAAGCTTCCAATGCTGCAAGGACACCAGTGGCATCGAAATCAGCTGCCTCAATGATGGCCACTTTGTTTCCACCATCAGTTGTACTCCAAGTATCAAAGAAACCACCAGAGTTAGTGTTACAGTTCAAATATTGAGAGCCGCACTGGAATTTGAACAATGCTTCATCGAGTACATTGATTGTAATAGCTGTAGGAGTTGCTGTCAAATCGGTGTTGTTACCAGCAACAAACTTGCCATCCTCTACACTCCAGAGATAATAAGCATCTTCGTAGTTAACGATGGCAAAGTTATATACAGAATAGTTGGAGCCGCTCTTGCAAGTATTGGTCAATGCACCATTGTCTGTCGTAAACGTACCACGTTCTGTTACCAAACGATAAGCTTTACTGTTGCTTAGACCCGACAATGCAGTTACTACACCTGTCTTCAACGTACCAGTGACGGTAATAGTGCAGTTCTCTGTACCGATGGAACCCTCTGTATCGAAATCGTATACGAGTGCGCTGTAAGCAGAGGTAAGAGATGCAGGGATGTTAACATCACTATTCTGAGCAACCTGCTCGTCAATAACGGTATTCACCTTTTCACCGCCAACCCACAATTCGTATGTGACATCGATAGCAACATCAGGTACTTCCTCAACAACCCACTTAGAACCACCGTCTGTTTTACCTGCAGAATTGTTCCAAAAGCCGAGATTACCATTATTGCCAGCATCATTGATATACATCGTTGAACCAGTAAGGCTTCGAAGGGTGAATCCATCATTGCCGTTAGGAGTAGCTTCAAACAAAGTGTTATTCTGTGCAGTTGGGTCATTAACAGTTTGGAATACGAATTGTGCATCTGGCTTGTAAAGGAACTTGCCATCACCCTGATTCTTGTTCATCACATAGATGCCAGCATAGGGATTGCCAAAGAAAGCCCACTTGTAAGCGTCAGTGTGTTCATTGGTGGAATTGGTAGCATAGCGGCCGCTGCTGTCTTTTGCACTGTCATCTGCACGCAGATACTTTCCACGAAGTTTAGCATAGTACCATGTGGCATTCTCAAAGTCTGTCGATACGGTGAAGGGGAGATTGTAGGACACGGTTACATTAACAACATTCTCACCTTCAACAACAGTAATCGGAGTCACATTATACGAGCAATAAGGATGTTGGTATTCCGAAGGAAGTGCTGTAATGTTAGAACCTACGATAGCTGAAACAGCATTTGACCTAAACAATTCCACTTCATTATCATTGAATACAACGTATTGTACAGTTGCAGGAGATGCGTCAACAATTACAGTAAACGAACTGATGGAAATACCATTATTAGGAGTACTATGATTGAAAGAAGTTGTTTGAGTTGAAAGTCCTGTTACGGTGAGGGTATATTCTTTATCTGTTCCAAACTCTACAGCGGAACCACCTTCGGCAGGAGTTAAGGTCTGTGCAGATGTGTTAGCTGTACCTTTAATGGTATAACCCTTTATCAAGAAACCTGTTTGAGCGGTGAGAGTATATGTACAGCCAGAACCACCAGACCATATACTGCCGTCTGCAACCTTAATGTTATTTGCAGTTGTTGTAAGAGTAAAAGATGGATCTGTTGCCGTAGATTGCCAAGCCTTTGCCCAAGTACCTTGAGAGTTTGTTGAGGTATAAGAACCTGTGCTTGTACTGTAAGTCAAAACATATCCATCTATAACGGTTACTTCATAAATGTTCCAACGTGAATAACCACCAGTAAAATTCGTTCCAGCACCCATTGGGAATTGCTCATCACCACCATTACGGTTCATATAAAGGCTATTGTTAGCGAAACGGAACTGTCCTGCTTCTACTCCATCTGTATTGAATGTGTAATTGACAGGATCATTGCCTAAAGTCAGGCGCTCGTTGTTTACAAGTCCCTGATAGTATTGGTCGGCATTTACCTGCTTAATGGTTACGTTTGCACCATCGTAGTTAAGCACAACTACGGCAGAATAGTCAACTTCGTCAGTTGGTGTCATCTGAGTACCATCGAAGCAATTGTATTTGCTGCTACCGACGTTCTTAAGCACGTAATACTTTTCTGCTGACAGAGTACTCAGGTCTGTCACTTGGCTACCAAGTGTTACCGTGGTATAAGCCCACGTCCCCACAGTAGTCAGCAGGGCGCATAAAAGAAGTAGAATTTTCTTCATTGTTGAATATAGTTAGTAAATTGAAAGTTTTGCAAATTATTTCTGGTTATATATGAGGTTAAGTCCTTGAGAAGTATTTGTCATTTTCCCATTCACCCCAATCAATATCTTCAATAAAATGAGACACTTGGTCACGTAGAATAGGCAAATCATTTATTGCGGTGGCGTATAATGTTTCTGGAACTATTTGAGCATAGCCATGAACAAGAACATGACGAAATCCTTGAATATGTGACCATGGGATTTCAGGATGTTCGCCTTTAAATTCCTTTGTCAACATATATACAGCCTCACCAACTATTTCAATACATTTCAATACATTTCATTACTGAATAGTAAACAGAGATGTCTTTTACAAACTCTTCAAAAGATCGTCCTTTAATTATCAGCTGAGCTTTATCAGCATGCTCTACGATGTCTATTAGTCGCCCTTTATCTCTAGCTCGCTCTCTCATAGATTAGAATTTTTTCTCGCTCAACGTTTGGAATTGCGTATGGACGTAGAGATCCGTCTTCTACAAGGTCGATGTCTCTTCCCAATAACTTTTTCAAATCCATATACATTTTTCCTATTGTGAAAAGGGTAAATGGCTTGCCTTGTCTATCAGGAACGAAAATTATATCAATATCGCTTTTATCATTTTCCTCTCCACGAGCAACAGAGCCAAACAGCCATGCCTTCAAGACTGGTTGAGTCTTAAAGTAGTTTGATAACTGATGTGAAACTGTCTCGCGATATGTCATATTGACGATTGATTATTTATTAACCAGGTGTCAAAGGTATGGACTTTTTTTGGTATAAGCTGAGTGTTTGGGGTAAAAAGTGTATGTAAGGCTATAAAAATGAGTGATATAGGGTGTATTTTCATCACTCATTCGGGCTATTTCGACCTCACATTTGATGAATATCAAGTTGGGGACATTATTTTCCGATACAACAGAACTATCCACGAGAGTGTCACTATTAGGAAAACTATATGGTGGAGTGGAGTAGTGAGGAAATCCGTTATGGCGGTATCTGGGAAAACAGCTGCAAGGCTATTGTTGAAGATGTGTATTGCCAATGGAGCTGCCAGGGATTGGGTGGAGTAGAAGGCCCACCCTAGAAGCAGCCCAAGCCAGAAGGCAGCGGGCATCTGCGCAGGATTACCGTGGATGATAGCGAAGAATGATGCACTCAATACTATCGCCACCAACGGAGACATACTGCGCAACAGGCTTCCCAGCACCCCAGCCCTGAAAATCATCTCCTCCGCCAACGGACCGATGAGACACACAGTGAGCAGACCTAAAGGAGTGTTGAGCAACTGGTCAACCGACTGCTCCGGAACCAAGTCGGGCAAGGCCGGCAGCATCTCCTGCAGCCAGCTGACAAGGAAGATTGAAGGTGGTGCCAGCAGCACCATAAGTACGGTGGGCCGCAGCGCAGGACGGCGGAAGCCGGCCATAGTGTCACGAACCGTACACAGACGAGGACGGAACAGCAGACACAGCCCAATAGCCAAAAGATTGACTATGCATAAGATGACTGGTGTCTTGACAAACACAGAGGCAGGACTCAACAAATGAAACTGTACCAACAGCGCAGGTACAACACCTGCCATCTGGGCAACTATGAACAGTATGATATACAACCAAAAAGGACGATTCATAATATTAAACCACGAATTTCACGAATTATACGAATAACATTGAACATATATGGTACTTTCAAACAACGGATTACACGAATTATACGGAGTGGATTACTACAGTACTGGGTATTATGTTGATTTCCACCACGAATTTCACGAATTATACGAATTAATTTGATACCATAGTCAATGATGAATTAATGATAATTCGTGGGAAATTAATGGTAATTCGTGTTTTTAGCTTTAACATATAATGACCATATAACTGACCATGTAATTATCCATGAATTGTCTTTTTGTTCAAACCACGCATTGCACGAATATTCATTTCCTATGAAGAGTTTTACTTTAATTCGTATAATTCGTGAAATTCGTGGTCAAAATACATTCGTGGTCGCAAAACGTAATTGTCTGTTATGCGTTTAATTTGTTGTGGATAGTGCCTGTAGCGCTGCAGTTTTGTCGGTGTGGAGCTGTGCCATCAGTTCTTCTTCGCTATTGAAGCAACGTTCCTGGCGCAGGCAGGCATGAAAGGCTACGGTGACGGTCTGTCCATAGAGGTCGCCTTCGTAGTCGAACAGGTGAGCCTCTACTGTCACGGTATGATCGGCAGGGGATATGGTGGGGCGCGTTCCGATGTTCAGCATTGCCGGATATACTCCGTCACAAATATCCACCATAGCAGCATAGACCCCTCTTGCTGGCAACAGCTGCTCAGGGTTAAGCGCAACGAGGTTAGCTGTGGGGAACCCCAGCTGCCGCCCAATGGCATGACCATGAACCACACGCCCCGTCCACCTGTATGGTCTCCCCAGCATGGAGTTGGCTGTGGCTACATCGCCGGCAAGAAGTGCGCGCCGGATGGCACTGCTGCTGACATGAAAGTCCGATGACAGCTCAGTAGCCACCACAACCTCCATCCCGCATTCACGTCCATACGCCTTATAGTCGTCTATCGTCTCACGCCTTTCTGGGAGCGGTCGGCCAAAGTGATGGTCGTAGCCCACCAGCAGGGTCTTGACGTTGAGCTGCTCGTGCAGTATGAGCTTCATGAACTCACGTGCCGTGAGCTGCGACATGCAGGCATCAAACTGCAGTTCTGCCACCTCTACACCGAAGCTCAACAGCCTCTCTCTGCACTCCGAGCGGGTGGTGAGGATAGGGGTTGGCTGGCGGTGAGGCACAACGGTGCTAGGATGACGGTCGAAGGTAACAGCCAGAGGTAGCTGTCCCTGTCCAGACGCCAGCTGACACAGCTGGGTCATGAGGTGCTGATGGCCTAGATGCACCCCGTCGAAGAAGCCTATAGTGGCAGCAGTTCCGCCTCCCTGCCTGCAAAGGTGTGGCGTGTGGGAGAGGCTGGACAACGGCTCCATCACAAACTGACGCTGCCACATACGGGGATGCGGAACGCGCAGGGCGGGGGAGTAGATGACAGAAGAGCCATACAGCAGGATGTCAATATCTATGACGCGGTCGGTATAGACACCGTCGGCTGCCGTCTTGACTGTTCGACCAAGCTCGCGTTCTATAGCCTGTGTGACCTCCAACACCTCTCCAACCGTCAGCTCCGTGCGGAAGCGAGCCACAGCATTGACATACTTGTTTTGCGATTGATAGCCCCACGGTTCGGTCTCCACCAGCTCGGAACATTCGCACAACTCTCCGACCTGCTCCGCAAGCAGGTGCAGCGCACCCTGCAGAGCAGCCTTGCGGTCGCCCAGATTACTGCCTAGCCCCAAGAAGAGATCGGTCATGCTTACAGCTTGGAGGTATCAGTCGTTCAGCAGGAGCATGGCATCGCCGTAAGCCCCGAAGCGGTAGCGGGTGTCACGTACAGCCTCCTTATAAGCCTTCATCACGAGGTCGTAGCCACCGAAGGCGCATGTCAGCATCAGCATAGTGGATAGCGGAGTGTAGAGATTGGCTATCATGGCATCGGCAATACCGAACTCATAGGGAGGATAGATGAACTTGTTTGTCCAGCCGTCGAACTCCTTAAGGCGTTTGTCGGCACCTATGGCGGTCTCCAGCACACGCTGAACAGTGGTGCCAACGGCACAGATCTTATGTCCGCTGTCCTTGGCACGGTTCACAACGCGACAAGCCTCATCGTTGACGTGCATCTCTTCACTCTCCATCTTGTGTTTCGAGAGATCCTCCACCTCAATTGGACGGAAGTTGCCCAGTCCACAGTGCATGGTGACAAAGGCCATGTCTATGCCCTTCAGCTCTATACGCTTCATCAGCTGCTTGGAGAAGTGCAGACCCGATGCGGGTGCCGTCACCGCTCCCTCGTTCTGTGCAAACACGCACTGGAAATCTTCCATGTCCTGCGGTTCAGCCTTGCGGGTGATCATGTGTTTAGGCAGTGGAGCCTCGCCAAGGGCATAGAGAGCCTCCTTGAACTCCTCGTGCGGTCCGTCGTAGAGGAAACGCAGTGTGCGTCCACGGCTGGTGGTGTTGTCTATCACTTCCGCCACCATGCTCTCGTCCTCACCGAAGTAAAGCTTGTTGCCAATACGTATCTTTCGAGCCGGCTCCACCAACACATCCCACAGACGCATGTCCTGATTGAGCTCACGCAGCAGGAACACCTCTATCCTTGCTCCCGTCTTCTCCTTGTTGCCTTCCAGACGTGCCGGGAACACCTTGGTGTCGTTGAACACCAGCACATCGTGTTCGTCGAAGTATTCAAGGACGTCATAGAAATGTTCGCGGTGTTCTATGATACCGCTCTTACAGTGTAGCACTATCAGACGACATTCGTCACGGAACGTAGCCGGATACTGAGCAATACGATCCTCAGCCAGCTTGAATTTGAATTGTGATAGCTTCATATTTGTGGAATATTATCTGTGAACTCTTCTACCTGCATGCACTGGTCCACGGTGATGTCACCCACCCGTGTGCGTCGCAGGGCTATAAGGTGGGCTCCGCTGTTCAGGGCCTCACCGATGTCACGTGCCAGAGCACGGATGTATGTACCTTTGGAGCATACCACACGGATGGTAATCTCTGGCTTGTCATCCAAGCGGCAGTCTAAAAGCTCTATTTCATCGATAACCAGCACCTTGGGCTTCAACGGCACATCCTTGCCCTTGCGTGCCAGGTCGTAGGCTCGCTTGCCATCGATCTTACAGGCTGAGTAGGCTGGTGGTATCTGTTCTATACGACCAAGGAAACGTGTCAGCACCTGCTCCACCATCTCGCGTGTGATGTGTGCGGTGGGGTAGGTGGCATCTATCTCGTGTTCGAGATCGAAGGATGGTGTGGTAGCTCCGAGGCGCAGCGTGGCTACATACTCCTTGGTCTGAGCCTGCAGCTCGTCGATGCGCTTGGTCATGCGTCCTGTACACACTACCATCACCCCTGTAGCCAAGGGGTCTAGTGTGCCGGCGTGTCCCACCTTCAGTTTCTTGATGCCCAGCTTCTTGCAGAGATGCCAGCGCACCTTGTTGACCACATCAAAGGATGTCCAGCGCAGCGGTTTGTCGAAGTAGAGGACGGTGCCTTCGCTGTAATCTATCATGATAATGCTATCAACACTGCACCCACGACAGCACAGTAGATGCCGAAGTAGATGAGCTTACCTTTCTTGACAATGTCTATCATCCACTTACATGCCAGGCAGCCGCTGATGAAGGCTGTCAGCACTCCCACTGTGAGAGCCATCGGACCGATGGTGGGTTCAGCGGCAGCAACACCTGTGGCAACATCGGAGGCGGGCTTCAGAGTCTTCATGATGTCGAGCAGGGCCTCACCGAGGATGGGAGGGATGACCATGAGGAAGCTGAACTGTGCCAGCTTCTCCTTCTTGTTTCCAAGCAACAGGCCTGTGGCTATAGTGGAGCCAGAGCGTGACAGTCCCGGCAGAACGGCTACAGCCTGTGCCAGACCTATGATGAAGGCATCCAGATAGGATATGTTCTCCTTCCGGCGCGGACGGGCATAGTAGCTGAAGATGAGCAAGGCTGCTGTAACCAACAGGCAGCACCCCACCACAAACAGTCCGGCTCCGAAGATTTCCTCCACATAGTCCTTGAAGAACACCCCCACGATACCCACAGGTATCATGGACACCACAATGGCGAGAAGATAGCGCTGCTCGGCGTTGAGGCTTCCGTTCCAGCTGAACAGACCGCGCAGTATCCATGCAATCTCCTTCCATAGAATAACCATCGTGGAAAGCACGGTTGCTATGTGCACAGCAATGGTGAATGTGAGGTTCTCCTCACCGTTCAAGCCGAAGAAATGAGATGCTATGGTGAGGTGTCCACTGGACGACACTGGCAGATACTCGGTCAGACCTTGTATCAGACCCATTAAGAATGCTTCTAGTGTATCCATAGCCTTACTTGTCTGACTTTGGCTTGTGCATGATGCCGTAGATCATGAATACAAAACCGATGAAGCACACGGCGGGAGCCACACGTATGCGCATTGGGCTGAAGATGTCAGGGTTGAACTCTGATTCGGTCGAACCCGAACCACCCATGAGAAAGAAACCAATGACAACAGCCAGCACACCCACAGCTATGAGTATGTAGTTCATTTTGTCAAAGGCAAACATTGTCTTGTCCATAATATTCTTATTTATACATTTCCGTTTCTCGCATACGCAGGAAGTGCATCACCGTGAGCCATGTTGACAGCTGGGTGAGCAGCAGGGCAGCCACCACAACGGCAGCCACCACGATGAGCTGGATGTCGGTGGTGACTATCTGAAGCACCATGCCATCATGATGGCTCATCCACATAACACCACCTATCAGCATAGCTGAGGCAAGCACCGAAGAGACCAAAGCAATGCCGAGGCTCCGCAACAGGAACGGACGGCAGATGAATGACCAAGAGGCTCCCACGAGGCGCATGGTGTGTATGGTCCATCGACGTGCATAGACGCTGAGACGCACTGTGTTGTGTACCAAAACCACCGATATTATCGTCAGCAGTGCAGCCAGCACCACCAACACAGCCATGATGCGATGCAGGGTATGGTTCACGTTGGCCACGATGTCGGGCTGATATACCACATCATCGATCTGCCACAGCTGCTTCCACTCTGCCGAATACTTCAACAGGCTGTCGCTGTTGGCATACACGGCGTTCACATGTAGTTCCAACGTAGAACCGTATGGGTTCTCTCCATTGAGGAAAACAGACGGGTCGTCACCTAGTCGTGCTATCTCCTCAGTCAGGATCTGTTCGCCTGTGACAAGCTTTGTCTCTCGCACGGCTGGGTGCTGACGGAACTGGGCCTCAAGGAGTTCTGTGTCGGTGGAATCGAGGTTTTCGTTCAACAGTAGCGTCACCGTCATATTCTCACGCACTACATCGGACATGCGCGAAGCCGATAGCCCGCACAACACCACCAACCCCAGCAGCACCAGCACCAAGGTTGTAGAGACGCACGAGGTGAGCCATTGGAGGTTGAACCCACTTCTTGCCCTCCCTTTCCGGGAGGGTGCTGTTTCTTTTTGAGAATTTGTTTTCATAGGCTTATGGGGCTTATAAGGCTTATAAGGCTTATAGGGCCTATGGGGCTTATGGGGTCCTATAGGGCCTATCCCCCTCCCCTCACGGGAGGGGTTGGGGGTGGGTCTTTTCTTCCTCCCCCTTCAGGGTTGCTGAGCTACTGCTCGTTATCTTTACCATCACGCGGTCACCAATGTGGTGAGTGCCTCGGTCGAAGACCACCACACGGTTCTGCTCGGTGCGTCCGAAGAGCTGGTTGCGGTCGCGCTTGGACGTTCCCTCCACCAGCACCTCTACCGTGCGACCCTCCCACCGGCGGGCGGTCTCAGCTGAGATTTCTGTCTGGAGGTCTATCAGCTCCTGAAGGCGGCGCAGCTTCACCTCCTCCGGCACATCGTCGGGTAGATGCTTGGAGGCGTATGTGCCTGGACGCTCAGAGTACTTGAACATGAAAGCTGAGTCATAGCCCACCTCCCGCATTAGGGATAGCGACAGCTGGTGGTCCTCTTCCGTCTCACCGCAGTAGCCGACGAAGATGTCGGTGGTGAGGCCGCAGTCGGGTATGATGCGGCGTATAGCCGCCACACGGTCAAGATACCATTCGCGGGTATATTTGCGGTTCATGCGCTTCAGCACCTCATTGCTCCCGCTCTGAACAGGCAGGTGGATGTGTCGGCACACGTTTGGCTCCTCAGCTATCACCCTCAACGTCTCATCGCTCATATCCTTGGGATGGCTCGTGGTGAAGCGAATACGCATCTCTGGCACAGCACGGGCAACGGTGCGAAGAAGGTCTGAGAATTTGACAATTGTACTATTTACAATTTCACCATTACTTTGTGCTTGAGATGCGATACCTAATGAATTGTCTGATTGTAAATTGTCCAATTGTCCAATATACGAATTCACATTCTGCCCAAGCAGTGTCACCTCCTTAAAGCCACGGTCGCGCAGGTCACGCACCTCTGTGAGAATGCTTTCGATGTCGCGGCTACGCTCACGTCCACGAGTGTAGGGTACTATGCAGTAGTGGCAGAAGTTGTTGCATCCACGCATGATGCTCACAAACCCGCTGATATGGTTCGAGTGCAAACGCTGCGGCACTATGTCGCGATATGTCTCTGAAGTGGAAAGTTCTATGTTGATGGCCGGCTGCCCCAGCTCGGCGCAGGCCACAAGGTCGGGCAGACTCATGTAGGAGTCGGGGCCGCATACGATATCTACCTCCTGCTGCTCCAGCAACTCTTGCTGAACGCGCTCGGCCATACATCCCAGCACACCAATGATGAGACGTGGACGCTGCGAACCGCGCTTGCGGCGCACACTGCGCAAATACTCCAACCGAGAATATATCTTCTGTTCGGCAGCTGCCCGCACAGAGCAGGTGTTGAGGAACACAGCATCTGCCTCATCCATATTCTCCGTTATCTCATAGCCAGCCATGCCCATCACGGATGCCACCACCTCACTGTCAGCCACATTCATCTGGCACCCATAAGTCTCTATCAAAAGTCGTTTCATTGCATACGCCCCCTAAAAAACGCTGCAAAGATACAACATCAAATACCCCTTTGTCAAGTATTTACGCGAAAATCGCATCAAAAAAATATGTAAGTAGGTGTTCAAAATTATTTTACTATATCCAGAATTGTAGGTGCTTTCATGTCTTTGTTCGCTCTTTGACGCATCTTTTCCTTTTATCCTCAGTCACAGAGCCCGCTCTGCTCCTTCGGAGAAAAGAAAAATCTGCATCCAAATAGCTGAACAAATACATAAAACTAATTGTGAACACCTACTTATTATTGCTGTCGAATAATATTGTTATTGCCGACAAAAGACTTCATTCATGCTGATGTATGAATCTGTTCACAAGAGTGAATTTAGATTTTCACACTTGTGAATTTATCTGTTCACACTTGTGAAAATCTAAATTCACAAGTGTGAACAGATTCGTATGTAGTGCTGAGTGAGTTCTTATGACCGCATGAACGAACTATTTGCTGCAATATGTTCTATAAGAGCCTCGACTGTGATGCCACGAAGAGCTGCCACCTCGGCATAGAGTGGAGCTATGGGCGATGGAGTGTCATCAGTTTCAAGAAAGAGACGGTCAAGAGGACAGGTCTGAAGAGCCTGCTGATTGTAGCGAAAGCCAAAGCTAACGTAGAAGCCCTGGGCAAGCAGTTGGACAAGCTGTTGAGGATTGCCGCGAAAGCCGTGGATAATCCAAGGCTGTGTAGCCCGACGATGAAGTCGGATGAGATCGTCCCATGCCTTCACACAATGGATAATCATGGGTCGGCTGTAGGACTCGCTGATGTCAATCTGCGCCTCGAAGGCAGCCAGCTGTAACTGAAAAGCAGGATAGAGTCGGTCAAGTCCACATTCGCCTACCAGCCATGAAGCATCGCTGTCGCGCTCTGGAAAGGCTATACCGGCCAACTGTTGCTGCCAGTCATCGCCCACTTGCCAGGGATGGAGACCGAAAGAAACCACAGAATACTCATCAGCAGGCAGCGGGCAATGGGTGTGGATGTTGAGGTAGCGTGGCATGTCAGTCAGTGGGAGAAAAATGAGAAATGCTCCGGCACTGGGTCGTAGCCCGATCCGCCCCAAGGGTGGCAACGCAGCAGGCGACGGATGCCCAGATACAACCCCTTGACAACTCCATGCTTCAATATAGCCTCAACAGCATACTGCGAACAGGTTGGAGTGAAACGGCACGAAGGGGGTGTCAACGGAGAGATGCACCGCTGATAAAAGCGTATAGGGAATATGAACAAACGTCTGAGCATGAATAAGTAGGTAGTATTCTATACTACTTGGGCATTCGTTCAGCCATGCGGTGCAAGAGGTTGCGCATCTTGCTGTGGACGAGGTCTGAGGTCTGAGCTTCATGAGCCGTCCAGATGAAGGCGCAGACAAGATTCTGGCCCTCAGGAATGGAAGAGAGGAGTATGTCATTGTTCAACCGCCACGCCTCACGCATCTGGCGCTTGGCCCGATTGCGGTCAACAGCATGCTTGAACAATCGCTTGGACACCGACATCATCACCTGATGCCTGTCGGAGACATCGGGAGACACAACCATAAAAACCACGCGGAGCGGAAAGGCCGACAATGTTCGGTTTCCGCTCGCGAAGAGCTGGTCTATGAGCTTGCGGCTGCACAGACGCTGTAACTTATTGAAGCCGTTATTTGTTGGCCTCTGCGATATAGGCATTGAGTGCGGCTGTGATGCTGGGATACTGAGGTGACGGAGCTTCAAGGTCGAGACGCAAGCCGGCATCCTTGACAGCCTTGGCTGTGGTGGGACCGAAAGTGCCTATTGCTATCTTACCCTGCTCGAAGTCGGGTATGTTCTTTAGCAGGCTCTGTATGCCACTGGGGCTGAAGAAGATGACCATATCGAAGTCGAATGGCTCATCACCGCTGAAATCGTTGGAGACGGTGCGATACATCACTCCCTCCTTGTGCTGAAGGTTCTTCTCGTCCAATGCCTTGGAAATCTCATCGGTGTGTACATCACTCACAGGCACGAAGAAACGCTCAGTCTTATGCTTGACCATGAGTGGCACGAGATCGGCAAACTTGCCTGATGAACCGAAAAACACCTTGCGCTTACGATACTGTACATACTTCTGAATGTAGAGAGCCACCTGCTCGGTGATGCAGAAGTATTTCATGTCATCGGGTACATTGAAGCGCAGTTCCTTGCAGAGCTGGAAGAAATGGTCTATGGCGTGACGGGATGTGAAGACGATGGCAGTGAACTCAGGCAGGGAAATCTTCTGAGACCTGAACTCCCGGCTACTGATACCCTCAACCTTGATGAAAGGCCTAAACACCAATTCAACATTGTGTCGCGCTGCTATATCGTAGTATGGCGACTTTTCCGAAGAGGGCTTTGGCTGTGAAACCAGAATCTTCTTTATCATCTTATCTATACTGCTATTGTTTATACCGTTACAAGCTGTATTATCCAGCCCAAAAATACCCACCAAATAAGGGCAGGTACGATTTCAAGGGCGCAAAAGTACACAATTAAATGCAATGTGCCAGCGATTTTAACGAAAAATACCGAAAAGGTCTTGAAAAGGAGAAGTATTTTGACAAAAAGCAATATTATAGCTATACAAATGTATGCTATTTCCGGATTAATACCAGCATAAACATACACCAACGTTATTGGTAGCAACATCACACTCTCCATCAGCATCAACAGCATGTAGTTCTCACGCCATCGCTCGCGCATCTTGCGGTTGAAGAATACGGTATTGACAAACGCATACTGCACAAGCCGCAACACAAGGAAAGCGATAGAAACAAGAAGACAAACGACGACTCTGGTGATGCCCGAGTTATACTCCATGAACAGCAACGAACACTCGGAAGCCAGCAACAGCAATATAGCAGGCTTAAGAAGCGGATGGTTCTTGTATAAGCCATCGTCGTTTCTACCCATTCCCTTAGGGAAGAAAAAGTTACTGAAGCGCTCTCCCAGATAACGGTGCGTCTGTCCAACAATGAACAACATCAGGAACACAGCCAGCAAAGACAGTCCTATGACAGAACTGCTTCTATGAAGGCTGGATGACCAAGGCTCACCCACCATGCCCGACGGCTCAGGCTCTACTGCAACAGTATCGACCTGCTGCACCTGTGCCAAGCTGTCTCTGTAGATGCTGTCGAGATAAAGACTGTCGAGAAGCAAGCTATCTGACAGCAGGCTATCGACATACACAACCTGAGCAGAATCAGACAGCAAACTATCGACCCGACTTATGCTGACATAGCTCTGTGAGTCGATGGCTGTGGTGTCCATCGACTCCGGCTGTACTGTGACTGCTACGATTGTGTCCTGCTGCATAACATTATTATATAGCAGCGAACTTGCGCACACTGGCATCCCACAACGGTGTGGAGAGTACTAGGTCGATGGCCTCACGTGCGGTAGTGGCAACACGCCATATCTCGCGGTGTCGCTCGCCCATGAAGTGTTCCTCTATACCATGTTCCAGCTGTGCCAGAAGGTGGTCATAGTAGCCATCGATGTTGAGGATTACTATCGGCTTGAGGTATAAGCCAAGCTGTTTCCACGTGATTACCTCCATCAGCTCCTCCAGTGTGCCGCATCCGCCTGGCAAGGCAATACAACCATCGTTGAGCTCAGCTATGGTAGCCTTGCGGGTGTGCATATCAGGAGTCTCTATGATACGTGTCAGACCCTTATGGTGCCATCCCTGCTCAACCATGAACGTTGGGATAACTCCTGTTACCTCACCCCCTGCTGCCAGACAGGCATCAGAGGTGGCACACATCAAACCCATGTTGCCGGCACCATTGATCAAGCCTATACCTTGCTCTGCCATCAGCCTGCCCAACTCTTGGGCTACCTGAAAGTATATGGGAGAAATCTTTGTGCTGGAAGCACAATAGACAGCTATTTTCATAAACCCATCTCCTTCCTTATCCTCTCCACATAATCCAGTTTCTCCCATGTGAACAGTTCCACCTCCATTGTCACAGGGGGAGCATAGCGGCTGTGGAAGCTCTTCAGAACTGTCTGCGGCTGACGGCCCATGTGTCCGTATGCAGCTGTCTCCTCATAGATGGGGGCGCGCAACTTGAGCCTGTCTTCTATGGCACGTGGACGAAGGTCGAACAGACGACCTATGTGACGGGCTATCTCACCGTCGCTCATCTTGACATGACTCTTGCCGAATGTGTTGACGAAGATACTAACAGGCTCAGCCATACCGATGGCATAGGACAACTGAACAAGCATCTCATCGGCCACACCTGCTGCTACCATATTCTTGGCTATATGACGTGCGGCATAGGCTGCCGAGCGGTCAACCTTCGACGGATCCTTTCCAGAGAAAGCACCGCCACCATGTGCACCCTTGCCACCGTAGGTGTCAACAATTATCTTGCGACCTGTGAGACCTGTGTCACCATGAGGACCACCGATTACAAACTTACCCGTGGGGTTGACATAGTAATGGGTATGGTCGTCGAAGAGAGAACAGATATGCTCATCATGTATCTCCTCAAGCACTCGGGGAATGAGTATCTGCTTCACATCACGACGTATGATGTCCAGCATACGCTCATCGGCCTGCAACTGGTTGCCATCATGAGCCACGAGGAACTCATCGTGCTGGGTAGAAACTACTATCGTGTCAATGTGAACAGGACGATCCTGATCGTCATACTCTATCGTGACCTGACTCTTGGCATCAGGACGCAGATATGTCATCTCTATACCCTCACGACGGATGTCGGCCAAAGTGCGCAGGATGTGATGGGCAAGATCCAGTGCCAGAGGCATATAGTTCTCTGTCTCATTGGTGGCATAACCGAACATCATGCCCTGGTCGCCTGCACCCTGTTGCATGGGGTCTGAACGCTCAACACCACGGTTGATGTCGGCACTCTGCTCATGGATAGCTGACAGAACACCACAGCTATTGGCCTCGAACATCAGCTCCGCACGTGTGTAGCCTATTCGTTTGATGGTCTGACGGGCAATGTCCTGAAGGTCAACGTATGCCTTCGACTTCACTTCACCTGCCAGCACCACCTGTCCAGTGGTGACAAGAGTCTCACAAGCAACCTTTGACTGGGGGTCAAAAGCCAGGAGATAATCCAGAACGGAATCGGAAATTTGGTCTGCTACCTTGTCGGGATGACCCTCCGACACAGACTCAGATGTAAAAAGATAACCCATTTCTCATGTAAATTAAATGAAACAATAAAGGAATGGGATGTCATTGGGGTAAGGAGTGCTTTCACCTTTAGCATTGTTTTAGTGTGGTTGCAAGCAGTCGATATTCCCGCAGAATGGGGAATGTTCCAAATCTATCCACATATCGAAAAGTGGCGCAAAGGTACATATTTTGTTTGGGCAGTCAGCTATATCGATACCTAAAATCACTATCTTTGCACAAATTTTTGGAGAATGGCACTTAATTATATTTGGGCAGGTTTTCTGATTGTGGCCTTTGTTGTGGCTGCATTCAAACTTGTGTTTCTGGGTGACGTCGAGGTTTTCCCTGCTATCATAAAGTCAACAATGGATAATGCCGCCACAGGTTTCGATATCTCATTGGGGCTGACTGGAGTACTGGCTCTATGGATGGGAGTGATGCGCATAGGTGAACAGGGTGGGGCGGTGAACACACTGGCTCGATGGCTCAGCCCGCTCTTCAAACGACTCTTCCCTGATATCCCTGAAGGACATCCTGTGATGGGAAACATTTTCATGAACCTATCGGCCAATATGCTGGGTCTGGACAATGCTGCCACTCCACTCGGACTCAAGGCAATGGAAGGTCTGCAGGAGCTGAACCCTAGAAAGGACACGGCCTCCAACCCTATGATAATGTTCCTCGTCATGAACACTGCCGGACTGACTATTGTGCCTGTGTCTATCCTGGCCTACAGGGCCAAGCTGGGAGCTGCACAGCCAACCGATGTGTTCCTGCCCATCCTGCTTACCACCCTCATATCTCTTGTGATAGGAGTGGCTATCACGGGTATGAAACAGCGCATCAGCCTGTTCAACCGTCCTGTGATGATAACCCTGACGCTGCTATCTGCTATAGTGGCGATGGTTGGATGGGGAGCATACAGTCTCAGCCGTGAGGACATGGGTGTCATATCCAACAACGTTGCAAACGTGATACTGCTGGGCATCATCATGGCATTTGTGGTTGCCGGACTCCGCAAGCGTGTCAACGTGTATGATGCTTTCATAGAAGGTGCCAAGGGAGGCTTCAAGACAGCCATAGGCATTATACCATATCTAATAGCCATACTCATAGCCATTGGTGCATTTCGTGCCTCTGGTGCTATGGACTGGGTACTGGACGGTATTGGCTGGGTGGTGACAGCATGTGGCGGAAACAACGACATAACAGCAGCCCTGCCCACAGCCTTCATGAAGCCATTGAGCGGCAGTGGAGCCAGAGGCATGATGCTGGAGTGCATGACAACCTACGGTGCTGACTCATTCGCGGGTCGCCTAAGCTGTATCTTCCAAGGCTCAACCGACACCACATTCTATATTCTCGCAGTCTATTTCGGCTCGGTTGGTATTAAGAACACACGATACGCACTCACCTGCGGTCTGGCTGCCGACCTCGCATCTATTGTAGCCGCAATCGTTATAGCAAACATGTTCTTCTGATGATATTTTGAATACCTGCTTATGAGCAAACTAGGATCTTTGATGAAAGACACCGCCATCTATGGCGTGAGCAGTATTGTTGGACGTTTCCTAAACTATCTGCTAATACCTATCTACACCCTATCACTGTCGGTGGAGAGCGGTGGCTATGGAGTGGTGACAGAAGTATATGCCTACACGGCACTGGCTATGGTGATACTCACCTGCGGCATGGAGACAACGCTCTTCCGCTTTGCCAACAAGGCAGAAAAGAATGCCGACGACGTGTTCACTGTGGCTTTAACAGTAGTAGGTACTCTGTCCAGCATAGCTTTAGTGCTACTGTTCTGTCTGATAACACCCATCAGCACTGCACTGGGTCATCCAGACCATCCTGAATGGATAGGCTCTATGGCACTGGTGACATTCATGGATGCAATCCAGGCTGTACAGTTCTCACGCCTCAGATATGAACACCGGCCCTGGCGCTTCATGACATATAAGATGGTGTTCATAGTGCTGAACGTGATACTGAACTGCCTGTACTTCATCATTCTGCCTAAGCTATATGCGTCTCATCCCGACATGATAGGCACAATATATAACCCTGAGGTCGGTGTAGGCTATGCATTCATCATAAACTTGTTCTGCACAGGGTTTGTGATGGTGCTGTTCCTGCCCATGCTGCTACGTCACCACTGGCACTTCGACAGCTCACTGATGCGCCGAATGCTGCAATATACATGGCCTCTGCTGGTGCTGGGAATTGCCGGCATACTGAACCAGGTTGTAGATAAGATACTGTTCAAGCACGTATATAACGGTACACTTCATGAAGCCGAACAGCAGCTTGCCATCTACGGTGCATGTGTGAAAATTGCAATGCTGATGGCACTATGTACACAAGCCTACCGTTATGCTCTGGAACCAATGGTGTTCGCTCAGAAGAAAGGTACCGACACCAACGAGACAAACATCATTGGCATGAAGTACTTCATAGTCTTCACTCTGTTGGGCTTTCTCGCTGTGATGGCCTATATCGACCTGCTGAAGATAATCTTCATACGCAATGAAGACTACTGGCCAGGAATACAAGCCATACCTATTGTGATGGCAGCAGAGATAATGATGGGTATCTACTTCAACCTTTCGTTCTGGTACAAGCTGATAGATAAGACCATCTATGGTGCGTGGTTCTCACTGGCTGGCTGTGCAGTGATGCTGCTGGTTATATACATTGGTGTGCCACGCTATAGCTACATGGCTTGTGCATGGGCCGGATTTGCAGGATATGCCACCTCTATGTCGCTGAGCTATTTTGTAGGACAACGCAAGAATCCTATAAACTATCCTATTCGTGACATTGCAATATACGTGGCTTTGGCTGCCATTCTTTACTTCTTTATCACATTGGTTCCTGACGAATGGCCTATGTGGCTTAGCATCCTGGTCAAGACACTTATCATTATACCTTATATAATATATATGGTATATAAAGACCTACGAAGCATCATAGCCAACAGAATAAGACGGTAGAACAAATATCTACATATAAACAGTTGCGGCCTGAACAGACATTCAGGCCGCAACTGTTTATATGTATTCTTCTTTACCAGAATTTCTTCTTTGATTTTTTAGCGTCACTTTCGCTACCGTATCCGTAACCATAGCCATATCCGTAACCATAGCCATATCCGTAACCATAGCCATATCCGTAGCCATAGCGTTTCTTATCAACCTTGACATCGTTGAGTACGATGCACATATTGTTGAACTTATTCTCCTGATGAAGGCGTTCAAGCTCTGGAAGGAAGCGACGGTCAATCTTGCCATCACGCATAACGTACAGAGTGACATCGGCTACACGGTTAACAATACCGGCATCGGCTACCACTTGGGCTGGCACATTATCAATGATGATGTAATCATATGTTTCCTTTAGCTTTGCTATGAGATGATCTAAGCGCTCACTCATAAGCAGCTCAGCTGGATTAGGAGGCAGCAAACCTGCCGGAAGCATATCAACATTGTATTCAGGACATTCTTGAATAATGAGCGATGATATATCATCTGTACTGCCGCTTAGATATGATGTCAGACCTTCACGATGGGTAGTACCCGAAAGCTTACTCTGAGTACGTTTACGAATATCTGTATCCAAAAGCAGTACTTTCTTACCTGTAATGCCCATAGAAACTGCAAAGTTACGGGATATGAAGGTCTTTCCCTCACCAGGAGTGGTTGATGTGAACATTATGACACGTGCATCCTTCTGTATAAAGCCAAGGCTATAGCGCAACATACGGAAAGCCTCGTTAATGGTATCTGTCTTCTGTTCACCTACCAAAATCTCACTGTCGTTTATACCTTCCTTACGATGAGGTATCTCACCAACCACAGGTATAGTGGTGTAGGTCTCAACATCCTTGCGTCCACGCACACTCATGTTCAACATGTTGCGGAAATAGAAGAACAAGAATGGAAGTATAACACCAAGTATCAAGGAAACCATCATCACAATACGACTGCGTGGTGATATAGGCTTGTTGGTGCCAAAGGGTTTTTCAACAATCCTGATGTTGGCCTCGGTTATAGCCAGCTGAAGTTCGGTCTCCTCACGTTTGTTAAGAAGGAAAGTGTAGAGCGTCTGCTTTATGCTTTGCTGACGCGTGATGTCCAATGCTTGTTTCTCCTTCTCTGGAACGTTTGATATGCTTGCATTCAGACGATTCTCTTCTTCCCTGGAACGGGTCAGCTGCACTCTCAGTGATGACAGATGAGCTTCTGTGGATGCTATGATAGCACGATGCATCTGAAGCAACTGTTCATCCATCTGTGCTATATAGCTACTGTTCTTACCTGTGTTGGAAAGTAGTCTGTTACGCTCCAACATCAATTCGTTATAATTGCCGATTTGAGAATTAAGAGCAGCATCTGTTATACCGCCAAGTGTAGGTATAAGATTATTGGAACTGGAGTTTTGCTTCATGTCGTTAAGAAGGTATTCCACAACACGCATCTGCGACTCCAACTGAATACTACGCTGACGAGCTGCACTGCTTTGCTGAAGATATATAGAAGCATTTTCGCTCATGTCAACAATGTTGTTCTGCTGTTTGAACCTGGCCAGCTCGCTCTCTACAGAACTGAGTTCCTCACTTATAATATCAATACGACGGTTAATGAACTGAGCTGTGCTGGCAGCTATGCGGTTCTTGTCCATGATAATGCCCTCCTTGTAGGAATCGAGCACAGCATTGAGAATATCCTCTGCACGCTTTATGTTGGTGTCGGCATAAGTCAACCCTACAAGAGTGCTTTCCTTATCCAGCTCACCAGCTGACAAATTGGAACCATACATATTGGCAGCTGTCTCTATTGGAACGTGAGTGATGGTCAGGCTCTTACCATCGAACTTCTCAAAGTTCATTGAGTCCTTTTCCAATATGAATGAGCCAAAAGGCAAGCTAACCTCTTTATTAAAATCTACTTGCTTATTCAACTCATACTCCTCTCCCAGCATTGAATATTTACCAATCACAGCCTTGTTACCATGAATAGTGACATCGAAAGTGACAGAGGTGTCAGTCCATTCAGGTGTGAAATGAACTGTGAATGGCTTATCATCGTAAAGGTTCAATGTGCGTAATCCCTGCTTAAATGTATAGACAACATCCAAGTTCAGACGACGAACAACATCGAGCATTAACTGATGGCTCTTAAGAATATACACCTCATTCTTCACACTGGAACCCATCATCACACCATTGAGCTGCATTAAAGCATCGGTACTGGCACGTGTGGAGCGGCCACTACCAGAATCGTCCTTAACAAGCATTACAGCTGAACGATTGTAGATATTTGGTTTTGTGCTTAGATAGAGCTTACCTACCAGCACACAGACAATTACTGATAAAATGAACCACTTCCAATTAAAAACAAAAGTGTCAACAATGTCACGCAAGGAAATCATGTCGTCTGGTCTCCTATGTGATGACATCTTTTTATTTATGGATGACTCCATGTTACTATTCTATAACTTATATGATTAATTACTGATGTTATTTATACACTGCTATCGGTTTATAGCTATAATGAGTGATATTATGCTGACCACCATACTAACCAATGTACTGCTCACACTGAGGAGAGTGTAGCTTGTACTACCCTTAACACGCACTGCCTTGTTAGGATGTACATACACAACATCGTTCTGCTGAAGATAGTAGGCAGGTGAAGAGAACACACTCTGCTCATCACGCAGGTCTATATGATAGGCAACTCTAGTACCATTTTCCTCACGCACTACATAAACCTTATTGCGTTTGGCTGAATTGTTAAGATCTCCTGCACGACCCAATGCCTCCAGCACAGTCAGACGCTCACCTGTGAATGTCTGTTCACCTGGTCTTGAAACATCACCGAGAACAGTAATCTTGAAACTCATTATCTTTGTATTGACAATAGCATCCTTTACAAAAGCATCATTCTCTCCATCACCATTGCGTATAAGGTCTTGAATCATCATGCTCACCTCGCGTGTGGTCATGCCTGCAACCTTCAACATACCAAAAATAGGGAATGCTATCTCACCATTGGTGTCAACACGAAAATACGCTACTCCTGACTGTATATTAGCGGAATTTGTACCAGTAGCATTGTTATTACCACCACCAATAAGAGTGTTGTTATTGAACTGAGCAAGAAGGGTCTTATCCCTTGATGTTACTGAGATGGCCAACTGGTCATCAGGTTGCACATGCAACTCATAAGCCTGCTCAACAGCTCTGGGAACAGCGTATGTTGTATCTACGCCTTGGATATAAACAATTTCCTTGTTTGATAAACAACTGCTCATGCTGCCAACCAACATCATTATTACGACAGCAGGCAGAACAATCTTTGAAAATGTCTTTTTTAAATGCATTGTATTGCCCTATTATATGACACATTATGTAAAAAGTGTGCAAATGTACTCACTATTTTTGAGTTACATTATAAAGAAGGCACATTATTTATACATTATTCATAAAGTAAGTAGGTGTTCACAATTAGTTTTATGTATTTGTTCAGCTATTTGAATGCAGATTTTTCTTTTCTCCGAAGGAGCAGAGCGGGCTCTGTGACTGAGTATAAAAGGAAAAGATGCGCCAAAGAGCGAACAAAGACATGAAAGCACCTACTATGCTGGATATTATAAAATAATTTTGAACACCTACTTATTATGACACTAATTAAAGTTAAAGAATTTCATACGATGTGGTATTTGGAGTAATTTTGCTGCGAATTTACAGTTATTCAACAAGTGAAGTATATATTCAATATCCGTATTTTAGCCACATTTGTGCTTATAGGCTTCTGCTTACAGGCTAAGGCACAGTATGAGGATGTTGAAGGCCAAGCCACTGAACGTGTAGATTCATACATAGAGGTTACAATATACAGATATGTAGAACCTGAGATGTATATGGGCGAACTTATCTACACATACATCTTGCCTGAATTGCCTGTTTATCCTCCATTGAAGTTTAAAAGCGAGAAAGAGCAACGTAAATTCAATAAGCTGGTAAGAAATGTGAAGATAGTTCTGCCATTGGCAAAACAAGCCAGGCAGATGCTAATGGAGACCTACGAGGTGCTGGAGACACTACCTACACAAGAGGAGAAAGATGCTCACATTGTAGCAGTTGAAAAAGAGTTGAAGAGAGTTTTTACACCAAAGATGAAGAAACTAACCTACTCGCAAGGCAAACTATTGATAAAACTTATTGACCGCGAGTGCAACCAAACCAGCTATGAAATTGTACAAGCATTTCTAGGACCAACCCGTGCAGCTTTCTATCAGGTATTTGCATGGACTTTCAAGGCAAGCCTAAAGAAAAACTATGATCCAGAAGGTGATGACAGGCTGGTAGAAAGAATAGTCAGGCAGATAGAAGCAGGACAACTCTGATTATTGAAGTAGGTATCCATAATTATTGTTGTCAATAACCCTGTAAGTTTCCTTGTTATTTCAATTTTTTTCCTTGATAATAACCCTACAGTATTATTAACTGTGGGGCTTTATTATCACATTTCATATAAATTATAAACAAGTTTTGTTGACATTATTAACAAACTATTCAATTGAAAATCTTTACCTTTGCAAAGTTATTGACAATATCAACAAGTAATATTTATACTCATTACAGCTTTTTCGAAAAAAAGAAACGAACAAACAATATATATAAGTATGGTTGATAACAACATTGACTTGCGAAGTGAGATACGCAGATTAGCTAAAGAAAAGAATGCTGTCATCATGGCTCACTACTATGTTGACGGTGCAGTACAAGATATAGCTGACTTCATTGGTGACAGTCTTGCATTGGCTCAGCAGGCAGCTAAGACTGATGCCGACATTATAGTGCTGTGTGGTGTACATTTCATGGGTGAGACAGCTGCTATACTATGTCCTGACAAAAAGGTACTTGTACCAGATGTTAATGCCACATGCTCCCTGGCAGAGAGTTGTCCAGCCGACAAGTTTGCCGAATTCGTGGCTGAACACCCTGGTCATACGGTAATAAGCTATGTAAATACTACAGCTGCCACAAAGGCTGTGACTGATGTTGTTGTAACTTCGTCCAATGCACGACAGATAGTAGAGTCGTTCCCTGAGGATACTCCAATTATATTTGGTCCTGACCAGAACCTTGGTGGATATATAAACAGTATAACGGGGCGCAATATGCTGTTGTGGAATGGTGCGTGTCATGTACATGCACGTTTCAGTGTGGAGAAAATACTTGAATTGAAGGCTGCTCATCCTAAGGCAAAAGTATTGGTACATCCTGAATGTAAAGGACCTGTTGTAAAACTAGCTGACAAGGTTGGCAGTACAGCTGCATTGCTGAAATATGCCATAGCTGATGATGCCAGTGAATTTATTGTGGCAACTGAGAGCGGTATTCTGCATGAGATGCAGAAGTCGGCACCTAACAAGACTTTCATACCAGCACCTCCTGACGATGCCACATGTGCTTGTAATGAGTGCGAGTACATGAAGATGGTTACGCTTGAGAAGCTTTATCTATGCCTGAAGAATGAAGAACCAGTTGTGAAGGTGGATGCCGATATAGCTGCAAAGGCTATAAGACCTATCAATAAGATGCTTGAAATAAGCCAAAAGCTAGGACTGTAGTGCGTAAGCTTAAGATTACTGAGATGGGCAGAATGAGCGTGGAAGAGTTTCACGCTTCTGCCAAGATGTCTCTTACAGTAGTGTTTGACAATGTAAGGAGCCTTTATAATGTGGGTTCATTGTTCCGCACGTGCGATGCCTTTAGAGTAGAGCGTATAATATTGTGTGGTATAACAGCCAAACCCCCTCATCCTGAAATCCATAAGACAGCACTTGGAGCTGAGTATAGTGTAGAGTGGGAGTATATTGAAGACACATTGGAAGCTGTCGTTAAGCTACATGAAGAAGGATATGTTGTAATGGCAGTTGAACAATGCAAGGGCAGCACTATGCTAACCAACTTTGTTCCGGATTACAGTCGTAAGTACGCAGTTATACTAGGCAATGAGGTGAAAGGCGTAAGACAGGATGTGATAGATGCTTGCGATGGGTGTTTGGAAATACCTCAGTATGGCACAAAGCATTCACTCAATGTAAGTGTCACAGCCGGTATAATAGTTTGGCATTTTGCAAATGGAAACAGTTATTCTATCTAACGGACTTCGTCTGTTGTGCATACACAATGACAGACCTACTGTTTATTGTGGCATAATGATGGGTTCAGGTACCAGGCATGAGCTACCTAGCGAATGTGGTATGGCTCACTGTGTGGAACACATGTCGTTCAAAGGTACAGAACGAAGGTCGGCCATGCAGATTATAAATAGGATGGAATCTGTAGGTGGGGATATAAATGCCTTCACAACCAAGCAGGAGACAGTATATTATAGTATATGTCTCAAAGAACACATGTCCAGGGCATTGGACCTTTTGATGGACATTGTCTTTCACAGTACATATCCAGAAGATGCACTGGAGCGTGAGGTAGAGGTAATAATAGATGAAATTGAGAGCTATAACGACTCACCTTCAGAGCTTATATTCGATGATTTCGAGAACGTGTTGTTCAAGAGTCATTCTCTGGGTCGTTCCATTTTAGGCGATGCAGAGTCGTTACGAAGTTTCACCTCTGCAGATCTTCATCGATTTACAAACAGATTATATGACCCTTCACGTGCTGTCCTGTTCGTGATGGGAGATGTCAAGATAAGTGACATTATCAGATGTTTGAAATGTGATATATCTGAGGTAAATCAGTTTGTTAATTCCAGATTGTCAGAATCATCAGGTCAAGTAACAAAATCCATAGAAACATCTGAATATATAGTCCGTGACAAACAGACACATCAAGCACATGTTGTAGTGGGTTGTGAAGCTATAACATTCAATGACGACCGCTTTATGGGGCTGTTCCTATTGAACAACATATTGGGTGGTGTAGGAATGAATTCCAGGCTTAATGTTGCTTTGCGTGAAAAGCGTGGGTTGGTATATACTGTTGAGAGCAGTCTTCTTACATATATTGATACAGGTGTATGGAATGTTTACATGGGATGTGATGTGTCTGACATAAAGAAATGTCTGGGAATAGTTAAGAAAGAGCTGCAACGACTTATAGATAAACCTATGTCTAATTCTATGCTTAAGTCTGCTGTACAACAGCTCAAAGGTCAGATAGCTATCTCCCACGACAACTTTGAGAGTGTAGCTATTGGTACCGCCAAACGATTGCTTTACACAGGCAAGGTACAGACACTTGAAGAGATGTTTGCAGAACTTGATGCCTTAACTCCCGAAAGCCTGCATCAAATAGCAACAGAATTCCTTAATCCTGACCGTATGACTACCCTTATTTATAAATAGGCAGTCAATTAAATACACCATATTAATTATTTATCAAGGCATTATTTTGCTGTTAATGTTTATTTATTTCTACCTTTGTGCTGTTTAATTCTAACTCAAACAATCATTTTATTATCAATTTATAACCAAATTAACTAATGAGAAAGTTCAGTTACTTATTCACCATCGTGGCTGTGTCGTTTGCTGCAATGATGAGTTTTGCAGTTGTCTCTTGTGGTGATGACGAGAAAGAAAATCTAAATCCTAATGGAAATAATTATGGTCAGGATGATGACCCCACTAAAGTAGATACTACTACAGTGAATGCAGGCTACCTTGATCCTATTACTGCATGGGGTTCGTCAATGCAGCAGGTTAAGAGCTACATGAAAGATTATGAAGTATTATATGAAGGAAGTGATTACATAGTATTTAATGGTAAAGGCATTGAGACTGCCTACTACTATGACTTTGATGATTCCAAGCTTTGTATATCAGAAGTAGATTTAGAATTGGGTAAAATAAGCAAGAGTACTCTCCAAAGCAAGCTGTCGTCTGATGGATATACTTTCCTTAATAGCAAGGATACAACAGACTTTTATGTTTCAAATGATGAAAAGACATTTGTATTACTTTCCACTAGCAACTATTATGGTGTCTATGAGCTTGTTTATATAGATTATAAATGGTTGGATGAAGACGAAGAGCCTTCTGAGGCAGCCGAATACTTTGAGCCATATACTGTTTGGGGCGCTTCAGCTTCACAGATTAAGAACTACATGAGAGGCTATGAAGTATATTATGAAGAGGAAGACTATTTAGTATTCGAAGGCACTGGCATTACTACTGGCTATTATTACGGTTTAGACAATAGTGAACTTTGTTATTCAGAGGTGGATATAGACATGGAAAAAGCAAGTAAAGCCTCTGTAATAGCTAAGTTGGAGAATGACGGATTTGAGTTTATTGCAGAAGAAGATACAACAGCGTACTTCATTTCATCAGATGAGAAAACACTCATAAACCTAAACACCAGCGATTATTATGGTGTATATGAGGTAAATTATATTAGCTATGAATGGCTAATGGGTGACGAAGACGATGATGACGACAACAATCAATCATTGACAACTTATTTTGCTCCAACAACAAACTGGGGTGCTTCAAAGTCACAGGTTAAGAATTACATGAAGAACTATGAAATCTATGATGAGAGTAATAATTCATTGATTTATTATGGTTCAGGTAATTCCTTTGCCTATTACTATGGTTTTGAACAGAGCAAGCTGTATATTGCTGAGGTTGACCTTAATCCAGATAGCATCAACTTGAACTCCATAGGTAACCAGCTCATAAACGATGGCTATCAATACATGGAAAACCAAGATACCGTTTACTATTTTATGGCATCTGATTCGAAGTCAGTAGTCGCACTTTATGTAAGCGAGTACTATGGTGATTATGAAGTTGTATATTACGACTATGAATGGATGATGTCACAATACGGTACATCAGTTAAGGGTGAGGTTCCTACTGCTGCTATGATAAAGTCAAAGTCAAGCAGATTGTCTCTTGGCAATATTAGGACTGAAATGAAGAATCACCGTATCATAAACATGGTATCTTCATTGCTCAGCACAAGATGCAGGAAGAATGTGCGTGTCAGCAAGTATGTAAGGTTTAACAATATTATTGCAGCAAAGCGTGAAAATATTCTCAGCCACCTGCGCAGATAGATAGAAAGCGTTGCAAATGGCATTATTCACGTTGTCGAATAATGATGATAATGCCGTCGGATGATTATCTTCATGCTGATGAATGAATCTGTTCACAAGAGTGAATTTAGATATTCACAAGAGTGAATTTAGCTGTTCACACTTGTGAATTTAGATATTCACACTTGTGAACAGATTCATTGAACGCGCTGTGTGTATAATAACACCGGCATTAACTACCTATTCCCAAGGCATTGAGCAAGCCTTGTTTGGGCTTTTGGAAGTAACGTTCCATGTATTGTAGCTGATTGCTGCGGGTGAATATCACTACTCGGTCGTGTGGTTGTATCTGAGTGCGACCATTCACGAGGAATGCCTCTCCGTCGGGTCGCACTATTCCACCTATGGCAACATCAGAAGGCAAACCAAGTTTCATCACAGGTTTCTGTGTAACAATAGAACCTTCGGCAGCAACGAACTCAGCAACTTCGGCATCAGTAATGGTGAGGCTCTTGACAGATGCCACATCAGCATCCAGCATCATCTGATAGATGTGGCTAGCTGATATGGCTTTCTTGTTTATTATGGTTCCTATGTCAAGCTTCTCAGCCATTGTGATATAGTCTTGGTTCTCAACCAAGGCCACCGTCTTTCTTACTCCCATTCGCTTTGCAGCAAGACAAGCCAGTATGTTTGTCTCTGTCTCTGGTGTGAGAGCACAGAAAGCCTGTGTCTGCCTGATGCCCTCGTCCAGCAGCAGTTTGGTATCTCGTCCATCACCATTTATAATCATCACATCGTCGTTGTCGAGTAGTTCCACCAGCTGCTGGCAGCGGTTTATGTCCTGCTCTATGATTTTGGCTTGCATATAGTCGGGAAGCATGTGACAGGTCTGAACGGCTATACGCCCTCCACCCATTATCATAATCTTCTTCACATCGGGGTAGTTCTCCTTGCCAACCAGCTGCCTTATGTTCTGCACATAGCGTCGGGCTGTCATGAAATAGGCTATGTCACCCAGTTTCAGTATGTCGAAACCGCCAGGAATGATGGTGTCCTCATCGCGCTTGATAGCAACAATGTGGAATGGTGAGTCGGGAGGACAGAGATCCTTGAGCGGTTTGCCGAATAGCTGAGATGCCTCCTCGCGAAGCTTGATACCTAGGGTAATGAGTGAGCCTCCGTGAACCTCGCACCACTGTCTGACCCAAGAGCGTTTCACACCGTCGATAATCTCTTGCGCTGCCAGTACCTCCGGGTAAATAAGCGAGCCTATACCCATGTTGTGGAAGAATTGGCTGTTGTGGGGTTGAAGGTACTCGCTGTTGTCTATTCTGGCAACAGTCTTCTTGGCTCCAAGTGAGTGAGCTAGCATGCAACAGGTCATATTTGTTGTCTCAGACGGGGTCACAGCTATGAAGAGGTCGGCTTGTGGAACACCTGCTTCTTTCAGGCCTCTGATGCTGGTAGGTGAGACAGCGAGAGTCATTAGATCCAGTCCTTCGGTTGCGTTGGCAAGCTTCTCAGCGTTGGCATCCAGAATGATGATATCGTGGTTTTCACGTGTGAGCAGAGTGGCAAGGTGCGACCCTACGGCACCGGCTCCAGCTATTATTATCTTCATGTTTGCATACTTTAATGCGGCAAAAGTAATCATTACGCATTAAAAAGCATTATCTTTGCGGCATATAAATTCATTTTATACTTTATAACTATGAAGAATATTCTTGTGATAGGTTCCACAGGTCAGATAGGATCTGAGCTAACCTTTGAACTGAGAAAGCGTTATGGCAACGACCATGTAGTAGCAGGTTATATCATCGGAGCAGAGCCTAAAGGTGCGCTGGCTGAGAGCGGCCCTATGGAGATAGCCGATGTCATCGACGGCTCTCACGTAGCCGAGGTCTGCAGAAAGTACAAAATTGACACCATCTACAACCTTGCTGCCCTGCTCAGCGTAGTGGCTGAGAAGAGACCACGTCTGGCTTGGAGAATTGGTATTGATGGATTGTGGAATATACTGGAGGTGGCACGTGAGAACAAATGTGCTGTCTTCACACCCAGCAGCATCGGTTCTTTCGGACCTAACACCCCTCACGACCATACCCCACAGGACACCATACAGCGTCCGCGTACCATCTATGGTGTGTCGAAGGTGACAACAGAGTTGCTTTCTGAATACTACCACCACAAGTATGGAGTAGATACCCGCGCTGTGCGCTTCCCAGGACTCATCAGCTATGTGACACCTCCAGGCGGCGGCACAACTGACTATGCAGTAGATATCTTCTACAGTGCTGTACGTGGAGAGCAGTTCATGTGTCCTCTCAAGGAGGGTACACTACTGGACATGATGTATATGCCCGACGCACTTCATGCTGCCATAACTCTGATGGAAGCCGACCCTGCCCGACTCATTCACCGCAACGCGTTCAACGTGGCATCCATGAGCTTCGCACCCGAAACCATCTATGCTGAGATATGCAAGCATAAGCCCGACTTCAAGATGGTATATGAGATTGACCCGCTGAAGCAGAGCATAGCCGATAGCTGGCCCGACAGTATGGACGACAGCGCGGCCCGCAGTGAATGGGATTGGGAACCGCATTTCAATCTGGCATCAATGACTGTTGACATGCTCGACAAGCTCAGTGTGCGTCTGCAATGGCAAAACTGATATGGTTGGAAATTACATCAAGTGCATAGAGATTGACTCGCTGTGGCGGGGCATCAGGCACATTCGCTGGGAACTGCAGCCGGGTGTGAACGTACTGAGCGGTATAAATGGAGTAGGTAAGAGCACCATACTCCGCAAGACTGTACGTCAGCTCACACTGGGCAAGGAGCAGCTGGGTCGTGACGACTATAAGGACATAGGCGTCCATCTCACATTTGAACCTAGCGATGCTGAGACAGTGCGTTTCGATGTCATCAAGGGAATGGATCGTCCGCTGATGAGTGCTGATGTGTTGCAACGTGTAGCCGACCGCCACATGCGCACCGAGCTTGACTGGCAGCTCTATCAGCTGCAACGGCGTTATCTCGACTATCAGGTCAACCAGTCGAACCGGATAGTGCAGCTGTTCACAGCAGCCGACCCTGCTGCTCAACAGAAGGCAGCCGAGATAGCAGCTGAGAAGTCACACTTCCAAGATGTCATTGACAAGCTGTTCAAGTCAACGGGCAAGAAGATAGACCGCCAGTCAAACGAGGTTTACTTCCATCATCTCGACGAGCGCATCACACCGTATATGCTCAGTTCGGGCGAAAAGCAGATGCTGATCATACTGCTCACCGTGCTGGTGGAAGACCGACAGCCAACAGTCCTTTTGATGGATGAGCCGGAAGTGAGCCTGCACATCGAATGGCAGCAGCAGCTGTTGGAACTCATTCTCGACCTCAACCCCTCGGCTCAGATAATAGTCACCACCCACTCGCCTGCCGTAATCATGAGTGGATGGATGGACAGGGTGACAGATGTTGAAGACATCATTATAGATTAATGTGAAGCGACTCTTACATAACTTGACTTCCAATTACCTGGAGGCTGCTGGCAGGTTGCGACCCGCTGGCAGCCGACAGCGTATTGTGGCGTATGTGGAGAGCTTCGACGATATAGCATTCTGGCGAACCATACTTGATGAGTTTGAGGATGACAAGCACTATTTTGAAATCAAGCTCCCTAGCAGGACATCGTTAAGCAAAGGCAAGCGCATAGCTCTCACAAACGTACTCTCATCAAGCCAGCTCGGCAAGTCTCTCATAGCATGTGTGGATGCCGACTATGACTGGCTGATGGGTGATGTCACAGAGTCTTCACGCCTGATCAACAACTCACCATACGTAATCCACACATACGTCTATGCCATAGAGAACTACCATTGCTATGCACCGTCACTGCATCATGCTGTGGTGTCATCCACACTCAACGACCGCCCCACAATAGACTTTGTGGAGTTTTTCAAGGCCTACAGCACTATAGTATGGCCACTATTCGTATGGAACATCTGGTGCTACCGCTATGACCATTACCGTGCTTTCTCTATGGCCGACTTGGCAACTTTCATAAGTATAGACAGGGCTGTCAACATCTCACATCCGGAATATACATTGGAGAGGGTGCGACATCGCGTCAACCAGAAGATAGCATGGCTGCAACGACACTATCCACAGGGACGAAAGACCTACCAGCCGCTACGGAACGAATTGTTGCAGAAGGGGCTGACACCAGAGACAACCTACCTTTATATTCAGGGTCACACACTATTTGAGAATGTGGTTCTGCCGCTGCTCGACCCAATCTGCATCATGCTTCGCAAGGAGCGAGAACGCGAGATACGGCAGCTGGCCTGCCACTCCACCCAGCGGCAGAACGAACTGAGCAGCTACCAGCATTCGCAGCTCCCAATTGACATAGTACTGCGCAAGAACACTGAATTCCGCAATGCACCCCAGATGCAGTGGGTGAGGCAGAAAATAAGGCAGTTTATTGAGATGACTAATGAAAGACCCACCCCAGACCCGCCTCGTCAGGGAGGGCAGGGCTGTTGCGGTGAAATGAGAAATAAAGTAAACGCACTTGAAACTTCATCACTCCAAATGTAACTACGCCCCTCTCCATTCGGAGAGGGGTCGGGGGTGAGGCTTTTGATATGACGAATACCAATCAGATGCAGACTCTATGGACACCTGGCTATTGTCGGGTGATGGCTGCCAATTTCTCATTGTTCTTTGCCTTCTATCTGCTCACTCCGCTGTTGCCACTTTATTTGTCGGAGGTGTTTAACGCCGGTAAGGACACTATTGGCATCGTCCTTTCTGGCTACACGCTGACAGCACTGCTGGCACGACCCCTCAGTGGTTTCCTCGTGGACAGCTTCCCGCGCAAGCGTGTGCTGATGATATGCTTTGCGTTGTTCTTCGTCTTCTTTGCCGGCTACATTGCTGCATCCACACTCTTGCTATTCACGTTGGTACGCACCCTGCATGGTGCACCTTTCGGTGCTTTGACCGTGGCCAACTCCACTGTTGCCATTGATGTGCTGCCATCGAGCCGTCGCAACGAAGGCATAGGCTACTATGGTCTGTCCAACAATCTGGCAATGGCTACAGCACCTTCAGTGGCTATATACATCTATCGTATGACAAACGACTTCCAGCTTCTCTTCTGGCTGGCCTTCATCATTGCAGGTCTGGGTATGCTGGTGGACAGCGGGGTCAGGATAAAAAGCGACCATAAGGAGAGTAAGTCTTCTCCAAGCTCGTCCAAAAAGGAGAACAGCTCTGTTTCCTTTTTCAGCCTTGATAGGTTCTTTCTCATACGGGCATGGCTGCTGGCTCTGAATATGGCCTTGTTTGGTTTCTGCTACGGTGTGCTTTCCAACTACCTTGCCATCTATGGCAAGGAGGTGATGAACATCACCAGCGGCACAGGAACTTACTTCCTGCTCCTGGCCGGAGGCTTGGTGTTCTCACGCCTTCAGGGAGCATCGGCACTTCGCAAAGGGAGACTAACCCATAATGCAGCGGAGGGTGTCATCATATCCGCTGCTGCCTATCTTTTGTTTGTTGTGTGTCCTAACCAATGGGGTTTTTATGGATCGGCCATACTCCTGGGGCTAGGCAACGGACATATATGGCCGGCTTTCCAGAACATGATGATAAAGCTGGCTCATCACAACGAGCGCGGCACAGCCAACAGCACCATACTCGTATCGTGGGATGTGGGTATTGGTATAGGTGTGCTTGCCGGAGGTGTGATAGTAGAGCATCTGGGCTATACAGCTGCTTTCTGGGCTGTGGCCTTTGTTCAGTGTGTAGGAACACTGCTTTTCCTTATTCGTTCACGTTCATTCTATCAGAAACAATATGTACTACTCCAAGATTAAAGAGACGGCAGAGTGGCTCAGGAGCCGCATGCCAGCCACACCGACCACAGCCATTGTTCTTGGCACAGGTCTCGGACGTTTGGCAGAAGAGATTAGCATCACCACAGCCTTTGACTACAAGGACATCCCCAACTTCCCCGTTTCAACGGTGGAGGGTCACAGCGGCAAACTGCTCTTTGGAAAGCTGGGTGGCAAGGACATACTAGCCATGCAGGGACGCTTCCACTTCTATGAGGGCTACTCCATGAAGGAGGTTACGTTCCCAGTGCGTGTGATGTACGAACTTGGCATCAAGACGCTGTTTGTAAGCAACGCTGCTGGCGGCACCAATCCCGCATTCAAGATTGGCGACCTGATGGTTCTCACCGACCACATCAACTATTTCCCGGAACACCCTCTGCATGGCAAGAACGTGCCTACAGGACCGCGTTTCCCAGACATGCACGAGGCCTATGACCGCAAACTCATAGCTTTGGCTGATGCCATAGCTGCCGAGCGTGGCATCAAGCTGCAGCACGGTGTATATATCGGCACTCAGGGTCCTACATTCGAGACTCCTGCTGAGTATCGTATGTTCCGTATATTCGGAGCTGATGCCGTGGGCATGAGTACCGTGCCGGAGGTGATAGTAGCCCGTCATTGCGGCATCCGCGTGTTTGGAGTGAGCATCATCACCGACCTAGGAGGCTTCGACAATCCTGTTGAGGTAAGTCATGAGGAGGTGCAGATAGCAGCCAACGAGGCTCAACCTATAATGACAGAGCTGATGCGTGAGATGATTGCCCGCTCTGAGTAATACAGGAAAGAATAGGATTAACTTACAGACTTATCGCTATGAAACACTTTCTACTTTCATTCCTTATGCTCCTTGGCATCTGCCAGTATGTGCAGGCTGAGGATGCACCCTACGTTCTGTTGACAGGCGAAGGGAAAAACAAAACCCTCACATTCTACTACGGTGAAAAGCCGGAAGGGGCTTTGGATGTGGATTCAACCTATGAAAACCATCCTGAAAATCGTGCATGGGATGCCGACACCACAAACATCAAAACCGTGGTGTTCGATGCTTCTTTTGCCAACTATCGCCCCACAAGTACCAGCTTATGGTTCTTCAACTTCCAGAACCTTACCACCATTGAGGGTATAGAGAATCTCAAGACTGATGAAGTGACAGACATGCGATGGATGTTCTATTGCTGCTATAAATTGGAGAACATAGATGTCAGCGGGTTCAACACTGCCAATGTGACTACCATGAAGAGTATGTTTTTTTTCTGCAACAGTGTGAAAACGCTTGACGTGAGCGGCTTCAACACCAGCAAAGTTACAGATATGGCCTATATGTTCAGTGGATGTTATAATGTCACAGAATTGGATGTGAGCAACTTTGATACCCATAATGTGACTGATATGACGGAAATGTTTTGGCGGTGTCAGTCGCTGACGACTCTTGATTTGAGCAGCTTCAACACCAGTCAGGTGCAATTCATGAGGTATATGTTTGTGGGATGCACAGGGTTAACATCATTGGACCTCAGCAATTTTGATACGGGTAATGTATGGAGCATGGAGAGCATGTTCTATAGTTGCACGAACCTGACATCTGTCAACTTGAGTAGTTTCGATACTCGCAATGTTGAATCCATGTCATATATGTTCTATAATTGCTCCAGCCTGACAGAATTGAACCTGAGCAGTTTTAATACGAGTAATGTGTGGATTATGAACAGCATGTTCCGTGGTTGCAGCAGCTTGACATCACTGGATTTGTCTAACTTCGACACTCAGAACGTGACCGATATGTGGAGTATGTTCCGCGACTGCTCCAAACTCGCATCGCTGAACATCTCTGGTTGGAACACTGGCAAATTAACGGAGATGAGTGAGATGTTCAGGGAGTGTGGAAAACTCAAGGCAGTTGACGTGTCAAGCTTTGACACTCAAAACGTGACCCAGATGATCAGCACATTCTATAACTGCTACAGCCTGAGAGACCTCGACGTGAGTGGCTTCAACACTCAGAATGTGACCAGCATGGGATGGATGTTCTATGGCTGTTCAGCTCTCCAGAATGTCGATGTGAGCCACTTCAACACAAGCAATGTGACATTCATGAAGTCTATGTTCTGTGGTTGCAGCAATCTGAAGTATGTGGATATGTCTAGCTTTGACACTCATCAGGTAACAGACATGAGTTTTATGTTCAGTGAGTGTTCCCATATCAGAACCATTTATATTGGCGAAGGATGGAGCACAGAGAACGTAACTGTCTATGCTAATATGTTCAGGGGATGCACAGCCTTGGTAGGTGAGAATTCCACGGTATTCACTTCTGATGCCACTAACACATATTATGCCCGTTTGGACAAGGGTAAGGACGAGCCTGGCTATTTCACTTCCAGAATAGGGGCCTACGCCCAGCTGACAACAAATGAAAGCGAGCAGAACGTATTGACCTTCTACTACGGTGAGCGTCCTTACGATGCAACCTATATCGTTGGCTTTAACTACAAGGTTCCAACAGAGCGCTCATGGTATAACGACAGGACCAAGATAAACATAGTGGAGTTCGACAGCTCGTTTGCCAATTGCAGTCCTAACAGGACTTCCAACTGGTTCAATGGCTTAACAAAGCTGGAGAAGATACGCGGTCTGCACTACCTCAACACCAGTGAGACAACAGAAATGACCAGCATGTTCAACAACTGTTCACTCATCACCGAACTCAACCTTTCAAGCTTCAACACAAGCAAGGTCACCAATATGTACAACATGTTCCGCAACTGCCCGCTGCTTCGCACCATCTATGTAGGCGAGGGTTGGGACATGAGCAATGTAACCAACCACAACGGCATGTTTGGCAAGTGTACTAGCTTGGTTGGCGGCAGCGGCACGGTTTTCGATGAGAACCATGTTGACGGAGAATATGCTCGCATAGATGGCGGTGCTGACAATCCAGGCTACTTCACCGACGTACCTGTTGGCATCACAGCTCCAACAGTCGGTTCCGACACTGATGCACCCGTCTATACTCTCGATGGCAAGCGCCTCAATAGCACACCATCCAGCAGGGGTATCTATATCCGCAACGGCAAGAAATTTGTTGTGAACTAACAGGCGATAAAGGAATTAACGCTACCTTTGCCTGCATAAATAGGTAATTCAACATTCGGATATTGTTTTTAACCACGAATTACACTAATTGTACGAATTATTCTGAGCTATTGATGATGAAGACATTATTTCGAATTTCACAAATTTGCGACGGCTACGCAGCGTCGCGCTGCGCGGAGAGACATCTGTTAGCAAAAGTAACATGCTGAGCTTGCTCAGATAATAAGTGTAATTCGGATTATTAATCAAACGGTATCAGTCAGCATTGGAATTCGTATAATTAGTGTAATTCGTGGTTGTAAATATTGAGAAAGTAATTATTCATGGAGATAGCTGAGTTGGGTGAGTTTGGGCTGATACGCCATCTCACCAACGATATAGAACCAGTGAACGCCGAGACCATAAAGGGTGTGGGCGACGACTGTGCAATATTGCAGTTTGGAGCTGACCAGAGAGTGCTGGTGACAACCGACCTGCTCTTGGAAGGCGTACATTTCGACCTCCAGTATGTGCCACTTGAGCATCTGGGGTACAAGTCTGCTATGGTCAATCTCAGCGACATCTATGCCATGAACGGGCAACCGCGTCAGATGACGGTGTCCATAGGGCTGTCGAAGCGGTTCTCTGTTGAAGACCTCGAACAGCTGTACAGAGGGCTGCGACGTGCCTGCTCAGAGCATTCGTGTGATATTGTGGGAGGCGACACATCGGCCTCGCTCACAGGACTGACCATCAGCATCACCTGTATAGGCACAGGCTCACCCGATTCTGTCGTGACCCGTAGTGGTGCTCAACCTAACGACCTCATCTGTGTGTCGGGTAATCTGGGTGCGGCCTATATGGGCTTGCAACTGCTGGAACGCGAGAAGCTGGTCTATAACCAACAGCTGCGTGAGGCAGTGCAGAGAGGCGAGAAGCCTGAGTCGTTGCCGCCATTCCAGCCCGACTTCAGCGGACGCGAGTACCTGCTTGAACGTCAGCTCAAGCCTGAAGCCAGGCGAGACATCGTGGAGGCACTAGCCAAAGCAGGCATTCGTCCAACAGCTATGATAGACATCAGCGATGGTCTGAGCAGCGAGATTATGCATATCTGCGAACAGAGCAACACAGGATGCCGCATATATGAAGAACGCATACCGCTTGACTATCAGACAGCGGCTATGGCCGAGGAGCTGAACATGAACGTGACTACATGTGCGCTGAACGGTGGTGAGGACTATGAACTGCTCTTCACCGTTCCGCTCACCGAACATGACCGTGTGGCAGCCATCAACGATGTACATATCATTGGCCATGTCACCAAGCCCGACTTGGGCAAGGTGTTGGTGTGCCGCGATGGAACAGAAATGAACCTAAAGGCTCAAGGATGGAAGGCGACCTGATACATATCAACCACTGGTTGTGTCCGCTCTCGTGGTGCTATGGTGTAGGTGTGGCAGCAAGAAATATGCTGTTCGACTGTGGTGTGCTGCATGAACACGAGTATGATTTGCCTGTTATCTGTATTGGCAATATCAGTGTGGGTGGTACGGGCAAGACCCCGCACACAGAGTATCTGTTGAAGATGTTGCTTCCAAAATACCGCGTGGCAGTACTCAGCCGTGGCTACAAGCGTAAGAGCCGTGGCTATCTACTATCTACAGACAAGACATCGGTCGATGCCATAGGCGATGAGCCGTGGCAGATGAAACATAAGTTCCCATCTGCCATTGTTGCCGTTGATGCCAACCGCAGACATGGTATCAGCAGGCTTATGACAGATGAGGCTACACGCGACCTGCAGGTAATACTGCTGGACGATGCCTTCCAGCACCGCTACGTGAAGGCTGGCTTGAACATTGTACTCGTTGACTACCATCGTCTTGTAACCTACGATAAGTTGTTGCCTGCTGGCAGGTTGCGTGAGCCGGTGTCATCTCTTGTCCGGGCCAACATTGTCATTGTGACCAAATGTCCCGCCAACATGACGCCAATGGAGTTTCGTGTTGTGCGAAACAACTTGAATTTGAGACCCTACCAGCAGCTCTTCTTCTCTACATTCCGCTATGGCAACCTTCGCCCTCTCTTCGAGACATCAGATGGCAACAGTCAGCAGCTTACAAGTGACACACACGTACTGTTGCTCACAGGCATTGCATCGCCCGAACAGATGAAGATGGACCTTCAGCGGACCACTCGCCATATCACCCCTCTATTCTTTGGAGATCACCACTCATTTACTCGCAGCGATATAGAAAGAATTGAGCGGGAGTTCACGGCCATGCAGGGCAGCAAGCGTCTTATCGTCACAACAGAGAAGGATGGTAGTCGCCTCCTTAACAGCAGCGGTCTATCTACTATCGTGCGCCGCCACACTTATGTATTGCCCATAGATGTGGAAATCATGCAGGACCAGGAAGCGCAGTTCCGTACAATGGTGCTTGACTTCATCAAGGACATGCAGAAAACCTGACACAGATAATAATATCTATACAAACAACGAATGATGCGAATTAAACGAATTCATCAAGTGGAGAACCTGATTTTCGTTTAATTCGCATCATTCGTTGTTGGAAAAGCAAAATTGCGATTATTGCTGCTTTATGAAGTCTGCCATCTCGCCCTTCAGGGCATAGGCACTGTGGAACAGGGCTTGCTGGTTGCGTACACGGTCTAGGTTATGTTCTGGATAGTTGCATTTCCAGTACTTGTCGCCTGAGAGGTAGTCCCAGAGGAAACGCACGGCCTGCATGTATGGGAACAGAGTAGCAGCATAAGGCAGCATCTCCGTCTCCAATGGGGTCAGGAATGAACGTGCGGAGCGTAGGTAGCCACGTGTGAACGCCTTGAAGATGTCCATGTTGAAGCCTACGTGCGACATATCGGGATCGTCCTCGGCTGTGAAGTTGGCAGCAGTGCGGAGGAAGTCACCGTAGTCGGAGAAGATGAAGTTCGGCATCACGGTGTCGAGGTCTATGACGCACAGCACACGATCCTGCTGGTCGAACATCATGTTGTTCACCTTTGTGTCGCAGTGGCAGATGCGCTTAGGCAGCTTACCCTCACGTCCGAGACGCTCGGCTACGGTCATCTCCTCGGCATACTGCATGAGGTCATCGATTATTGGCTGAACAGATGCTACACGTCCAACGGGGTCTTTAGCGATGACCTCCTTTAGTTGCTGGAGGCGGAACTCCATGTTGTGGAAATCCTTGATGGTCTCTCCCAGTTCTACGGGTATGTCGGCCAGCATGGCTTGGAACTGTCCAAAGGCTTCGCCAGCAGCCTCACTGGACTCTGGATTGACAGCCTGCTTGGTGACAGCATTGGCTATGAACACCATCATGCGCCAAGGTTCACCTTCCACTTCGGTGTAGAGTTTGTCGGCATCAGATTTCAATGGTACGAATGTAAGCACACGGCGGTCAATATCATCGGCTCCCTGTGCCTCCAGCTTCTTGCGTATGTGGCGTGTGACAGCACGAATGTTGCCCATGAGCATCTCTACGTTGGGAAATACATTGGTGTTGATGCGTTGCAGCACGTAGTCAGGTGCGTCAGCTTCTGCTGTGCGTACCAACAATGTGTCGTTGATTAGTCCGTTGCCCAGTGGCTTGATGCTCTCTACAGTTCCTGTAATGGCAAACTGGTCAACGATGTTGTTTAGTTTTTGGTCTTGCATATCGGTATGAGGTTAGTTATAATTATGTCACAATGGAAGTTGATTATAGCTGGGAAATCTCTTCTGTTGTAAGTCCTGTGTATAGGCTTATTTGCTCCAAAGGCATGTTGTTTGCTTTCATGGCACGTGCAACATTTGCTATGCCTTGTTCCATACCTTCCTGGAATTGTCCTTCCATTACTACTAGGGTATCACGATACTTGCGAAGGCTTTCGTCATAAAGTTGGCGTTCCTTACGATCCAGTGCGCTTACCTCAGCAATGCTGGCAAGTTTCTGGAATACTGAATCCTGAGCAGCCCATGGCATGCGGGTAAGAATGTCCATATTCTTAAGTACATAGATAAAACGTTCAAATACATTGATGCATTCGTCTGCCTCCTTAGTGAAGTATGGTAACTGGAGGTAAATGAGACGGAGTTTGTTGGAAAAAATCGCTTTGGTGTCTATATCTGCTAAAGCAACATCGGTACGAAAACGTTTAGAAATATCATCCAATCTAAAATTCAAGAATGCTATAAGATAAACTGCCTTAATGTCGTAGAGCCATTCCGCACCACGTTCACCCTGTTGGGAAACTGAACGGGATAAGTAGTAGATGCTGCGGTTCTTGAAATACGGTTGGTACTTGTTCTGCATCTCTACAATAATATGACTGCCATCAGCCGTTTCGCAGTAAATGTCATAGATAAGTGAACGGTCGATATCTGAGTGTCCTAGTTGCTCCTTGTCCAGAAAGCTTACGTCCTTAATCTTACGCTCGCCTGTGAGTAAGCTATTGAGAAAAGCAATGAGTACAGGTTTGGACATATCTTGCCCGAAAATGCGTTTAAAGCCTACGTCAGTAAAAGGGTTGATGAATTTGCCCATATTCACATCTCTTGTTATCTTTCGGCAATTATACGCATAAATCTTGGACTGACAAACTAATCAAGGTTAAAAATCAAATCATCTATCAATTTTCTTACTTTTACTCCACATTTAGTCATTATATATATGTCAGGCAGAAAGCAATTGTGTCATTATGCATAGGTTTGTGCTGCGCCTAAAAAGTAGGACTTGTGTAGAAGTGAAGTAAACAGCAGCCAGACGCCATAAATGAAGAGGTCACAAAGTCTAATAATCTAGTCTATGTACATGCTTTTTTATGCATATTCTGTGAAGAATGTGGACAAATTAAACATTTCACGAAGGTTCCCTTGCATCGTTATCATTGCTTATTACTTTTTTCGGGTACTTATTAACCAATTGCAATCATCTAAAGACCATCTTTACCTTTGGCAAAGTAGAATTAATTATTTTGTGACCAGATAATGGGAATGACAGCAGGAAAATGGTAATATCTCGGCAGACAAGAGGCATTATCTCAGCAGAAGACAAGTAATATCTCAGCAGAAGACAAGTAATATCTCAGCAGAAATAGGATTAATCGTCAGTAGATAAGAGACATAACCTCGCTATAAAACAGACTCATAATGGCATAAAAAAAAGCCCATGTCAACGTGACATGAGCCTGATAAGATGCCGTGAAAAGGTGAGGTCTAGGGGTGATGACTCTATAGATAAAGAGGGTTATATGTATAAGGAATGTGCAAGACTGTTGAAACATCCTTGATAAAAGTTGCATAATTATGCTTGGCTAAGTGAAAAATAATGACCATCGTATAAGTGTAATCATTCATGTAGGCAATGCAAAGATACAGCGGTACATCCATATTTGCAAGTCGCTACATCCGATTATTCCCGCACACATCATTTCAAAAAATAAAAAAACAAAACATATCCTATTGCTCTTAAAGAATTTCCTTACCTTTGCGGCACAATCATACTTCTTAAAGAATAATTTAGTCAACAATCCATTAATTCTATACTTTACAATACGACCCAGACATTAGATTATTGTTAGCAGCAAGGGAGCTGTAACCAAGGAGTTGCACCTTCCTATTCGAGATTTATCTATCAATCATTAATCTGACGTTGCTGCTTATTCCTTTATATCATATACTTGGACTTTAAGTCCTTGTTCTCGCTTCAGGAAACCGCCAATTTCAAGACATTTGAGGACAAGCGACAAAGGTTCACGTTCCGCAAGGGGCGTGAACTGTTTGCAGCTTTCCCAAATGTAAGGCTACTTGGCGGTGCCTCTGAAGCAGGAAAGCAAAAGAGCAGTTCCGTCCTTTTTTCATTCAGATTAAATGCAGCACAATCTTATTCGCTGGTTTGCGTCAATTGCGTTTTGCTCCATCAGCTGGCTGGCAAACGCACAGACTGCAATACAAACCTTAGGCAGTGGACCAGCACTTATTATTACAGACATTTCTGGTGTAGAAACACCAATACCCCTGCGAAGCGGCATGGCAATAATGTGGCCACAGAGTAGTTTGCTTGATGGCTATACATATCTTGTCATCACAGATGAGAATGCCGAACCCATTTATGCAATATATACGAACTACCTTGGTAACATAAGCTTCAAGAACTTACCATCAGATGCTGCCAAGCCAGCAGGCATAGAAGGGTTCAATCCTGAAGACAACCTTGAGTTATATGGAGGTAACGGAGGCTACGGATATGCAGACTATGGTCAAATAACCATAGCCTGCGGAGGCAATGATTATGAGCTGAAGAACCCAGGTGAGATACGCTTCAACGACGAGCTGACAGAGTTGACCATCATATCAAACCGTCACACCTACACAGCCCATATCGACAACACATCGGTCATCACACTTCAGGCCACATCCAGCATTAGCTTGGCACTGAATATGTTTGAAAGTGATGCGCAATACTATTATCGAGCTTTCCATGAGGATGTAAACTCACTATCACTGTATACAACCTCTCGCAATTTCTGGTCGATGATACCTAATGATGCATCGCTGAATCTATCGTTGATAGTACCAACTGACAAAGGTATGACTCGCTATCCTGATGTACTGAGCTTCAGAAGCGAAACTCCAACTATGTTTAGCATGAGGCAATATCATGGCAACACATACGGTATTGGATATGCTTATAACCCAAATACAGGAGAGGTCGGAGGGGCATTAAGCATCAATGATAGCTATAGCTCTAATAGAAGAGCCATCATTGTTGGCAACATGCTCCGTTCCCACACCATCTACCATGACCGCGAGGAGGACAAGGTTCTTGGACTGCTCAGTGGCAATGAGTTCTATGTGAGCATGGACGGCAGTGTGATACACGTGCTTAAAGAGAATGGCAAGCCTACAGCATTGCAGGGTATATGGCAGATGGACAATGTCGATGCCGGCCTCACAACACTTCAGGTAGCTGATAGCGTGGCCGACGTTTTTGCCGCAGGGCAGAGCATCAGTCAGTGTAACATACTCGAAGCCCGCACCCGCGATAATGGAGGACTGTACCTGATAGATGCCCCTATGGAGGCCACGACACGTACAGTGCATGATATTTTGTTCCCAGGCGGCGAGCTGGCAGGTGAGGACAGTCCATATTACGAGTTTGCCAAGGTGGTGCAGACACTGTGCATGGATTCCATCAGTAGCAGCCTTGCAGCATTCAAAGATGGAGGTCTCTGGGGCTACTATCTGAATTGGGTTGGTGTTGCGCCATTCACTCTTTTCATACCGTCCAATGCTGCTGTACAAGCCGAGGTCAAGGCTGGACGTTTATTCCAGTCAAGCGGAGCGAAGCTGACAGAGGAGCAACTGAAGGCAAACGCAATGTTCGTTAGGACTCACCTGATGCTCGGAATTGAGAAGGCTGACCAGTTGCCTTTCAGCAGAACACACAACACCGTGCTGGTCAAAGAGGGTACACTTATTACGCCCCGCTTGGTCATAAAGAGCGAAGGTCATGGACAGATGTCTGTCACAGACGAAACAGGTGTGACACGTAACGTGGTGGATAACTGCAAGAACGTGTTTGTACGCGAGGTATATCTTGACTCATACACCTACTACACCAATTGTGAATTCGCTACAGGAGTGGTACACCTAATAGACGGCGTACTAAACTACAATAGATAAAAAGTGTAAACAATAATAGCAACACTATGAAACGTATTACAATATATATACTGGCATGGACATTCGCCCTATCCATGTCGGCACAGGAACAGAATGTGGGTGAAAAGCTGGCCGCAACGCCATCGCTTTCTGTGTTCAGCAGTCTGGTTGAAGCATGTGACCTGCAAGCAGAACTGGCCAAATACAATGATGAAGAGTATGAGCGGCTGTATCAGGCTGGAACTTTTCCTGTGGAAGAATACAGTTCGATACATGGATTTAAGCTTTACAGTCCACAGCATCGTCGCTATGGCTACACAGTCTTTGCAGAGACTGACAGCTTCTATGAACGGGCAATAGGAAAGACTGCTTCATCAATCACAACAGATGATGTCCGTGCGTGGATAGCGTCTAACGGCTGGTATGCCGGCTCTGACGATGCACTACAGCAGTTTGTGTGCTACCATATACTACCTGTCAGCCTTGACTCTGCCCACCTCGTAATACACTATAACGAGCTGGGCTATAACCGCAACGACAGCTTACCTGTTCCAACAGTGTTCACATCCGAACACTACGAGACGCTTAACGAAGGTCGTTTCCTCCTTCAGCTGAGTGAGGGTGGTGGCGTAGATGGCATATATCTTAATCGCCGCCCTGTGCTGGACAATGGTATGCGCGGCACATACTATGAGCAGGGAACACCGCTGGTGGAGGGTATAGCCGTTGATGCCAGCAAGGCCATCACGTCACTCAACGGCTACATATACCCTATTGATGATGCTCTGGTATATACCGACGAGGTGAAGACAAAGGTGTTGGGCGGACGCATACGCTATGACCTGGCATCCCTGTTTCCTGAACTTATCAACGGAGGCTACAGGCTAAACCTGGACAAAACAGCAATACAACGCAACCTGCTGATACCAGCAAGCAGCGAATACCAGTACTTTGACAACCTATGGATCGCTGACGGATGCTCTTTCTGCTATCTTGATGGGTATGATAAGAACTGGCTGAACTACCAAGGCGACGAGTTCAATGTGACAGGACACTATGACTTCACGTTCCGTCTGCCGCCTGTACCAACCGATGGAGTTTATGAGTTGCGTGTGGCCACCCAAAACAATAATCAACGCCGCTCCGTAGCGCACTTCAGCATTGGCCATGACCGCAATAACCTCGTAGCCACTGGTCTGCCTGTTGACATGCGCCTTGGTGGCATCTACTGGAGGGATTACATACATAGTATTAGCAGTCATCTTGGTTGGGCTGTAGATACCGACGACGATGCCATGAACCGCCTGATGGACTTGAGACTGCGTGAAAAGGGCTATATGAAGGCTCCTAACCATTATTCACAGAGACCGGAAAATGCCAGTGTGCGCAATCATGGTGACGGCCTGCGCCGTGTGCTTTGGCGCGGTGAGGTGAAAGCTGGTGAGACACTCTATCTGCGTTTGCAGGATATGCTGGGACGGGGCTTTGAGAATTACCAGTGCTACCTCGACTATGTGGAGTGGTGTCCTGTCAGCGTTTGTGACAATCCCGACGTACCAGAGGACATCTGGTAAAGTGTATAACCAAAAAAGATACAACAATGAGAAAACATATATTACTACTTGTTGCCTTGCAGCTCTGCATGGCTCTGCCCGCATTAGCGCAGGCCACTTTCACAGAAGGCAACTTCAACTTTACCACACTCACTGACAACACAGTGGAGGTATCAAGCTGTAATCAAGCAGGCGGCATTGTCACAGTACCTGCCACAGTCATCCACGATGGTAAGGAATATACAGTCACCACGATTGGTATGGAAGCATTTAGGGGTGATGGATACACGGCCACCTACAGTGCCATAAGTCTGCCTTCTACTGTTACAGACATACAGGACTATGCATTTTTATGTTGTGGGGCAACATACATTAAGATGTCACCAGCCGTGAAACACATTGGAGCAGCGGCATTTGAAGGTTGTTTTGCGTTGGGTCGATTAGACTTACCTGATGTGTTGGGAGATGTCGATGGAAGTGCTTTGGCCATACGCGGTGCATATACATTCGGTTCCTCAAAGCTTCCAAGCCTCAAGTCTATAGGTGCTGGAGCTTTTGCTAATACGTCATGTATTGACGAGATGGTATTACCAGAAACTGTAACCTACATTGGAGCGAGGGCTTTCGCAGGCTCTTCATTAACCAGCATCACACTACCGTCAACCATAACATCCCTGCCTTTCGGACTGTTTCAGGACTGTAGCAAGCTCACCAATGTCAACCCTTTAGAGTTCACTGGCCGGATAGAGCCTATGGTGTTCAACGGTTGCAGCAGTCTGGAGCGTATGCCGGTTGCTACGGACAACCCTTATGTCAGCCTGCAATACGATGGAAGGGTGATGCTTGACAGAACCAGTCAAGAGATAGTATCTCTGCTACCGTCTGTGACAGAGCTTGTGGTCAGCTATCCTGCCACTGGCATAGTGACATACAGCGACAGCCTTACCTGCGACCCATTTAGCGATAATCTGCCAGCATTGAGAAGCCTTGAACTGCCTCACACATGGCAAGCCAGCTTGAGCTATATGAGAGCCGATTCGTTAAAAGATGTCGTAATGCGTATGGCAACACCCGTGTCGATGCCTTCATACTTTACGACAACAACAAGTCCCTATAGTTGGACTACTTCACTGGCAGTTAATCTCCATGTGTTCGATTATGCCAAGGAGGCATACCGCAGCGAATTAAAGCTCAGTAACGACCAAGAGCTGCTGTCTATAGACCGTCCAACGGAGCAATTATATTTAGCAGAGGTGATACCGATGTGCGAAAACGATGTAGTCTATACAACCGACACCATAGCATATATGATGAGGTCGAACTGGCAGGAACAGTTGGAGGATGAATATCCGGAGTATTATGTCGAACAGGATTCTATTTCCCCAAGTCGCGAAGCCAGAGCTGCAAAGGACAATTATCGTCGCTTTATGTACAGGGAGTATATGACTGAGAGCAAAACACAAGACTACTTCGGCAGACAGCCAGTTGATACAGTCATCAACTGTATTGACGGCAGTATCAACATCTCAGCAGCCTTTGATGCAACTGAATATACCGACTGGTATCTGGCACGTACATTCGTGCCAGCCAATGATGTCTACTCTCACAAGGACTACAAGACAACAACACTGATAGCCCCAATGACCATTGACACCGATACCCTTGAGAGTAATCTACGCGGACAGCAGTATTATGTGATTACATATGGTTTAAATGCCACCGAAGTGTGGTATGCCTTGAATATGCTGCCTGGCATACCCTACGATATATATCTGCTTACTGCCCCATATAGCACTCCTGAAGATACTATTTATCCACAGAAGAAAAGCAAGATAAGATGCCAGTTCGGAAATGCGGAGGGGGAAACAAGACGTACCGAAAATGTAATCGAGCTGTCCAATGAACGGTGCGATACGTTATTACTATTCCAAGACAAGATGGCATCAACCGACTATTATAACTATCTGCACCTGACTTCTGCAGCCACGAACTCTAATGTACGAGGTGGTTATACTCATACCATGTCGCTCATCGGTGTACGCATAGTGCCGAAGGTTGATATAACACCTGTCGGTATTCCTGATGCACAAGCCGCCACGGACAACACAATAGTGGGAATATATGACCTCTGTGGTCGTCGTATCCCTGCTCTAAGACAAGGTGTTTGCATAGTTCGCTATAGCGACGGCACCACTCGCAAGTTGAGAGTAAGGTAGGTTCATAAAGAGTTATGCGAATTATACGAAATTATCAACCCTTCATAATAAGAAGACGATGAATTCGTATAATTCGCATATAATACCTCTGTAATTCATGTAATGGGAAGCACATCATGCAAATGCAAGACCCACCAATGCTGAGGCTATGTAGGCTATGGTGGTGGTGTATATGGCAACAAAGGTGGTGAGTCGCCAAGAGCCGCTCTCTGTCCGTATGGCCATGATGGTGGCTATACAGGGGAAGTATAGTAGGGCAAAGACCAGATATGCAAGAGCTGTGCCATGAGTCGTATTTTGTAGCAGGGCAGACTGGATGGATGGAGAGGAGCTGTGCTTGATATGGTTGATGTCGGTGAGTGCTAGATCCTCTACAGCATCGTCCTCGGCATTGTATATCACACCTAGAGTGCCTACCATCATCTCCTTGGCTCCCATGCCTGCTATGATGCCCATGCCCATACGCCAATCGAAGCCCTGTGGGGCAAAGACAGGCTCTATGGCCTTGCCCATGCAGCCTAGGTAGCTTTGCTCCTGTTGCTCGGAATGGCTCATCTCGGCTGTGCCGCGTGGGAAGTAGCTGAGAATGAAGATTACGATGCTGGCTCCGAGGATAACGGTTCCCATCTTGTGGAGATATTGTCGTCCTTGTTCCCATGTGTGTCGCACGACGCTGTTCCATGTCGGGCGACGGTATGGTGGTAGTTCCATCACGAAGTGTGTCTCCATGTCGCGGCGGTAGAAACGTGAGAGAATGCCAGCTGTTAGGAGTGCCATGATGATGCCTGTAAGATAGAGTCCCAGCATTACCAGTGCGGCACTGTCTGGGAAGAATGTGCCGGCAAACAGCACGTAGATGGGTATGCGGGCAGAACAGGACATGAACGGCAGTGCGAGCATGGTCAAAATACGACTCTTGGAGTTCTCAATGATACGTGTACTCATCACGGCAGGCACGTTGCAACCGAAGCCCATGAGCAAAGGAATGAACGATTTGCCGTGGAGTCCGAGGCGGGAGAACAGCGGGTCGGCCAGCATGGCGGCGCGGGCCAGATAGCCCGAATCCTCAAGCAGTGAGATGAGGAAGTAGAGTATAAGGATATTGGGTAGGAACACTATCACCGCTCCTACGCCGCCGAAGATACCTTGAGTGACGAGGTCGTTGATGAACCCAGCTGGCAACACCTCTGAGAGCATCCCGCCGCCCCATTCAATGAAAGTTTCCAGCCAGTCCATAGGATACTGTCCTATAGTGAAGGTGAGCCAGAAGATGAGAGCCATGATACCTACAAAGAGCAGGTAGCCATGTAGTCCGCGAGCCAGCAAACGGTCAATAATAGCTGTGTGGCGGCTTGTGTCACCTTCCCTGCGTTTATATATACCATTAAGGATGGTGCGGATAGTGGCATAGCGTTCAGTATCGTCCTGTTCATCGTCATCGGCAAGGCAGTCTGTGCTGGTTTCTATGGGGTTGGCCTTACGCTCCTCTGCCAGGCTTATTGCCGTCCTTAGCAGGTCGTCTATACCGCGTCCCGTGCGGGCAACAGTGGGTATCATGGGTATGTCCATGCGTTGGCTGAGTGCTTCCACATCCAGAGTTGAGCCACTATCTTCCAGCTCGTCGTACATATTCAAGGCGCACACCACAGGCAGGTTGCGACGACGCAATTGCAGAGTCAGTAGCAGGTTGCGTTCCAGGTTGCCGCTGTCCAGCACATTCACCACAGCGTCAATCTGACCCGTCTCCAGCTCCGAAGCCACGTAGGCTTCCTCTGGACTGTAGGCTCTGAGGGAGTAGGTGCCAGGCAGGTCAACGATGCGTAGCTTCTTGCCCTCGAACTCCATGTGTCCTACCACGCTGTGAACAGTCACTCCAGAGTAGTTGCCTGTGCGTTCATGTCCACCGGAGGCGGCATTGAAGAGAGATGTTTTTCCGCAGTTGGGGTTTCCCACAAGAGCTAGTGTGATTTCACCAGCCTGTGGTGGGTCTTCATGAATCATGCGTCCATCGTGGTGACAGTACATGCAGGCTGGGTTGCCATTGAAGCCCGAGCAGTGGTGGTGGGAGGTGTAGGTCAGGTGATGGCGGCTCTCCCCTCCCTCACGGTAGGGGGCGGGGGTGGGGCTTTTATCAATATATATACTTCTCGCTTCAACAGCTCGCAGGCTGACCTGTGAACCCATTAATTCGAATACCTGTGGGTCATGTAGTGGGGTGGTGTATAGTTTCTTTACTTGCAAACCCGGCACAAAGCCTAGCTCACCAAGGCGAGCGTGGAAGGCACCGCTACCTCCAAGACGGGATATGGTAACGGTCTGGCCAACAGGTATGTCGAAAAGAGAAGACATGAATTGGATTTACAATTTGACGATTTACGATTTAACGATTTGATCAGAAACAGCGGAATTTGGTGTCGTGCTTCTCACTCAATGCTACGCACTCCATTTCAATGAGCCATGTCGGGCGACATACAGGTGCCAGTGTGATGACGTAAGGTGTGTCGGGGAATTTCTCGTCAAACATCTGCTTGACAATAGCGTAGTCGGCTGTGTCGCGCAGATAGACAATAATCTGTGCAATGTCGTTCATTGTAGAACCCGCTTCTGTGAGCAATGCTTCTACGTTCTCCCACATACGGTGCGTCTGCTTCACTATGTCGCCCACATGCACCACCTCGCCTTTGTTGTTGATGCTGGCGGTGCCGCTGATATAGATGTGTGAGCGGTCGCCATATTCCATCACTGTGCCGCGCTCGAATGTCACGCCATATTCGTAGGTGGAGTTGAGGTGGGTCTTGGCGTAGAGATAGCGTTGCTGTTCAGGCTCAAAGCCTATCAGGGCGTATGTGCCGAGCTGCACCAGTGCGCGGGTGTCGGCAGGCAGTCCGCCTATGCCGGTGCTGGTTATGTAGTGTGTGTCCTGTGTCAGGCCCTGCTCTATGAAGTTCTCGCGGCGGGCCTTCACCATACCGGCATACTGTGTATCGACATCACGCACGTAGAACCATGTGCGGATGCAGTTGTCAGCCAGTGTGGCACCGTGGCGTTGCAGTGTCTCCTCATAGTCGATGAGCAGCGACTCGGTCTGCCACGCACTGTCACCCTTATGTTCGTGCATACCCATCTTCCATAGATGACGATAGCCGTTGTGGGATGCAATCACTAGTCCGTCGTGGTTGACCACCTCCATGTCATGTACAAGGTAGAGCCATGCGGCAATCTTCGAACCGTCGAGTGGTGCCTGCTGTATGCAGCTCACGGAGCAGTATTGCCCACTGTTCACACTTTCATTTTTCATTTCAATCAGCGGCTGCTGGTTGGTGCTGTCGCTGAGGAAATAGCGTTTGAAGATTGTTTGGCAACCTAAGGTCTGAGGAAGTGTCAACAGCTGTTGCTCGGCTTCGCAGATACGCTCGTATTGCCCGCTGAACAACTCGCCTCTTGGTTCCACATGTAGAATGGCATGTTGCTCGCAGATGCCTTCGTTGGGCTGGAAAGATGTAAGCTCAATGCTCACACCTAGAGCATCGAAATATATCTTGTCTTTTATCACGTTGTTGACGTTTTGATATTTTATCCTGCAAAGGTAGGCATAATATCCCAATCAACAGGTGAAAACCTAAAAACAATTAAAGCTTGACTGCCTTTGTGCGATAATACTTACCTTTGCAGGTAAGTAGGTGTTCACAATTAGTTTTATGTATTTGTTCAGCTATTTGAATGCAGATTTTTCTTTTTTCCGAAGGAGCAGAGCGGGCTCTGTGACTGAGGATAAAAGGAAAAGATGCGCCAAAGAGCGAACAAAGACATGAAAGCACCTACAATGCTGGATATTATATAATAATTTTGAACACCTACTTACAAACAGGTAACTTATGAATTGGAAGCAATTATTAAGCACAAAGCGGCTTGGCATGGAAGGCCGGCAAACGAGCAATGATGACCGCACAGAGTTTCAGCGCGACTACGACCGCCTCATATTCTCTGCACCTTTCCGTCGTCTGCAGAACAAGACGCAGGTATTCCCTTTGCCGCATAGCATATTTGTTCATAATCGTCTGACTCATAGTCTGGAGGTGTCCAGCGTTGGGCGTTCCTTGGGTAATGATAGTGCCAGACTACTTATGGAACGTCACCCGGAGCTGGTCAATAGTCACCTTCTGGAGATGGGCAGTATAGTCAGTGCGGCGTGCTTGGCTCACGACCTGGGCAATCCACCCTTCGGTCACTCTGGCGAGAAGGCTATAGCGACGTATTTCAGTGAAGGGGCAGGACATTGGTTGAGGACATACGAGGACAGCGAGACAGGCGAAAGACTATTACCTGTGGAGTGGTCCGACTTCACCCACTACGAAGGCAATGCCAATGCCTTCAGGTTGCTGACCCACCAGTTCAAGGGTCGGCGTCCAGGAGGCTTTGTGATGACCTACAGCACTCTTGCCAGCATTGTAAAGTATCCGCATAGCAGCACCCTGGCTGGCGACAAGCAGAAGTTCGGCTTCTTTGAAGCGGAACGTGAGACATACGAGAAGATAGCTGCGGAGTTGGGAATAATCAGACGTGCGGAAAAGTATTGTCGCTATCCTCTTGTCTATCTGGTTGAGGCTGCCGACGATATCTGTTATGAGATAATGGATATTGAGGATGCCCACAAGCTGAAGCTCCTCTCCACGAAGGAGACAACCGACCTGTTGCTGGCCTACTTCCCCGAGGATAAACGAGACCAGCTACTGCATGTGATGCGCAGCAGCCGTGTGGACGATGTCAATGAACAGATAGTGTTCCTGCGCTCATCGGTCATCAACCTGCTAGAGAACCAATGCGTGAAAGTGTTTGTGGATAATGAGGAGAGCTTGCTGAACGGCACATTCGAGGGGTCGCTGCTGCAGCATATCGACCCGCTTCCGCGCAGTGCCTACGATGCTTGTGTGGCAGTAAGCCACAGGAGCATCTACCACAGTAAGGATGTGGTGGACATAGAACTGGCAGGTTTCCGGGTGATGACCTCACTGGTTGACACGTTCATCGATGCGGTGATGCATCCCGACCGTGCCTACTCGCAACTGTTGTTGCACCGTGTGTCATCGCAGTATGATACTCAGGCTCCGCGTCTCTACGACCGTATTCTCTCCGTATTGGACTACATCTCAGGCATGACAGATGTCTATGCCCTTGACCTCTACCGTAACATCAACGGTATGGTCCTGCCTGGAATGTAGCCTCAGCTTATTACTTGATTGGCACCGCTGGTGGGAGCAATGGCTTCGGGGTGTTCGTGTGCAAAGCTGTCAATGTGGCGAACACGCTTCTCATCGAGTATCTCGTCAACAGCAATCAGTATGCCAGTCTCTTCCACATCACCGAAACCATAGTTGATGGCTGTGCCAAACATACGCATTGTTGGCGACAGTCCCATGTAGGCGTTGACCAATGGAGGAATATTGTATCCCAGCTTCCGGACTTCACGGTTCAGTATGCGGTAGTCGTCACGGAAGTTGTTTTCACAGAACAGTTGTGCCAGTTGCTCACGGTCGGCTTCAATCTGGAGGGGCTTGGTGGGAATGATGAGCTGGTCTGGGTCGCCGAAGTGCTTCTGCAGGAAGAAGAGAATCATGTCGCGGGCATAGCGGTCATAGCTGGGATACATGGTCATTTTGCCGAAGAAGTATTTCACATTTGGCATGATTACGGTCAGTGCACCCAGTCCGTCCCAGAGGTTGTCCAAGGCGAACAGTCCCTTGGTGCCGGCTCGTGAACTCTGGTACTCCAGTGTCACCCATGACCGTCCCAGCTCTATGGTGTAGGGCATGAAGTCACGCATGAAGCGTTCAGAGAACTTGAACATGTGGGCTGTGGCCAATATTGGTTGTCCTTCGGCATCAATCTGCACCTCCGATCCCAACAGATAGCGGTAGCCTCCGAGTATCTCTTCCGACTCTGGGTTCCACACTATCAGCTGCTTATAGGGATGCTCCATGGTGTCGAACTCGTCAATGTCCATCTCCTTGCCAGTACCGCCGCCAGCACTGCGGAACGCAATCTCGCGCAGACGACCTATCTCACGCACCACATTTGGTGAGTCCTGCCAAGTAACAATGTAAATCTCATTGTTGCTCTTGTTTGTCATGCGCAGACGCTTATCTGGCGTGAGTTCGCTTTTCAGCACCTCTTTGGGAATAGGGGCAATAATCGGGGCAGCATCCATAGCTTGACTACTTGTGTTCTGTATCATTGTATTTGAATTCATTATTCTCACTATTATATCTTGTAAACCTGATCCTCGACCCATAAGGCCCATTCATCGGCAGTGTGGGTGCGGTCGAATGTCTGGTAAGGTATAGGTTTGCCTATGCGTACAGTATAGTTGTTCCCACGTGAGCGGTACATCTCATCCGGAAGGTACAGCATGGCTATGTTGAATTTCAGGTGCAGACGCTTGCACCAACGCGCTATGCGGTAGAAGCGTGGTGAGTTCTGTCCTATGAAATGGATTGGCACCACGTCGCGTTTAGCCTTCACGCTGCGCTTGATGAATGACTTCGACCATGGAATGTCATGTATCTCTCCGTCTATGAGTCGTGAGCAGAGGCCGGCGGGAAACATGATGATATGGTTGTCGCTGGCGAATGCCTTCTCGGCTTGTTCTGCCGAGGCACGGCTCTGACTGCCCAGCTTGTTGATAGGAACACACAGCGGAGCCAGTCCCTTGAGGTTCATGAGCAGGTCGTTGACAAGGTACTTCACCTTGCTGTCGTAGTGACGACCCAGAATGCCTCCTAGGGCAACACCGTCAATGGCTCCCAGTGGATGGTTGCTTACAAAAGTATAGGCACGGCCATCAACTGGTAGGTTCTCTTTACCTTCCACGTTGAGCGTAACGCCAAGGTAGTCAATCACACCCTCACAGAAGTCCACACCCTCACGCCCCTGGCGTAGGTAGGTGTTGATGAAGTCCTGATGGATGGTACGCTTGAGCCAGTTGGTGACGAAGCGTGGTATCCACCGAGCGTTCTTGCCGGCCCGTTGCCGTACAATCTGCTCGATGTCAATCTCCATTGCGGCTGTGTTGGTTGGAACAGTCATTATAGGTGGCTATTAGTGAATAGTATATTCCTTGCTGTTGATGATGTACCGTCCTCGTGGCAGTCCGTTGATCCAGGTTGTGCCTTTGGTGAGACGCACAGCCTGGTAGAATGTGCCGTCTGCACGGTATATGGGCAACAGCTGCTCGTAGCGGCTGAACACACACAGACGGCGACCCTGCTGTGTGAGGGTGACGGGCTTGGCTGAGTTCATCACTCGTTGCTGCATGGTGGGCATCTCCAGCTTGCGCACTACGTGGATTGTGCTGTCAGAGGCAGCAACAACGTCTTTATTGGCGGCCTGTAGAGGTGTCGCTGTTAACCATGCCAGTGCAACAAGCATTGTCGCTGTCAGCACAAGCATCCACTTATTATGGTTGTCGGCTTTGATAATAGTATATACCTTATTATATATTATAATTGGTGTGTAGTATCTCCAAAGCCTGCTGCACCACTGGGTCGTCCTCGTATATGATGTTGAAATACTCGTCCATGTCCCAGATGTCGCGGGCCACAAGGGCTTTGAGTGTGCGGCTTACTAGCAGGATGGTCTTCTGCAACTCTTCATCGTCCTTGGCTTCGAGCTTGTCTTTCTGCTTGGCCTCTGCCAGCATATCGTTGATTACGGTCTGTGGTATCTGGAACTCAGCCTTGAACTGCATGAAGGTGGAGTAGGTGTTCTTCAGCTGTTTGCGGTGCTGGTCCATGTAGTGCAGGCTCGAGTTGATGATATATGAGTGGGCCGACAGCTCGCGGTAGAGCTTGGTGTAGCGGGTGGTGTCCAGCGGCACGAACCGGTCGGGCATGATGCCACCACCACCATAGACAGTGCGCCCCTTGACGAGAGTGGTGTAGCGCAGGGAGTCGGGGAAGTGTATGCTGTCGGCGTTGGTCAGCTCACCACGGTTGTAGCGCTCTATCACGTCACGCCCATAGGTCTTGGAGTCGCCTTTCTCGTATGGCTTCTGAATGCAGCGGCCAGAAGGAGTGTAGTAGCGCGCTATGGTCAGTCTTATCATGGAGCCGTCATCCAGCTCTATGGGACGCTGTACGAGTCCCTTGCCGTAGGTGCGACGTCCTACGATGATGCCTCGGTCATGGTCTTGTATGGCACCTGCCACAATCTCTGCTGCCGATGCTGTATATTCATCGACCATCACCACCAGGCGTCCCTTGCGCATCAGTCCGCTGCCTTGTGAGCGGAAGTCGTCACCATAGACATCGCCACGGGTCTTGGTATAGACTATAAGGTCGCCGTTAGGTAGGAACTCACTGGCTATCTTGGCTGCCATACCCAGATAACCGCCGCCATTACCTTGCAGGTCGAGTATAAGGTCGGTCATACCTTCTTCCTGAAGACGTCGGATGGCGTCTGTCACCTCGTTGTGGGTTGTGGCACCGAAGCTGCTGAAGCGTATGAGGCCAATGCCTGGTTCTATCATGTAGGCCGCATCGAGGGTGTTGACAGGTATCTGGTCACGTTTGATGTTGAAGGTGAGCAGCCCTTCTATGCCTCGTCGTGCTATGCCCAGCTTGACCATAGTGCCTCGCGGTCCTCTCAGTCGTTTCATGATGTTTTCACGACTCATATTGACACCGGCGATGGCTGTGTCGTTCACCGTCACTATGCGGTCGCCTGCCAGAATGCCTGCCCGCTCGCTCGGTCCTTTGGAGGTTGGCTGTATCACGAGCAGTGTGTCATCGAGCATATTGAACTGAACACCTATGCCGTCGAAGTTGCCTTGCAGCGGCTCGTTCAGCCGTTGTGTCTCTTCAGCGTTGGTGTAGGTGGAATGTGGATCCAGACGTGAGAGCATTCCCACGATGGCATCTTCTACCTGGCGGTTTATGTCAACGGTGTCAACATAAAACTTGTTAATCATCATTGTTGCCCGGAACAGCTTGTGCAGTGCCGTCTCATCATTGTCCCTGGATTGGGCAAAGGTGTTGAAGGGCAGAAGTGCAGCGAGCAGTAGGAATGTCAGGTATCTCATATAGTTATATTTGTGAGGCTTGGAAGGAACTCTCTTATGTCTTGTCCGAAGTGAGCCAGCTCGCGTACTATGCTGCTGGAGATGTGTGCCAGCTGAGGGTCAGCGAAGAGCAGTACGGTTTCGATGCCTGTCAGCTGGCGGTTGACCGCAGCCATCTGTTGCTCATACTCATAGTCGTGCATGGTGCGTACACCGCGCAGTATGGCTACAGCTCCAATCTTGGCTGCTATTTCGGTGGTCAGTCCGCTGTATGCCAGCACCTTCACTCGTGGCTCGTTCTTGTACAGTTGCTCAATCGCAGCTACGCGTTCTGTCACTGGCTGCCAGCCTGTCTTCTGCTCGTTGTAGCCGATGGCCACAACGACGGTGTCGAACAGTTGCAAGGCTCGTCCTACGAGAGCTGCATGACCTATGGTGAAGGGGTCGAAGGAACCAGGGAAAAGTACTGTTCTGCTCATACGTTGTATTCGTGTGTTTCCACCTCCTCTTCCTCTGGACGGTCTTCTTCTATCACGAGGTTGTCTATGATGAAGTTCTGGCGTTCCATGGTGTTCTTGCCCATATAGTATTCCAGCAGATAGGCCACCTGATCGCTCTTGTGCAGTGTCACCTGTTCCAGGCGAATGTCTGGTCCTATGAAACCACGGAACTCATCAGGCGAGATTTCTCCCAATCCTTTGAAGCGTGTTATCTCTGGTTCGGGGCCTAGTGCCTCGATGTTTTGCTGACGTTCTTCCTCGTTGTAGCAGTAGCGGGTGATGAAATCTCCCTTGGTGTCTTCCTCGCCTAGGGCTTTCAGACGCTCCTTGCTTATCTTCTTGCGACGTTGTCGCACACGGAACAGGGGGGTCTGGAGGATATATACATGTCCTTTCTTGACCAGCTCCGGGAAGAACTGGAGGAAGAATGTTATCATCAGCAGTCGTATGTGCATCCCATCGACATCGGCATCAGTGGCAACGATGACTTTGTTGTAGCGCAGTCCGTCCAGACCATCCTCGATGTTCAGGGCTGCCTGGAGCAGGTTGAACTCCTCGTTCTCATAGACCACCTTCTTGGTGAGTCCGAAGCAGTTGAGGGGCTTGCCTCGAAGACTGAACACAGCCTGTGTCAGCACATCGCGGCTCTTGGTGATGGAACCGCTGGCCGAGTCGCCCTCGGTGATGAAGATGGACGAGTCTTCCTGTCGCTCGCCCTTGGGGTCGTTGAAGTGTATGCGGCAGTCGCGAAGCTTGCGGTTGTGGAGGTTGGCTTTCTTGCTGCGCTCGCGGGCCAGCTTGGCCACTCCTGCCATAGCCTTGCGCTCGCGCTCGCTCTCGCCAACCTTCTGTAGAATGATTTCGCCCACGTCGGGTGTGCGTCGCAGGTAGTTATCTACTTGCTGCTTGACGAAGTCGCCAATGAACTTGTCTATCGAGATGCCGCCTCCGTTAGGCTCTGTGCTGAGGCTGCCCAGCTTGATCTTTGTCTGGCTTTCGAAGAGAGGCTCCTGGATGTCTATGCTGATGGCGGCCACAATGCCGTTGCGTATGTCGGTATATTCGAAGTTCTTGCCCGACCAGTCCTTGATGGTCTCGGCTATGTATTTCTTGAATGCGCTCTGGTGGGTACCGCCCTGTGTGGTGTGCTGGCCGTTGACAAAGCTGTGATACTCCTCGCCATACTGGCCGTTGGTGTGCGTGAAAGCTATCTCTATGTCCTCTCCCTTGAGGTGGATGATGGGGTAGAGGGGCTGGGTGGTCATGGTGTCGGTCAGCAGGTCTTCCAGGCCGTTGCGTGAGAGTATGCGGCGACCGTTGAAAATGATTGCCAGACCTGTGTTGAGGTAGGTGTAGTTGCGGAGCATCGTCTCAATGAACTCCGGCTGGAAATGATAGTTGCGGAACAGCTCGTTGTCTGGTTCGAAATAGACCAGTGTGCCGTTCTCCGTGTCAGGTTCTGCCTTGATTATTTCGCTGTCGCTGTCCAGCAGTCCTTTCTCGAAAGCCACACGGCGTGTCTCCCCGTCGCGGAAGCTCTGGGCCACGAATTTTGAGGAGAGTGCATTGACCGCCTTCAGACCCACACCGTTCAGACCCACACTCTTCTTGAATGCCTTGGAGTCGTACTTGCCTCCGGTGTTGAGCATCGACACAGCTTCCACAATCTTGCCAAGTGGTATGCCGCGGCCATAGTCGCGGACGGTCACACGTAGGTTGTCCTCCACTGTCACCTCTATCCGCTTGCCGGCGTTCATCTTGAACTCATCGATGCTGTTGTCTATCACCTCCTTGAGCAACACATAGATACCATCCTCTGCATGTGAGCCGTCGCCAAGCTTGCCAATGTACATACCAGGACGTGTCCTGACATGATCCATGTCGGACAGATGGCGTATGTTGTCATCAGTGTAGGAGGTCGTAGTATCTGTTTGAGTATATGTGTTCTCGTCGCTCACGTTATTCATTAGTTATATAAAAGAATACAATTCTTGAAAGGTGACCACTCCCTCCCTACAACGCCTTCTGATAGCACCTTCTTCTCTTGTGTATCGTGCAGTCGAGGTAGGCCCATTGTCCTTGGCTCTTCTCGTTGGTCTCTAGTTGCGGATGTGTCTCAGCCCATACGAAACCCATGTCGCGCCCCACGGGGATGAGGTCGGCGAAGAGCATGGCGTTCACACCCTTGTTCTGATACTCGGGCAGCACAGCCACAAGCAGCAGGTCCAGTACGGGCGAGTGCTTGAAGTAGAGGGCTTTGAGCAGATGGATCCAGCCGAAAGGCCACAGCTTGCCGTGAGCCTTCTGCAAGGCTGTTGACATAGAGCCTATGCCTACACCCATTGCCACTGGCTGCCCTTCCTCTGTCTCTATCACTGTGAGCAGACGCATGTCCAGGAACTGCAGGTAGGTGTGGGCATACTGGTCTATCTGACGATGGTTCATCTCGCTGTAGCCGTAGAGAGGTGCGTATGCTTTGTTGACCACGTCAAACACCCTGTGGATGTATTCACCGTTCTCCAGTGCCACAATCTCCTTTGCATTCTTGAACTTACGCACATGGAGCTTGTATCGTTTCTGACACATCTCGGCCACACGCAGGTACTTGTCTTGGTTGGCTTCATGCTCGTGGCTCTTGTTGGGAACCATCACCTTGCGCTCCACCCAGTCTATCTCTTTCTCATATCCCAGCCGCTCCATGAGTTTCGGGTAGTAGGGGTAGTTGTAGATTGTACTCATGGTGCTGAGCTGGTCAAAACCGTCTATCAGCATTCCTTCCGGATCCATGTCGGTGAAGCCCAATGGTCCCACAACCTTGTTCATGCCTCTCTCCCGTCCCCATTTCTCCACGGTGTTGAGCAGAGCCTCGGCCACCTCCAGGTCGTCGATCATATCGATGAAACCGAAACGCACGTTCTTGGTTTGCCATGTCTTGTTGGCCTTGTGGTTGATGATGGCTGCCACGCGCCCCACTATCTTGCCGTTGCGGTAGGCCAGGAACAGGTCGGCTTCGCAGAACTCAAAAGCAGCATTCTTGTTGCGGTCGAAGGTGTCCAGCATATCCTCCAGAAAATCGGGTACAGCATACTGGTTGTCCTTGTATAAAAAGTAGTTGAAACGTATGAAAGCTTTGAGGTCTTTCTTACCTTGCACCTTGTGTATTGTCACCATGTGATTGATAAAAAACTATTCAAAAGTATGCAAAGGTACTCATTTCCTCAGTAATATACCTATTATATAGAAGCTTTTTAGCGTATAATAAGCCATAAAGTTAAAAAAGTCATTAAAACCCTTTGGCTATATGGCCTAATAAGCTACATTTGCAGCGAAAATAGTATATTAAACAACTTTGTGCTATGTACATGAAGAAAATCTTTGCCGTTATAGCATTAGCCCTTGGCTGCTCGTTGTCAGGCTATGCTCAGGATGCGGAGGAGAATGCTGATTATCGGACAACCCCATATAATTTTGTGGGCTTGCAGGCTGGCTTGCAGACCACCTTCACCAACTATGACCAGGCCAAGCTGCTGACACCTACGGCCAGCGTCAGCCTGGGACGTTTCTTTACCCCATTGATTGGTGCACGTCTGCATGTTAACGGTATGTGGAACAAGGGCGGCATCAAGCCGGGCTTTACCTACGACTACAACTACGTCACCACAGACCTTGACCTGCTTCTCAACCTCTGCACGTTGTTTGGCAACAGGACGTACTATCCGCTGAACGTATATCTCATCGGGGGTATAGGTCTGAACTATGCTTGGAACAACGATGACATCAACAACAGTGTCTATATTCTGCCGGATGCTTGGGAGGATGACTTCACGAGCCATAACCTCCGCTTGGGTGCTATGTTCGACTATGACCTCTGCAAGAACTGGAGCGTCAACCTCGAAGTGAGTGCCAACAGTCTCTCCGACCGTTATAACAGCAAGACAGTTAGCACCGACGACTGGCAGCTCACCGCACAGGTGGGTCTGGCCTATAAGTTCAGCTGCAAGGCAAAGCCTGCACCAGAGCCAGTCTATGTGGCTCCTGTTGAGGAAGTCATCGAAGAGCCTGTGGAAGAGGTTGTACCTGTCGAGCCTGCTCCGAAGCCTGTTGAGGTGGCTCCTGCACCAGAGATGCGTACAGAGATCTTCTATGCCATCCGTCAGACCACTATCACACGCGGCGAACAGGCAAAGGTTGACAACCTCGTAAGCTTCCTCAAGGACAACCCGACAACCAAGGTCAGCGTCACAGGCTATGCCGATGCCGGAACGGGTAACCCGCGTATCAACCTTAAGTACTCACAGCAGCGAGCCGAGAACGTGGCCAAGGCACTCGTCGAAGCTGGCATCAGTGCTGACCGCATCACCGTTGACTATAAGGGTGACACCGTACAGCCGTTCAGCGAGAACGACAAGAACCGCGTGACCATCGCGGTAGCAAAAGAATAAACATTCATTAAACCCATAAACATTTAATCATCATTATGAAAACAAAAAACTATTGGAAGCTTCTAGCAGCAGCTTTCGCAATCTGCCTCCCATTCGCATTCACAGCTTGCAGCAGCGATGACGATGAAGACGAAGGTCCTGAACTCTATCAGTATTCATGGTCTCTCGACAACACAACCAAGGCTGATGCCACTATACAGGAACAGCAGGCCATCCTGAATGCTTGTGTTGAGATTAACAAGATTGTTGCCAGTCAGCTTCAGAGCGAAGGCTTCCAAAGTGTTGATGTGAATAAACAGACATTCGAAATCGAGACAGAAAAGGATATCAAGGACTATGACGATAAGGTCGTTGCAGTTGCTTACGTAGTGAAGGCTAACAGCACTGTTAAGAGCTATTTGCAGGTTATGCCTGATAACGTTGCTCTTACTTTCAAGCGTAGCGGAAAGAAATTCGATTCTGTTAAGCTGAAATAAAACCCAACGTTGACTTCTAGCGGCACGAGCCACACACGTCACACTCGCGTGTGTAGCTCGTGTTGTCTGTTTGAATAAAAACTCACCGAAAATGGTCACGTAAGTTGAAGGAAATAAAATGAAAGGAACGTAAATCAGACATAAATCCAACATAAATCAAGTAAAGAAGCAAAATATCAAATATTTAGGTCCAGATTTAAGTGCATTTAAGTTCCACAAAAAGATATAAAGAGCCATTATTCATTTCGATTCCATGACGATTCCATGACAACACAAGAAAAGTTTTATAGGATTATCGGGGCAGCCATGCAGGTTTACAATGAGGTTGGTTATGGTTTGTCGGAGCCAATTTATCAGGAATGTCTATCAATCGTTTGTGATGAGATGGATATCCCATTTGAGCGAGAGAAAACTTTGGAGATGGTTTTTCATCAACAGGTGCTTCAAAAGAAGTATATTGCAGACTTCATCTGTTATGGTGATATCATAGTCGAGTTAAAGGCTGTTGAGAATTTGACTAATGATCACCGCGCTCAACTGTTTAACTACATGCGCATAACGTCAATTTCTTGTGGCGTCCTCATTAACTTTGGCAATCCGAATCGCATAATCACAGAACGATATATATTTGACTCGTTAACAAACCGTTTTCGTTTTATAAAATGAAGCAAGAACGTAAATCTGACTTAAATCCAACTTAAATCAAGCATAGAAGCAAAGTAGAAAAACAATTTAAGTCCCGATTTAAGTGCATTTAAGTTCCAAAACAAAACCACACATTAAGTTTCCAAATGACAGATTTCAACATTCGTGAGCAGAACCCGGAGCGTGACTTCGAGCAGGCGCTGCGCCCCCTTAAGTTCAGTGACTTCGCAGGTCAGCAGCAGGTGGTGCAGAACCTTCAGATATTCGTTGATGCTGCCAAGTATCGTGGTGAGCCACTCGACCACACCCTGCTGCATGGCCCTCCAGGCTTGGGTAAGACCACACTCTCCAACATCATAGCCAATGAGTTGGGCGTGGGCTTCAAGCTCACCAGCGGTCCTGTCCTCGACAAACCCGGTGACTTGGCTGGCATCCTCACCTCACTCGAACCAAAGGATGTGCTGTTCATTGATGAGATCCACCGTCTGTCGCCAGTGGTGGAGGAGTACCTCTATTCGGCTATGGAGGACTACCGTATTGACATCATGATAGACCGGGGACCTAGTGCCCGTAGCATCCAGATAGACCTCAACCCCTTCACCCTCGTAGGAGCCACCACACGTTCCGGCCTGCTCACCGCGCCGCTCCGTGCACGTTTCGGTATCAACATGCACCTGGAGTACTATGATGCTGCCACCCTGCAGAGCATCGTGATGCGCTCTGCCGGTATTCTCAACCAGCCCATCGACACCGAGGCGGCAGCTGAGATTGCCAGTCGCTCACGTGGCACTCCACGTATCGCCAACGCTCTCTTGCGGCGTGTGCGCGACTTTGCTCAGGTCAAGGGCAACGGACGCATAGACCTCGGCATAGCCCGTTTTGCACTGGAAGCACTTAACATAGACCGTCACGGTCTCGACCTCATTGACCGCAAGATTCTCCTGGCCATCATTGATAAGTTCAAGGGCGGCCCAGTGGGCATCACCACCATAGCCACCGCCATTGGTGAGGACCCGGGTACCGTGGAAGAGGTCTATGAGCCGTTCCTCATCCAGGAAGGCTTCATCAAGCGTACCCCTCGTGGACGTGAGGTCACCCCATTGGCCTACGAGCATCTCGGACGACCAGTCACCTTTTCTGCCGACGGACAAGCCAGCTTGTTTGATTGAAATCAAACCTCGGCAGGCAACGTCCAATTCCTCGGCAGGCAACGTCCAATTTCTCGGCAGACAACGATAGTTTCCTCGGCAGAAAACAACAGTTTCCTCAGCAGATATTGTCAGTTCTCTGCCGAGGTTTTTTGTGCGAATTATGTCCTCCAAATAAACAATATTGGAAGATTGCCTATTCTTGTGCATTGTTGTTTTGTAGCAAAAGCGAACTGAGCCTGAATAGGAGATTGGAAAATGAATTTATGAAAATTACATGTTCAATTAATGGGCATTACATGTTAAAAAAAACGCGAATAACCATGAATTTCCCATGAATTATCATTAATGACTCAAGTTTCGCATGTAGGAAGTTAAAGAAGTTCTTCAAGTATGAAGCGACCAAAGGTCGAGCGAGAGGACAATACTTCTGATATTGGTTATATCAGCCTGCATAACAATCGTCCTTTAACTCCCAAGCAAGCGGAGCTTGCGAAAGTCGAATTAATGAAATATTAAGGTGTACAGGATAAACAATTCATGACGAATTACATGTTCAATTCATGGGCATTACATGTTAAAGAAAAAACGCGAATTACCATGAATTTCCCATGAATTATCATTAATGAAAAATAAGGTGTGCAGGATAAACAATTCATGAAAATTATATGTTCAATTCATGGGCATTACATGTTAAAGAAAAACGCGAATAGACCATGAATTTCCCATGTAATTTACGTAGCATTACATGTTAAAGATAAAACGCTATTCGAGTGATTAGTGAAATTCGTGTTCGAGAAAAGTCTGTTCTATATCAACAAATACTTACTATTTCACATTATTAACGTTATTTAACTTTATGGGGGGGGTAAGTAGGGCTTTTATATATAATTTCGCGCCGCAAATAGCACAATACCTTTTGTGGGAAAACCGGCATACATTCGTGATAGGCTAAGATTAGTTGTCTTATTCGTCTCTTTTTTAGCGTGTTGTGGCGTTTTTGCGCAGGAAGACAAGCTCTCCTTTGGAGAGCGTTTTTCGGTGCATACTAACGTTATTGACTGGGCTATAGCTATGCCAAACATTGGTTTTGAGATGGACTTGTCTGGTAAGCCCAGCACCAGCCACTCCCTAGGTGTTCACTTCAAGTATCGTCCCGAATTGTGGAATGAGTGGAGTCCCAGCTTCGTTTTCAACACCTGGCAGATACGCGGAGAGTACAGGCATTACTGGAGGACATTTGTTTTTGATGATACATTATACATTGACAATGGATCTCTTATAGCAAGACACTATAATGAGTGTGATACAACTATTAACCCCATTATTTCTTATATTTCACATATTCAACGTCGTTATCTTAACGGTATAGTCAAAAGAAACCCTCGTGACTGGCGAGCATATTATATCGGAATATATGGAGAGGCCGACCGTTTCACCTATTTGTTCCAAAGCAACGGCCATCAGGGTAAGGGCTTTGGGGCGGGTGTAACAGCTGGTTATACTATGCCAGTCTATCCGTTTGCTACAGGTGCATCCATTGACCTTGACCTTGGTGTTTCGGTTGGGGCCAGAATGGAGGAGTATGATGAGTTTGAGTATATAGATGAAACGCATTGCTATCATTATACCGGACATAGTGACCGCCATCTAGTACCTTATCCAGTATTGGCTGATGCCCATGTGTCCTTTGTTTATCGTTTTGGTTCCATCTCGCGCAAGGTTTTAGGCAGGCATCAGAGGTTCGTGCAGAATGAGATTAAGGCTGCAGAGAAAATGAGAGAGCGTGGAAATATGCAAACCAAACGCTATCAAGATCGTGCTCAACGTAGGGACAGCATTGCTAATGCCCGCAAGGCGAAGCACCAGAGAGACAGTGTGGCACGTGTACATCGAATGGATAGCATCAGTAATGCACGCAGAGCCCAGTTTGTTGCTGATAGTCTGCGCCGTGACAGTATAGATCGTGCAAAGGCTGATGCTAAGGAGCAGAGGCGCAAAGCTAAGCATGAACAGAATGCCGATTCCACAGCAGTTGCTCCAACAGACTCCGTGGTTACAATTCCATTCAGCCCCATAAGCCCTACAGAGCCTACAACTCCGACAATTCCTCAGGAGGCAGAGCCTATGGAAAAAATGGAGGACACAGGACCACCAGAACCTGGCACCCCAGATGAATTAGATAACCCAGAAACACCAGAGACACTAGAGACTCCTGATACTCCAGAGGATGAACCGGCTCCAAATACACCGGATGTTCCAGAGGAGCTAGAAGAACAAGACTCTCCAGCAGAGCCAGAGGAGTCACCTGCACAAGAAACATCAGAGGAAACAGATAATACTGACGAGCAATCAGCACCAGACGAGGAGCCTGCTCCTGACACTCCAGCTGAACCTGAGGAGGCACCCGCTGCCCCAGAGCAACCGGAAACCCCTGAGGAACAAGAGACCCCAACAGAGCCAGGCGAGGAGACAGATGAATAGAAAACTGACCATAGTGATAGTGATGGCTGTCGGCTTCGTGCTGTCGGCTTGTCAGAGTACGGACGTTGAGCTGTGCCGTGACGAGCATCCGCACCGCTCCGATGTCAACTTCACATTTGACTTCTCCGGTAATCTGGAGAAGCCCGACACTATGACTGTATTCGCCATCAGAAACCTCAACCTCCTACGCTACTATATGTTGGTGGATGTCAAGGCAGACGGCAAACAACCCTCCACAGGTAATATCTTGGCCGTGACCCCAGAGAAATTTCATGAGCCAGCAGAAATCATCGAGGGTACGACCAACCATCGTTTGACACTCCATACGGGTGACTACGACCTTTTAGCATTCAGCGGAAACCCAGAGTACTATGAAACCAACCTTGAGCAAGTGTTGCGAGGAACCGTTGACTATGTTGATTCGCTTCGCGTATTCTATCATTCATACAGGAACACAAACGATCATGATTCTCTGAAGAAATTTGTCAAATGGGAGTCGGAAAATACATATAGTGATTTTATTATTGGTGGAGATAAGCGACCTCTTTATGTTGCTGAGAACACGTTGACCATACCTAAGAAGGATTCTCCCACACCTATCCCCTGCCATTTCTCTGCCCATAACATCAGTCAGCACATAACCATAGAGTTTGATATCGACAAAACAAACAATTCGTCGGCAATCGTTGACAGTATAGTTTGCGAATTGTCAGGCATACCCTGCGGTATCTACCTCTTCAGCAGGATTGTGGATGTGAGCCGCACATTTAAGACTCTATTCAAGCCTAGGCTCGACCCAAAGCCAGCGAGTCAGAGCGGAGCTAATAAGGTAACCGTTGTAGGTGAGGTGTGGGTGACAGGTCTGATGCGAAGTGCTGCGTCTTCTTACACAACAGGACCAGGCATACTCTGCTTCCGTGCATATATTCATACATCTTCTGGTAAACATCATGAGATACCAGCTTACATTAACCTCTTCAATGTCTTGTCTGATCCCACTACATCGTCGCTTATCCGAATGGAAAATGGCGACATCAAACAGCGTTCAATGGAGCTTTACATCAAGCTTACTCCAGCTATATTAGACCTTGATAAATACCAAATAACCTCCGATGAGGCTATCGGCATCGATGCGTGGTGGTCACCTCTGGGTGCAGATACCGACATACCTGTGGACATATAATTCGTCATTCGTCATTCGTCATAACAGTGAAGTCACTTAAATATATATTATTATTCCTCCTCATAGGCTACTGTCTCAGTAGCTGCCAGGAGTCGTACCCCACGGTGAACGAGGGGCCTGTGCCGCCTGACGAGGTTCCAACCATTGTTCCAACCGAGGAGGGGGAGAACATACAGGAGCGCATACAGCCCACGCTCAGCGATCCGCACTTCACATTCGTAGTGGCGCGTCAGAATGGACCGCGTCGCATCAACCAGCGCACAACGGGTATATTCGAGTCGTGGGAAAAGGACAGTGCTAAATGGATGAGTGCAAACTTCCATATCTTTGCATACCAGACAGAAAATATTGTTGATGGACGCTCCAATGGACAATGCAATATGCTAGGTACTATTGATGGTCAGACTGGTGATGGTTCTGTTACTCCTGGTCAAGTGCTGCTTTACAACCGCATAATGCGTATCAACAACTCTTCGGGGGCTGTTACATTATATAAGGATACTGCAGATGCTAAAAAGCATGGCGAGACCAACCAGAAAAAAGCACTGTTCATGTTCCCAACAGAAATTCCAGACACACGCTTCAAGTTCTTCACGTACTTTGCAGCTGGTGCAGAAGTGGGAGCAAGAAATCACTACAAAAACTGTGTGACTCAAGAAATACGCATTGACGGCACACAGGATATAATGCACGCTTTTGCCTACCACACTTACAAGGCCTTTGACGAACATTTGGATGCTTTCCGTAAGGCAGATGTTTATCAGGAGGAACTGTCCACGCTTTATGATCCATCCAATCCACAGATTTCATATAGCACCTTCCTTTATAGCTGCAAGGCTGCTCGGTTTCGTTTGCAGCCAATCTTCCGAATCAACCACCTGTTGGCACGTTTCAACATATATGTGCGGGGCGGTAACAAAGACGGCAAGAAAGACAACGACGACTACAAGAACATAACCATCACTGGGGTCAAGTTCCTCAACGTCAAGAATACAGGCACACTGGTTATTGCCGATGATAGCTGGGAGATGGAGTCGTATCGTAGAGACAGTGCAAACATTATCAGGTGGCATGATAATCCTCGTGTTGATCTTGTTGATACTATTGATACAGTCAACCATCAGTTTACTCTAACTGATACTACACGACATAAGCTTGCAGTACCGATGATGTTGCCTCCTAGCAACAGCGTTACAATTCAACTAGAATGGGTGTATGCCAAGACGAATGATGACGGTACAACAACAAATATGACAGGCAGCACAGCGCATGAGATTAAATTGCCTTTGGTTGGCGAAACGTCACCCCAGTCATTCGTTCAGGGTGCCTCTTACAATATCTCCATATTTGTATATGGCCCGCAAGATATGTCTGTTGATGTCGAGGAAAATAACCTTGAAAATCCATGGAATTTCGGGGGAACTATTAGTGTGGATGACGAAGGTGGATATAGATATGACACTACCAGATATTCTATTAGAAGAAAATAACTAGAATAAGACAATGAGATACGCTACACGTGCGTACATAATAATATTATTCAGCAGCTGCCTCGGAGCATGCCATGATGCATTCTCCGAAGGGGCCTTCTTACCTGTTACTGAGGATCCTTCTGGTACACTAGAGCAATATGAGAGGGTTCCCATTGCTCCTATTCTTTACAATCCCCAATTTGGTTATGATGTTTCGCAAAATACACCAGAAAGTCGCGGAGTGGGAGCATTTGATTCGTGGAGTAAAGATAGTACAAAGTGGAAGAATTCCAGTTTTCATCTCTTTGCATATCAAACAAAAAACAGAATAAATAAAGCCGACCACGGAAGCTGTGACATGAATGGAGAGGGTGACTGCCAGGGTGGTAGCAATAAATTAACATTGGCTGGAAAGGTGCTGCTTTATGACAGGATAATGCGCATTAATTCTAATGCAGGTAGAGTCAATCTATATGAAGTAACAAGTAGTAACGATACAATACCAAAAACATTCTACTTCCCTGCCGATTCCTTGTTGACTAGATATAAATTCTACGCCTATTATGCAGACAATGCCGAGGTTGGAGACATCCAGCGAAGTGATACCAAGGTGACACGTGACATCACTATAGACGGTACACAGGATGTGATGCATGCATTTGCATATCATACATTAAATGATTTCTGGACTCAAATCCAAGAACTAAAGGAAAAGGGTATAAGTGAGAATGAGTTGCGCATGCTCTGTAATCCAGACACCTTAGACGCCAATGAACATACCTATAATAATTATCTATACACTTCGGTTGCTGCTCACCGTGGATTCCATCCGAACTTCCACATCAATCACCTCATGACACGTCTGAACGTGTATGTAGCAGGAGGACGAGTTCCTAAAGATGGCAAAAATGATACTATTCCTGATGACTATAAGAACCTTATAGTTACGGGAGTAAGAATTTTACGTGCCAAAACGAGGGGCAAAATGACCATAGCAAACGATGATTGGGATGAGAAGACATATCAGAGCGATAGTATTATGCATTGGTATGATTCCCCTGAAACGCTAGCCAATTTGACTGTGAAAATAGACACCCTAATAGATTTCGACAGCATATCTCAACAATATATTATTGACAATTATCCCAATATTGATAAATCATTTCCTCAAGTGAAGGAAAATTATGTGAATATCAAAAGCACAGAACCACAGAGGTTGGTGAAACCAATCCTATTGGCTCCTAGTGATAGCTATACTATTACTCTTGATTTGCTATATGCAAATAGGGCAAGTACGTCTTCTTCAAAACTTAATCCTATAACACCATTCCTACAACCAGATGCTGCGATACACGACTTGCATTTGGAGTATGGTTCATTCCAACAAGGACGAGAATATGATGTAATCATATATGTTTTTGGTCCTAAGGAAATATACTGTTCTGTTATTGAAGGACATTATTGGGAAAAAGGTGACACCATAAATATTGATACAGAGGGAACGCCTCATGGAACACAGCCTTCTGTAATAACAATAGAAGAATAACCTATATTATAATTCATTAACCTTTTTATTAACCAATTTCATCTATCAAATGAAAGCAAAACTTTTCCTCGCTGCTCTATCAGCAGCATTCTTGGCAGGATGTTCGTCAGACTCTGTTGTGTCTGACCTCACTTCCGATGAACTCAATGACCCTATTGCTAGAGGTTTTGAGCCTATTCAACTCTCTCTGAATAATTCAACAGCAGAGGTGACACAAACTCGTGGAACAGGTACTGTAGGTTCTACAGATTCTACAACAAGTGCTTGGTATAAAGAGGACTTGCGTATCCTTATGTTACAGCGTCCTGGTGAAGGACATTGGGCTTCAGAAGGTTTTACGTTTGGTTTGGACAATACACGCAACTTCGACAACAAGTCTATTGCACGTCCAGACAGTGTTGGCAAAACTGTAAGTCTGAATTATAAGACATTCACCGATGCTATCCGTTATTATCCAGCTACAGGCTACTCGCAGTTCTTTGCATACTACATTGATGATGCAGCAACGAGTGGCGGTACCCTTATCGGTAAAGATAACCTTGTTCAAAACTGTTCAGATACACTTGTTGGCACAAAGAAAACTCCTGAACTCTTTATGACATCAACAATAAGTGGAACAGATACGCTGTTTGAATATAAGACCAATTTCCAGATTGATGGTTCACAGGATCTCATGGCTGGTAAGGCAACTAACTATTATCCAGGTGCTCCTATTGGCTTTGGCGCATATACAGCTCGTCGTAATAGAATTCCTAATATCGAAATGATTCACCTTCTCTCACGTTTAGAGTTTGGTGTGATTCCTGGCATGAGATTTAGAAAAAATTTGGATGAAAGCGTAGATACTATCACTGACATTAAGAATGTTACAATCAAGGGTATTAGGGTACAAACAAACACAACAGGTACTATGACTGTAGCATATCTTAACACTGATGAAGCGAATGATAATACAGCTCTAACTGCTACGGAAATTATACCAGCTTCCACATGGGCTAATCCAAATTATGTAAGCCTTAAGGCTACTCCAAATGATTGGAGGACTGGTTCCGAAAAGAAAGACATGAAAGATACTACTGTCTTAATTAACTTTGGTAATGAGCCTGAAGATAGTCTTATTGTACATGCTAAAAAGAAAATTCCTTATGCAGTACCCGACAGCACAGCAGCTCTTTTTGTACAGCCTGGTCTCACAAGCTATAGTCTCCTTGTTGATGTAGAATATGCTCTTCTGGGTACTGGTGATACTCCAGCCCCAAAGAGTGATGTGATACCTCTGACAATCAAAATGAATGGTGGCGGTGCTTTCGAAGCTGGCAAATCATATCGTGTGGATCTCGTTATCTACGGTCCTAACGAAATTGAGGTTCAGGTTACTCTTGTTCCTTGGAAGAATGCTGGTACCATAACCATCGATACCGAGGATCCTGAAAACCCAGCTTGGCAGGCTGCTGAATAAAATTTTTCATACCCTTTTAAGGTGGGTTCTATTATTTTGCTTAGTCCTATTTGAAGCTTATTTTTGAGAGCAGAATGGCATCTGATGAGGGAGCATAGCGGGCTATGTAACCGAAGAAGCTGACGTTATGCGCCAAAAAGAAACGAAAAGAGGGCAAAACGATATTAAATAAATCCATTACTAATAATCGGTGGGAATTAATAGAAACCACCTTAACCTATAATACCAATAATATATATAGGTAATGAGAATTCATCAACTATTCATAGCAACTGCTCTGGCATCAGTGATGATGCTGGGCAGCTGCTCTAACGAACAGGACGAGGTACAGCAGGATCGTATTGTGATTGCCACAGCACCTGTGGAGATGCGTCTTGGCAGTAATGTCGGGGCTGTAGCTACCAGGTCTGCCTTGGACGACTCTGAGACCATTGACACGCTCGGTGTGTTTGCTCTTGCTCGTCATGAGTTGAGCATCAACCAGGCACCTGCCGCCATACAGTGGTGGGGTACGGATGAGACTCAGGTGACGGCTTGCCGGCTCTTCAACATCGAAGCCAAGAAGACTGGGGCACTCGTAAGCTGGATAGATGAGGATGCACACTACTACTATCCCATGACCCAGTTCTATGCCTACGACTTCTACACCTACTACCCCCGTGTAGCTGACGACCAGTTGGACAAATCGAATGACAATGAGCTGTACGTGGACTACAAGCTCGATGGCAAGACCGATATCCTCTGGGGTAGGGCTGCAAGCATGGAGACAACAGGCTATAGTGCTGCCTACTTCACCCAGGACAAGGCTCACTTCACTGAGGCTGAATATCTGCCAAAGTTGAACCTGCGTCACCAGCTGACTCGCTTGGTGTTCTACGCTGTACCTGCTCCTAAGTACAACGGTGATGCCGAACCCGATTATACTGCAGCTAAGCAGATGAAGGTCATAAGCATCAAGGTGGTTAATGCATATACTGATGTAAGGCTGACCATTGCTGACCTGGCTCTTGACTCACCCACAAGCATGGTGACTGGTTGTGCAACCAACAGCACAACGGACGAGAGCTGGTGGCGTGATCGTCTGGTCCTGAGAAGTGAGAACCGCGACACTATTACGCTTGCCGACCAGCCGATAGCTGACAGCGTACAGCCTGAGTTCATTCCAGTAATGGTGCCTGACGAGTCAACACTGCCTGGTGGTGTTCAGCTCGGTGAGAGCATGATGCTCTATCCGCAGACCTATTACAAGCTCCAGATAGTGTTGCAGAACACAGCTGACGGCCTCTACCATGTCTCTGAGATACCTCTCCTCATCCAGCCCGGAGGCGACCCCTTCATTGCTGGTGCACAGTACAAAGTGGTGCTGCGCGTGGGCGGTCCTACAGAGCTGAGTGTAAGAGCATCTCTTGCTGACTGGGACGATGGTGGCAACATAACTGTCGATATGCACTAATAAGATGTTTTACACTACGAATTGCATGAATTACACTAATCTCTGTCCTCTGAAATGAAGAATTATTCGATTGAAATAAGACTAATGGCAAGAGAATATGATTATTCGTTTAATTTGAGAAATTCGTAGTGCTAAATATGAATAATAAGGTGTCCGCCATGTTCACTGAAGCATGACGGACACCATAAAAACACAATACAATAACATCGAACCTGAACCCTGAAACTTGAAACCACTACGCCTATTCCTACTTCTTGCCCTGCTTGGCTGCGCACTCACACGCGGTCATGCACAGCTCCTTGCCTTGAAAAGCAATGCGCTCCTCGATGCTGCCACCGTGCCGAACTTCAGTTTGGAGGTAATCACGGGTGGTAAGACCAGTATTGTCGGCACTGCTTTCGGCTCGAAAAAGGTGTGGTCGTTGGATGCACAGTCTATTGGAGTGATGTCGGAGTTCCGCTATTGGTTCAACGGACGACCACTCACACGCGAGTTCATAGGCTTCGGCCTCATGGCTGCAAACTACGACATCACCTTTGACGGTAAACGCTACAAAGGTGATGGATATGCCGGAGCGATAACCTTCGGCTACGATTTTGTACTATCTCCACACTGGTCGGTGGAGTTCCATAGTGGAGTAGGTCTGCTCTACTACGACCAGCAACGCTACTATATTGGCGACCGAATACGTGATTACTACTATAACGCCCGAGGCTTCTACCTCCTACCCTATAACATTGGTATTACTTTTGCATGGATACTAAGGTAAAATATATTTGTCTAGTGTTGTTGTGCCTGTTTATATTGACAGGTAACAACAAAATTGTTGCACAAGGAACAGCTGTTGTTGTAAATGTATTTGAGGAGCTGTCAGAAGTTAATGGTACAGAGGTTAAAAAGGTTCAAATTCCTGCAGAAAATGTACGTATCCGTGTCTGTGATTCCGAAGTGGAAGCAAAACGCGAAATAGCTTTGTACAAGCAGAAGCAAGATGATGGAAGATTGTTAAATGGAAAAAATGTCGGTGTAACCAATAGTGAAGGCTTTACTCAGTTAAAGAATGTACCTCCTGGAGGTGCATTGATATATAATACTAGTGAAGGAACTATAGGTCATGTACTTGTAAGCGGCAGAAAGGAGATTAGGATTGTTTTTAAGAACACAGGGTCTCGATATTCTGGAGCTAATATTGTTGGTAAAAAGCAAAGACCAAAACCCAATCCTCCAATCACACCTGAAGTTTGTGGTAACTACCTTAGTTTCACATATGAATTTCTGATTTCTGGTACTCAGGCGAGGACCAATGGTCGTGCTGTACTGGCTCCAATTGCATTTGTGGAAACACTGCATGACACAGCCAAAATCATGAGGCCAGCGGTTTTGGATGGGGCAGAATACACAACGACAATGTTGCGCCACATGGCATATGATATGAATAACGACAAGTTATATGCCTATTTAGATTCAACGCGTCAAATGACAACCTTACAGGATGATATTATTTATTATTCGGATGTTCTTTACCCAATTGATGAAAATAAAATATATCCTGTTTATGGTTATTTGTGGATAGAAGACTATAATGGTGTTTACCATAAAGATACGGTATTATTATCGGAGGGTTACTTCCCTAGACCAATGCGTTTTTTGGACTTTTCAATTCCAGATGTTAGAATAGACACGACTCAATTTGGCTACAGACGTGAGGGTAAGGCAGAAAGACAATCCAGTTCATATTCTCTTAATCTTCAGTTTGAGGTCGGGAAAAAAGAACTGAACCTTAATGATAGCGTAACCGTCACCCTTCTTCAGACGTTGATGGAAACGCTTTCTAAATATTATAATCGGGATGGACAAGGAGATGCATCAATAACAGGAATCGGTATTCATGGTTATGCTTCTCCAGAGGGTCGATACGATGGTAACAAATCACTAAGTTTGGAACGTTCTAGATATGTATTTCAGTATTTATCAGATCATGGTTTTTCTGGTTTAAGGGCTGTTAATATTGATATTCAAGGTGATGTTATTCCTTGGACAGATGTGGCTGAGGCTTTACGGCAACGTCATCTGGATAGTTATGCTGACGGCATAACTGAAATAGTTACAACTTATCCCAACAGTATGGATGCTCAGTATAATAAAATAAGACAGCAGCCATATTTTAATTTTGTTAAGGATTCAATATTGCCTTCTTTGCGTAAGGTTGATTTTTCATTTGAATATGAGACATATCGTGTACGTACCACAGATGAAATAAGACAATTATATGAGACTAGAGAGGATTATCGAACAGGCGTAGCATGTAAGGACTATGAGCTATATCAACTCTTCCGTATGTTTGAGAACGATCATAAGCGGCTAGAACCGTTGGCTGCTGTTGGTACAAAGTCATTTCAAGATTTACGTGATAATCGTCCATGGCCTTTAGCTGCTTATTATCTTGCCTTATGCAAGATAGATAAAGGTATTATTGACACAACGCTATTGAAACCATATATTGATACGACTGAATATAGGGTATCGTACAGAAGACAACAAAATGGTATTATGTACGGTGTATATAATGACCCTGCTATTATTATCGCTCATATATCTATGCTATGTCAGGGCAAGGAGTACAAAAAAGCTTTGGAGTATGCCCGATTATTACCTCCAGATGACCCTAGATTTGCAAGATTAATAGCAATGTTGAATGGACTTAATTGTAGATTTCGTGAGGATGATATCAGAGATGCGATAGCAGCAACGTCATTATGGAATAAGGTCGTGGTATATGCAGCTCAGGATGAAGAAGAATATAAAGAGGTTGCTCTTGCTTTGATTCGTGACAGCTTTCCGTTAGATGACCCAAAAGCAAGATATTTGGAGGCAACCGTGAGGTGGCAGTTGAGTGAGGATAAAAGTAACACTTTTGGTGGTGATAATGCAGCGTTTGGTCCTACTAAACTAAGATATGTTCCAGATGCCGAGTACATGGAAGATAATGATTGGGATGGTCAACAAAGGTCAAAAGAAACATGGGGCTATCCAATGATGGTTGCTATACATTTGGATAGTACATATATGAAAATGATGCTTCGTGATGGCTTTTTCACGAAGAAGTATAAAAATACGTTTAGGAATAATTGGGATAAACTAAAGTCTCAAATATCAGATTGGCTAGAGCAAGAGATAGAAGAGCGTCGTGAAAGGTTGAATATTGCCGGTAAAACAGATGAGGAGCCGGATTCTGACGATGAAGAGAGTGAAACCGCAGGTGATGATGAAGAGACGCAAGTAGAAAGCAGTAACGAATGAATAGTATAAAAATCATCATAAGTTGCATACTTATTTGTGCTAGTGCAGGAGCAATGGCACAAACTGAGTCATCGGAGCCTGCAGAGCCAACAGATAGTGTTAAATCTAGGTTTCCGTTGGAAGGTAGCATTAATTTCGATCCCACCAAATTCATCCATCAGCCCCGTGTCGTGCCTCAGGGTGAGGAGTTCAAGACGACGTATTGGTGGCAGAGGCTGAATTTTGGTTTGGCATCGGGATTGTATGGCGTGACGGATAAGGAATGGAGAGCCAACAATGTGCCGGTGATGGGCTTCCTGTCATACGACTTCAACAGGATAAGCTCTCTGAGAGCTACGGCTACATACGTGCAGAGAGCGCATCAGGCATCTGGAAACATGGCCACGACCTTCGGGATAGATGTGGACTATTTGTTCAACATGACCCGTTACCTGAGAGGCTACTATGCCAAGGACAGGCTCAATATGGCACTGGCATTTGGTTTCGGTGCCATGCACACCACTGCGGATGAAGTATCCAATATCTCCAGCAAGGCTACGCTGGGACTCTACACAGGCTACCGCATAGGTTCCAAGGTGGAACTGTTCGCGGAGCCTTACTTTGGTTTTGCAAACGACGGTATAGACCGCAAGGAGAACCCTTCGATATATGACCTGGTCTATGGTGTGAAGGCTGGTGTGGCCATGCACCTGAGACCGCGTACAGCAGAGGAGCGCGACAGCCTGATTTACCTGAACCGCCGACCATTCGTGGAGTTCTCGCAAGGGGGTACACTGCCGTTGGCACAAGGCGTGATGGGGTTACATGGTATGGGTACTGGCTTCCAGCTCTCCATGGGACAGTGGATAGACCCCGCGCTGGGCTATAGGCTCACGGCAGCTTTTAATGATAGCTACTGGGGAGTAGAACATAAATCGGCAGAGGTAGTGGGCGGTATGCAAATTATTAGTCCTAACCACGACATCTATCATAGCACAACAGTATCTGTGGCAAGGCTGGAGGCTCTCTTCAACCCGATGGCTCTCTCCAATCAGTGGCAACGCAAAGAGCTGAGAAACTGGTTTGGACTGAACATGTCTGCCGGTGTAGAGTATGGCTGGCTCATCAAGCGTGGTGTGGCCAACACCTCCAGCCGAGGTATGCAGACCTCCACATACGGTATCACTGGCGGCTTGCAGTTCCTGCTACGTACCGCTCCTGGTACATGGCTGTATGTTGAACCTCGTTATACCTTATCTAATTACGCCATCCCCTATACCAATATCAGTGGCAGCAAGTCTTATACCGACCACTATGCATCACTAAATCTTGGTGTTCGTATGCAGCGGACAGAACCTGAGGTGAGAGCAGAATTTGACAGCACCTTCGTCAGACACTTCTTCATGACGGCTGCTTTGGGCGGTGCTAGACACGTGCAGCCTCGTAAGATACTGGGTGATGCATCGACGAACTTCACAGCCAGTCTGGGCTTGGGTTACCGTTGGAGTCCACTACATGCTGCTCGCCTAAGAGCAGAGTTTATGCGTTATGGCTACAACGAGACTCTGGCTTATGCGTCACAAGGTGAGATGGTCAATGGACATTACGTTCCTGTGACATACCATGCCCTTTGGCATCGCACTATGAATATGGTCAACCTGAAGGCTGGCTACATGATCAACCTCTCCACACTCTGGAACGGACACGACAACAATCGTCGGTTCAACACCTATTTCGAGCTTGGACCGATGTTCAGCATAAACACCAAAGAACAGTTCCGCCTTAATGACGGTGAGCAGCCTGGAGGTTCTGCCTACAGCGTAAGAGCCACCGATCACACAGGCACTACAGCATTCGGAATGTTCGGTAGCTTGCTCCTTGATTGGCGCTTGACAGGCAACTGGCATCTGCAGGCATCAACAGATGCTATCTACCACTTCGATGAGTCGTTCTGGAACGCTGAGTACTTTAAGGTGTTCAACCCATGGCTGCTACAGCCCACCATTGGTATGGGCTATGCCTTCATACCTAAGATTACGACCTCACGTCGAGGAGGAGAAGAGGACAAGGAGTTTGATAGTGATGAGCATATCGAGGGAGAGGAGTACTTCTATTTCAACCGCCGTCCGTTCTATGAGCTGTCGCAGGGCCTGACCTATCCTCTGACGGGTGGGCTGTCGGGACAACATGCCATTGGTACTGGTCTGCAGCTATCCGTGGGACGCTGGATGACTCCTGTACTTGGCTACCGCCTTACTGCTGCCATCAACCAGAACTACTGGCGCATGCAGGAGAACGGTGTAGTAAACTACAAAAACGACCCCGAACAGCCTCTGAGTCCAGAGACCAAGACATATTACGATGCATTTTCATACGCTGCACGTGCAGAAGCACTGTTCAACCCTCTGGCTCTGTCATCGGGCTGGCGCAACAACCCATTGAGCAGATGGCTGAGCCTGAACCTGTCTGCTGGTCTGCAGTATGAAATGCTCGACAAGCGAGGCGTTCCTGCATCGGGCAACGATGTCAAAACAGAGAATACTTCAGAGCTGGGCTACACTGGCGCTGCACAGCTGCTGGTGCGAACCGCTCCCGGAACATGGCTGTTTGCTGAGCCACGCTACATACATAGTGATGGTTCAGATGTTGCTAACCTGAGCTTTGGTCTGAGGATGCACAGCGCAAGTGTTGCAGGCGATGCCAGTGGCTTTGCACCTCACCTCTTCGTGACCACAGCATTCGGTGGCGCACGTCACATACATCCATACAAGGTGTTGGGTGAAAGCTCGACTAACTATACCGCATCTCTTGGTCTTGGCTACCATTGGAGTCCAACGAGTGCAGTGCGTCTCCGTGCCGAGTATATGAAATATGGTTACAACGATTTCGTTAAATACGGCCAGGCCACTTCCTATCCCGCACTCTATAAACGTGACATGGACATTGCCAGCCTGAAGCTTGGCTACATGATGAACCTCTCCACGCTATGGTACGGCTTCAGCAGCGAGCGACGCTTCAACGCCTACGTGGAGGCTGGTCCGATGTTCAGTGCTAATATCAACGACGTTCATACTGGCTTCTACAAGTACGATAAACAAAATGAACTTCATGAAAGAAGTACCGACCACACAGGCATGACCTCTCTTGGCGTGTTCGGTGGTCTGCTTCTAGATTGGCGCATGGCTGGTAACCTCCACCTGCAAGCTTCAACCGAGGCCTTCTACCATATAAATGATAAGTTCTGGAATGAGACTCATTACAGGTACTTCAATCCCTGGATGATCCAGCCTTCAGTAGGTATAGCATACGCCTTCCTGCGTAAAGACGCTATCTCCCGTTACCACGGTGGCGACCGCGAAGGCTCTAGCAGTGAAAGCTCTTACAACCTCACTCCGTTTGTGGAGTTCGCACAAGGTCTGACCTATCCTATGTCTGGCGGCCTGTCTGGCTCACATGCTATGGGAACAGGCTTCCAGCTGTCCGTTGGACAATTCGTTACTCCTGTATGGGGCTACCGTGTGACGGCAGCTCTGAGCGATGGCTATTCGCGTATGCAGGAGAAAGGTGAGTCCTTCTTTGAGGCCAACGAGGAACGAATCAAATTGAGTCCTGCTACCAAGACATACTACGAAGCCAATTCCTTCGCCATGCGTGGTGAGGCATTGTTCAACCCATTGGCATTGCTGCCTTCATGGAAGGAAAGACCTGCTAGCTCATGGTTCAGGCTGAACCTGTCGGCTGGTCTCCAGTTCGGTGGTGTCAACGAGAACGGTGACTCTAAGGCTGTTAAGAAAGATAGGCTGGCTGGCGAGAGCAGCACATCTGTTGGTATCACAGGTGCAGCCCAGCTGCTGGCTCGCACGGCTCCTGGTACATGGCTGTTTGCTGAACCACGCTATACGAATATGTCGGGTCTTGGTGTTGCAAGCCTGAACTTCGGCGTGAGGCTGCAGCGTGAGGAAACAATCAGAGATGATAGCTTCGCCCCATATCTGTTCGTGACCACAGCCTTCGGTGGCGCACGTCACATCCTTCCCCGCAAAGTGATGGGCAAGACCCATTCCAACTATACAGCTTCTCTCGGTGTGGGTTACCAATGGAGTCCGCTTTATGCCCTGCGTCTCCGCGCTGAGTACATGAAGTATGGCTACAACGAGTCTGTGATATACGGTGAAACCCCTTACCTTTGGAACCGTGAGACAGATGTCGCAACCCTCAAGTTGGGTTATATGATGAACCTCTCTTCGATGTGGAACGGTCACGACCGTGAGCGTCGCTTCAACACATATCTTGAACTGGGTCCAGCGTGGAGCACTAACCTCAAGGAAAACTATACAGGTGCTATTGTCAATTTTAAGGAGAACTCTGAGCTGCTGAGCCGCAGAGATGACCATAAGGGTAATTCCTCTCTTGGTGCTTTCGGTGGTCTCCTTATTGACTATCGCATGGCGGGTAACCTCCACCTGCAGGCATCGACCGAAGCTCTCTACCAGTTCAACAGTTCTTTCTGGAATGAGACAGATGAACAAGCCAAGACATATTATACATATTTTAATCCTCTGTTCATCCAGCCGTCCGTTGGTTTAGCCTACGCCTTCATGCCTAAGGAAGGTTCTTCACGCTATAACCGTGGTGACCGTGAAGGCTCTGAGCGTACCGGTTCTGGCAACTTATTCAGCAACCGCTGGTTTATGGAGCTATCGCAAAGTCTTAACATCCCGATGTCGGGCAGTGCTACTGGCGGTCACGGCATGGGAACGGGCTTTGCCCTGTCGCTAGGCCGTTCCGTTACCCCGGTATGGGGCTACCGTCTGGGCGTTTCATTGAACGAGAGCTACTGGAAGAAGGATGAGAACGGGGCTTCGGTCCACCATGACGAGACAGGCCAACAGCCCGATCTGGTCCTGAGTCCTTCGACGCAGAGCTACTACGACTCATATAGTGTATCCGCCCGTGCCGAGGCC
>JAFZQR010000004.1 GCA_017620295.1 Bacteroidaceae bacterium
CAATCCGAGCTTCGACAGCAACTGGGATGGCTGGACATACACTGTAAGCCGTGGTAACCCAGGTATCGAGGGTGGCTCAGGCAACTGCGCAGAGTTCTGGAACACTGGCACATTCGACATCTATCAGGAGATTCCTACTCTTGCTGATGGTTACTGGCGTTTGGAGGTTGATGCTCTCTACCGTCCAGGCAACTCCGACAATGTTGTTTCAGCACTCAACGTACCTGACAGCATTCTGCTTGACAATGAGTTCTTCTATATTCATGGCACAGGCCTGAATGCAGAGGCTAAGGTTGTGGCATGGAGTGACACCATTAATGGTGCTTACCTCAACATCGAAGAGAATGCTGATGTTATCTCTACTCTTACCAAGGTTGATTACACTTGCAACGACTTCAGCTTCGTAGCTCCTAACAACCGTGCAGGCTTCAAGACCTTCGTAGCTGCTGAGCGTTATCACAATGTAATTGACTTCAAGTATGAGGCTGCTATGGGTACTGTACGCTTCGGTCTCCGTCTGGAGGATGACATCACAACTGGTGCTTGCTGGTGTCCATTCGATGACTTCAAGCTCAGCTACCTTGGAACAGAAGCTCCAGATGCTGTTCAGGACATCAACGCTGCTACCAGCGGTGTTCGTGCAGCTCAGATCTTCAGCATTGATGGTCGTCAGCAGAGCGGTCTGCGTCGCGGCATCAACATCGTCCGCAACGCTAACGGCACTGTCCAGAAGGTTCTCGTGAAGTAATCACTATACCTTATATATTAATGAGGGTGTGTCCATAGGGTCACACCCTCATTTTTTTGTGATATTTTTTTGAGTGTAAAAAATATACTTATAATTTTGCAGCGTAAATGGCAAGGCATATAACTGTTTATTAACATATTTACTAACTGCTTTAATTATGAAACACAAGTTACTCTCTCTTCTTGCGCTCAGCGCAATGTTCGTGAGTGCAAGTGCACAGACTGAGTGGGCCGACCCAGTCGCTCCTACACATCCTGCACCACCTGCACCTCCAATTGAATATTCCGGCACCTGGGCAACACCTGAGGTAGGCGGTAAGTATTATATCTATAATGTAGGCTCCGGCCTCTTCCTCGGTGGCGGACAGACATGGGGTACACGAGGTATTGTCCTCTGTGACTCCGTTGTGCTGGTTGACCAGGATGCCGTAAAGATTAACAACGTCAGTGGTAACACAACAGCCAACTACGTTTTCCCAATGGAACTCGTGGCTGGTGTTAACGAGGACCAGTTCAACATTAATGTGCTGAACAACTCAAAGGCAACTGGCGGTTCAGGTCACTTCGTAGGTGAGGATGGTGCACAGGCTTGGATTGACGGTGATGCTGGACGCAACGCCAATTTCGGTGCATGGACTATCACTCCGTATCAGAATGGTTACATGATCCAGAATGTCAATGCTTCCACTGTCAAGTATGTTGATGAGGAGACTGGTGATGTAACGCGCGCATTTGGTGTCGATGGCTATAATATCGCTGCCGCTGCAGGTTGGGCTACCACCTGGACAGACCTCTGGATTGTTAAACCAGAAGGTAACAACACTTATCCTTGGATTGTCTGGCAGTTTGTTGATGCAGAACAGAATGGTGAGGCTGTAAGGGCTTATGCAAATCAGTATAAGCAGGCTCTTGAGTCTGACGAGTACAAGGCAATAATTGCTACTTACGAATCTGATATGGAGGCTTACAACGCTAAGGTTGAAGGCTACAAAGCAAAGGTTAACCTGAAGGCTGCTCTCATTGAAGGTGAGCAAGCTGGCATAGATGTGACGGCACAGGCTGCAGTTTACAACAACGCTGATGCTACTCTCGAAGAGGTGAACCTTGCTATCGCTGCCATCAAGGCCGCTATTGCTCGCGCTAAGTGGGACTTCTCTGCTGCAAGCGAGGAGAACCCTCTTGATATTACAGACCAAGTGATTGAGAACCCAACATTCGATACTGATATTAGTGGCTGGACAATCACTGTGCAGGGTCAGAACCTGCAGCGTCAGGCTCGTACCGATGGTTCAATTGATCCTAGCAAGAACTGGGTTCAGATCACCAACTTCATTGAGGCTTGGATATCCAATTCAACTCATCTTGGCGATGGTACAATCTCTCAGACAGTTTATGGTCTGCCAAAGGGTAAGTACGTATTGGAGTGCGATGCTATGGCAACTCTGCAGGGCCAGCCCGAAGATTCTGTACGTGGTGCATACATCTTCATTGAGGGCAGCGACCACGAGACTCGTTCCGACATTAAGTCACCAGACACGCAGCCTAAGCACTGGAGTGTAACCTTCATCAATGGTGAGAGCGACTACCTCACATTTGGTCTGAAGGTAGAGAACACCACCGCAAACTGGATTAGTGCCGACAACTTCCAGCTCACATTCTATGGTGAGACAGAGGAGAGCCTCGCACTTGCTACTCTGCGCGTGGCTTTGTCAAAGGCTAATGAAACAGTTATTGATGATGTCTATGCCGAGGCTTCTGCAAAGGATGTTTTTGCTGCTGCTATCAGCAAGGCTGAAGAGGACATCAATGCAGCTGCAGGCGACGAGGCTTACGAGGCCGACTACACAGCTATACAGGAAGCTACCACAGTTCTGAATGCTTCTATAGCTGTATATGAGACCCTCAACGCTCTCATCAACAGAGCAACATCTACTTCTGAGGAAATCGCAGACCAATGGTCTGAACTGGCAGACGAAATCGATGCCTGGATTGAGGAGACTCTGACTCCTGCCTACGAGGATGGAACCTACTCGGCAGAGGATATCACAGCTGCACAGGAGCAACTGCCAAAGATGATTCGCGACTTCATTGCAACCCCAGGCAAGGTACAGCCAGGCGACAAGGTCACAATCCTGATTGAAAATGCCGGCTTCACCAATGGCCTGACAGGCTGGACCATAGCAAATCGCAATGGCGGTAATTTCGGCACTAAATTTGATGGAATTGAATATCCGGAGATTGAGTGCTGGCATGGCACATTCGATGTTTACCAGGTAATTGCTAATATGCCTCGTGGTGCTTACAAGCTGAAGGTGCAGGGCTTCTGCCGCAATGATGATGCCTCACAGGAGTCAACTGTTGAACTCTATGCAGGTATGGTTACAACAAGGTTCATGGGTATCAATGCAGAATACAGCATGGAACCATTCACCGAAGAGGCTACTAATGGCAGATACAAAGACCAGGAGACAACTAATGACGGAGGTGATGTATGCTATGTTCCTAGTGGAATGGCTTCTGCTCAGCAGTTCTTTATGCGTGAGAACCCAGCTACTGGCATGCCTTTCTATACTAACATCATTGATGTGATACTGCCTGAGGATGGAGACCTCCAGATCGGTGTTCGTTGCCATGATACACACTCATGGGTTCTTTGGAGTAACTTCGAACTTGAGTATGCTGGTAACGATGCTAGTCTCTATGAGAATACAATCCGCGACCTTGTAGATCAACTCGTAGCTCTGCCAGAGGTTGATGAGCCATTCATCACTGCACGTGCAGCACAGCTTATAGACGAACTGCCAGCCAAGGCTGAGACCGCTATCAACAGTGCTGATGCCGACGAGTGCATCGCTATGGTTCAGGAACTCAACGATGCTATCGAGTACATCAAGGCTGGTAATGCAGCTGGTACTGCTCTCATTAACGAGGCAAGCCTCTACAACGACTATCTCATTAATGCTGTTGTATCTTCCTACAACGACTTCCTCGACTTGGTAAATAACATTTCAGACTATGCAGCTGATGCAACAGTTGTTGAAGACAACGATCAGATAGCTGCTCTCTCTGCACAGCTCAAGACTGAGTGGGGCAAGTATGTGATGTATGATATCGAGGCAACAAAGGACGATCCACAAGACGTTTCAGCTGTTATCCTCAACAATAACTATGCTAACGAGCTGACCACAGGTGAGGTTAATGCTAGCTATTGGACAAACGAGGAGGGTACTCCGGGCTTCCAGAACTTTGCAGAGATAGAGTTCTACAACAAGAACTTCAACCACTACCAGAAGCTTGAGGGCTTGAAGGCTGGTTTCTATGAGGTATCAGTTGCCGGTTTCTATCGTGCAGGCCTCCCCGCTAACTACACCGACAGCCTCGCAACTGTCAACAACGCTGTTGTATTCGCTACATCCAGCATAGGTACAGCTACTGTTGGCTTGAACAATGCCGTGACAGGTGCTCAGGAAGAAACTCTCGGTGGCGGCACTTCAGAAATTCAGGGATTGACCGAGGGCAATGGCCTTATCCCGAACAACATGGAAGCTGCATACGCATGGATTTCAGCTGAACTCTATCCTAACAGCCTCATTATCGAGGTGGGCGAGGATGGCATCCTGACCATCGGTGTCAAGAAGTCTGAGCATATCGAGGGTGACTGGACAATCTTCAGCAACTGGGCTCTCTGCTACTATGGCGCAGGTGAGGAGAACCGTCCTGACGCAGTTGTTGGCATCAGCAACTCTGCTAAGGTGGGCATCCAGCAGATTGTGAACATCAACGGTATCCAGCAGAATGGCCTCCGTCGCGGTTTGAACATCATCCGCATGACTGACGGCTCTGTTCGCAAGGTAATCGTGAAGTAAGTCTCTAAGGCTTCAATGATAAGAAGGCCCCATGACCGCTCTGGTCATGGGGCCTTTTGGCCTCTAGGATCTTCTAGGAAATCCTAGGCGTTCCCAGGTTCTCCTATGTTTGCCTAGGATTTCCAGGGAATGCCTAGGTTTTCCTAGGATTTCTGCTTACCTTTGCAGCCCACAAGGGTACTTGGCAACCCCTTTCAAAAAACAAGACTTATGAAACATAATGAAACTGTGAGCGTGACGTTCATGTTGCTTGGCGTCACCTTCTGTGTTTGCCTCATTCTGGCAAACATCCTTGCAACAAAACAGATTGAGTTCGGATTCCTAAACCTCACCACAGGAGTGCTGGTTTTCCCAATCTCGTATGTGGTCAACGATTGCATTACAGAGGTGTGGGGCTATCAGCGTGCTAAGCTTATCATCTGGACAGGCTTTGTGATGAACTTTATGTTCGTGCTGCTGGCTTATCTGGCAGACCTTATCCCTGGAGCTCCTTACTGGCAGAACGCTGAAGGCTTTCATGCCCTGTTCGGTCTGGCACCTCGAGTGGCTTTGGCCTCCTTCGCGGCTTTCCTTGTAGGTTCGTTCTTGAACGCATACGTCATGAGCCGCATGAAGCTGCGCCACAAGGGTCGCCATTTCTCTGCACGTGCCATAGCCAGCACCGTAGTGGGCGAGCTGGCAGACTCTCTTGTGTTCTTCCCCATTGCCCTGGGTGGTATAGTCCCTACGCAGAACCTCGGGCTTATGGTAGTCTCTCAGGTTGTGGTCAAGACTCTCTATGAGGTGCTGTGTCTGCCTCTCACAATCCGTGCCGTACACTGGCTGAAGACACATGAACAGATGGATGCTTACGACACCGAGGTGAGGTACAGTCCATTCTGAAACCTCACCCCCAACCCCCTCTCCGAGGGGAGAGGGGAGTATACAATATCATCAATAATTATGAAAACAATATCAAATATATCCAGTCAAATAGTATCAACTCCCCCTCTCCCTTTGGAGAGGCGGTTGGGGGGTGAGGTCTTAGTTGTCTTTTCAGGTGGTCAGGACAGCACGACCTGCCTTTATTGGGCAAAGAAGCATTTCAGGAAAGTAGTGGCACTGACTTTCATCTACGGTCAGAAGCATGTGCAGGAGGTAGATTGCGCACGTGCCATAGCAGAGAAAGCTGGTGTGGAATGGCATAGCATGGATGTGAGCTTCATTGGCGGGCTAGGACGCAACTCGCTTACAGACTCTTCAATGGCCATGGATGCAGAAAAGCCCGCTGACGGACTGCCTAATACGTTTGTGCCAGGACGCAACCTCTTCTTCCTGAGCGTGGCTGCGGTGTTCGCACGTGAACGCGGCATCTTCCATCTTGTTACTGGAGTGTCGCAGACCGACTACAGCGGCTATCCAGACTGTCGCGATGCTTTCATAAAGTCGCTGAATGTGACTCTCAACCTTGGCATGGAAGAACAGTTTGTAATCCACACTCCTCTGATGTGGCTTAACAAGGCACAGACATGGGCGTTGGCTGATGAGTTGGGTGTTTTTGAGCTGGTGCGGCATGAGACGCTGACCTGCTATAACGGCGTTATGGGTGACGGCTGCGGACACTGTCCAGCCTGCAAACTGCGCCGGGCTGGCTTGGAACAATTCCTTCATTCGCGTGAGTAGATTTTTTTTGATTACTTAATACTCAAAGTTTGTGGACTTCACTTCAAAACCTGTAACTTTGCGGTCGGAATACGTCTAATAAAAAGTATAATAAGCCTTATGAAACAGTTCAATCTCTTGGTCAGCTCGCTACTGACTGCTGTGTGTCTGACTGCTTGCGCACAGAATATCAACTATTCAGTCGATCTGACAACCAACGATGTTGATATAAATAAGGTATATCTCATCAATGAGGAGACTATGACCGTTGTGGCAGAAGTGGATGCCAACCATAATCGTGCACACTTCGACGGCATGCTGGAGGAACTGCCAGTGGTGGCACTGCTGTCGCCAAACAGCGATGGCTCTGAGCCATTGACCGAGATAATCATTGATGGTAAGGACATCAACGTGACTGTGTCGGCACCTGCAAGTGGAGAAACTCAAAACCAGGTGACAGTTCAGAACTCACCTCTCACCCAGCAGCTCCTGGATGTCAAGGCGCAGGTGAGGGAGAAAGGTAGCGCTTTGAACAGCTTTGTCAGCGATGTACGCCGTCGATTTGCCACAAGCGCTCCCAGCGAAGAAGAGATGGCATCGCTTGAGGCACAGTATGATCAGATGAATAAAGCCTTAAAGGATGTGGTCAAGGAAGGCATCACATCCAATCGTGATAGCAAGGTGTCGCTGGCTCTGCTGGTGGGATACTTTCAGTTGATTGAAGATTTTGATTTCGTGCAGCAGACGCTTGCTGGCTATGCTTTTGCTGACAGTCCCATGCTTCAGCCTGTTAATGACTATATTGCAGGTGTTACATCCAAACAACCTGGAGCTTCGCTCATCGACTTCGAGCTGCCTGATGCTGCTGGAGTTCAGCACAAACTGAGTGAGTATGTAGGACAGGGTTCATACGTTCTGGTTGACTTCTGGGCCAGCTGGTGTGGCCCTTGCCGAGCCGAAATGCCTAATGTGGTAGCAGCCTATCAGAAGTATCATGACAAGGGCTTCGATGTGCTGAGCCTGTCCTTTGACAGCAACCGTGAGGCATGGCTGAAAGCTATCAGCGATCTCAAGATGACATGGCATCACCTGTCCGACCTGAAAGGGTGGGAGAGCCTGGCAGCCCAAAAGTACGACATCCGTGCCATTCCCAGCACATTACTCTTCGATCCAGAGGGCAAGGTTGTTGCTGCCGATCTGCGAGGCAGTGAGCTGGAACAGAAGCTTGAAGAGCTGCTGCACTAAATTCGTCACTCATAGTTAGTGCAAATCTTCGACGTACATATACTGGGGTGCGGGTCGGCTATGCCCACCGCACGTCATAAACCTTCATCGCAGGTAGTGGACTTGCGAGATAAACTCTTGATGCTTGACTGCGGCGAAGGCACTCAGGAACAATGGCGACGAACAGGACTGAGCTGGATGAAACTAGGGCATGTGTTCATCAGTCATGCACATGGCGACCATGTGTTCGGCCTCCCAGGGATGATTTCCACTATGGGTCTGTTGGGACGAACAGCTGGCCTGCATGTGTTCGGTCCTGAGACGTTGCGTCCATTCATGGATTGTGTGCTGCAGTCGTTCTGTGACCACCTGTCCTATGAGGTTACATTTACAGCCATAGACACCTCTAAGCATGAAGTGGTTTTTGAAGACCGCTCAATGAAAGTGTGGTCGTTGCCTCTCCGTCACCGTGTACCTTGTGCAGGCTATCTGATTGAAGAAAAGCCCGGGTTGCCACACATCCGCCGCGAGATGATAGATTTCTATAATGTACCAACGTGGGCCATAAACCGCATAAAGCAAGGTGATGACTGGATAGCCGATGACGGCACTGTGGTTCCGCACGAGCGACTGACCTCACCTGCCGACCCAGTGCGTCGCTATGCCTACTGTTCCGACACCATGTACTCACCGCAATTGGCTCAGTGGCTGGATGGTGTTGACCTGCTCTACCATGAGGCTACATACGCCACAGGAGAGAAGGCTAGAGCCGACAAACATGGACACAGCACGGCTGCCGAGGCTGCTGCATTGGCAATCAAAGCCAATGTCAAGAAGCTGATGATTGGTCACTTTTCTGCCCGATACGATGATGAACAGCTATTGCTTGATGAGGCCAAAGCCATTTTTCCAAACACCTTATTGGCTAAAGAAGGACTGGTTGTGAAGGTGTGATTGCTGAGATATGGCATCATACACCACGGCGTCTGACGTGTTATTGCACGTTGCAAGAACCTGTTCACACTTGTGAATAGTTAAATTCACTAGAGTGAATATCTAAATTCACAAGTGTGAATATCTAAATTCACTCTTGTGAACAGATCCATACATCCGCATGAATGACTTCGTTTGACGGCATATACGAATTAAACGCATCCCATAAATGCCTGTCTAAGAGGCTCCTCAACAATTCGGATAATTTGTATAATTCGTTGTGGAGCAAAATAAAGAGAGGCTGTGTCGTGCTTTTTGACACAGCCTCTCTATATAAATAAATTGTCTGTTCTCTGTTGGCTTACTGGAGTGTGCCGTTGTTGGCAGCCTCGATCATAGCCTGAGAAGCATAGAGGTAAACCTCAACGCGACGGTTCTCGCGCTGACCAGCTGCAGTGGCATTGCTGGCAACCGGGTTAGCCTCACCGTAGCCCTCGCAGCTCTTGATCTGGGTAGCGCTCACACCGCAGCTGCGGAGATATGTGCTAACAGATGCAGCACGCTGCTGAGACAGTTCCAGGTTCTTCTGCTGGCTCTGGGCTGCTGTGCTATTGCGCCAGCCCTGGTTGTCGGTGTAGCCCTGGATAGCAACGTCCATGTCAGGATAAGCGATGAGCACGTTGCGTGCGAAGTCAGCCAGATTGCTCTGAGCTGTTGCGCTGAGAGTAGATGAACCAGTAGCGAAGAGAATACCGCTGTCGAAGGTAACCTTCACAGCCTGCAGGCCGTTTGCGTCAGTAACAGAAGCAACCTGTGCGTTCTCAACTGCGGCAGCAGCAGCCTTAGCCTTATCCATCTTGCGGCCAATCAGAGCACCTGCGCCAGCACCAACGGCTGTACCGATAGCAGCACCGATAGCAGCGCCCTTGCCTTTACCGATGAGAGCACCTACACCAGCACCTACAGCAGCACCAGCACCGCCACCGATGAGGGCACCCTTAGCTGTATTGTTCATGTTGCAGCTCGACAGGAGCAGAGCGGCGCACATGCCGCAAACATAGAATTTAATTCCTTTCATGATTAATCTAATTAATTTGTTTGGGGTTAAATAATAGTTCTCTTTTGTCGTTTGATGGTGCAAAAGTACAGTTTTTATCAATAACAATAGTGCAATTCAAAGATTTTTGTCCTTTCTCTTCACGTAATTTCACTAACTTTGCAGCCGAATTAAAAAAACATACATACTTGATATGGCAAAAGAACTTAAGAATTTGACAAAACGCAGTGAGAACTACTCACAGTGGTATAATGAGCTTGTTGTGAAGGCTGACCTCGCAGAGCAGAGCGATGTGCGCGGCTGCATGGTAATCAAACCTTATGGCTATGCCATCTGGGAGAAGATGCAGCGCAAGCTCGATGATATGTTCAAGCAGACAGGTGTGCAGAACGCCTATTTCCCACTACTTATCCCAAAGAGCTTCCTGAGCAAGGAGGCTGAGCATGTGGAAGGCTTCGCCAAGGAGGCTGCCGTGGTGACACACTACCGACTGAAGACCAACGACACTCACGATGGAGTGGTGGTGGATCCTGCTGCCAAGCTTGAGGAGGAACTCATCATACGCCCTACGTCTGAGACAATTATATGGAACACCTTCCGCAATTGGATACATAGCTATCGCGACCTGCCCCTGCTGGTGAACCAGTGGTGCAACGTGATGCGTTGGGAGATGCGCACACGTCTCTTCCTGCGCACATCGGAGTTCCTCTGGCAGGAAGGACACACTGCCCACGCTACCCGCGAAGAGGCTGAGGAACGCACACGCCAGATGATTAAGATTTATGCTGACTTTGCTGAGAAGGTGATGGCTGTGCCTGTAGTTCAGGGCGTGAAGAGTGAGACAGAACGCTTTGCTGGTGCGCTCGACACCTATACTATAGAGGCTATGATGCAGGATGGCAAGGCTCTGCAGAGTGGTACAAGCCATTTCCTCGGTCAGAATTTTGGCAAGGCTTTTGATGTTCAGTTTGTGAATAAGGACAATGAGATGGAGTATGCGTGGGCCACATCGTGGGGCGTATCAACCCGTCTGATGGGTGCTCTCATCATGACACACTCTGATGACAATGGTCTTGTGCTGCCTCCAGAGTTGGCTCCTACACAGGTTGTGCTTATACCTATATATAAAACACCTGAGCAGCTGGCTGAGCTGTCGGCAAAACTCAATGCCATAGGTGACGAGCTGCGTCAGCTGGGTATCAGCGTGAAGGTGGATGATAACGACCAGAAGCGTCCCGGCTTCAAGTTCGCTGACTATGAGCTGAAGGGTGTGCCTGTTCGCCTCGTTATGGGTGGACGCGACTTGGAGAACGGCACTATCGAGGTGATGCGTCGTGATACGTTGGAGAAAGAGACAGTCAGCGTTGACGGTATCGCTGCATACGTAAAGGGACTGCTTGCTGATATTCAGCAGAATATATATGAGAAGGCACTCAAGTATCGTGATGAACATATCTATGAGTGCGAGAACTATGACGAGTTCAAGGAGCGCATCAAGGACGGTGGCTTCTTCCTCTGCCACTGGGATGGTACAGCAGAGACCGAGGCTCAGATCAAGGAGGAGACTCAGGCTACCATTCGTTGCGTACCATTCGGTGTGGAACAGACACCAGGTATTGATATGGTCAGCGGCAAACCCGCCAAGTGCCGTGTGCTGATTGCCCGCTCATATTAACAGTCAGTGACTGTGAATAGCACTACTAAGCCTTATCGTTGGATTCCTTCGCTCTATGTGGCTGAAGGAATGCCAATGGCTATCATCACGACAATGTCGTTGATGATGCTGAGTGACTTCGGACTCAGCGATGCACAAACGACAATGCTTGTCGGATGGTTGGCTTTGCCGTGGATGATTAAGCCATTGTGGAGCCCTTTCATCGACAGCGTTAAGACAAAGCGTTGGTGGATTCTAGCCACTCAGCTCTTCATGGGGGCTGGCTTCGCATGTGTAGCACTCCTACTGCCAACGGCGTGGTGGTTGCAAGGTTCGTTGGCTTTGCTTTTCCTGATGGCATTCTCTAGTGCCACTCATGATGTGGCGGCTGATGGCATGTATATCATCGGACTGAACCAGCACGACCAATCGCTATATGTCGGACTCCGCAACACGTTCTACAGGCTCGGTATGATACTCTGTCAGGGTCTGCTCGTGTCGCTGGCAGGACTGTTACAGCGTAGCATGCAGGTTGACATTGCCTGGAGCATCGTGTTCTTGTTCACAGGTTCGCTGCTGTTGCTGCTCTTCCTGTGGCATACGCGAAATCTTCCAAAAGTGGAGGAGGAACCAAAGCACATGTCATTGAGTAGTTTCGGAGCCGACCTTGCCGAGACATTTGTGGTCTTTGCCAAGAAACCGCATCTGATTAGTGCGTTGCTGTTCATGTCGCTGTTCCGATTGCCAGAAGGACAGCTTGACATGATGGCCAAGCTCTTCCTCAAAGCTGATGTAGCCAAGGGCGGACTTGGCATGGGAGAGGAGATGGTTGGACTCATAACGGGAACAATCGGTGTGATTGGCCTGCTGTTAGGGGGCATTGTTGGAGGCTATCTCGTTTCGCGCGATGGTTTGAAACGCTGGGTATGGCCTCTGGTCCTTAGTCTATCCTTGCCCGACTTCTTCTATGTCTATCTCAGCATGACACAGAACAGCAATGTGTGGCTCGTTGGCTCAATGGTATTTGTTGAACAGTTGGGCTATGGATTGGGTTTCACTGTTGCAACGCTCTTTCTTGTGTCGTTTGCCGCAGGACGTAAAAGCACATCAGTGTTCAGCATCTGCACAGCAGTACAGTTCATCGGTCTAAAGGTTCCTGGCATGTTGTCTGGTGCTATATCTGACCATTTGGGCTATGTCGGCTTCTTCTGGTGGGTGATGGCCTGTTGTCTAGTGACCTTTGTTGTCACAGCTTTGATTTATAGGAATATAAGCTCCTATTCCTGAGGAATGACTTCTTGCAGGTAGATTGCATCCAGGCTCCAGAGCGCGCAGTCGTTGGTTGTTGTCTCCACACTCTCGGTGACGGGCTGAGGCACTTCGGGAGGCAGTATGGTCTTTGGGGTGAAGCGGTAGTGCTGCTGCTTAGTGCTGTACTCCCACATCTCGTGCCATGCCTCGGATGCCAGCTGCTGGTCGTGCAGGTGATAGGCTGCATACCCCTTCAGGCGACTGATGCGGAAACGGTTATTTGTGACTTTGTCATAGCGGGCGTTGTGGTCGAGATAGCAGGCGGCGAACTTCTTGTCTGGTACCATGTCAAGCAGCTCATGCATCAGCTCGAACCCGCCCATGATTAGTTTCAGATGGTTGGTGCTTGTGATGGAGGTGTCTCCCTCGTAGCTCAGTATGCCTGTGGCAGGGTCATAGCCTAGCACACCAGGACCTGTGAACATTCCGTGGGGTAGGGCAGCGATACTTCTCATGCCAGCTTGTATCTTCTTCAGGTATTTGGGATTGCGTGTGCGCTCATATTCTGTCATCCAGTTACCTGCGTATGAAACCCAGTCGGGGCCTATGCGCAGTCGGGCTGGTGCGGTGCAGGGGTATTGCTCTCGCGGCAGGGCCAGACGCATGGGGTCTATGGTATATAGCATCTGGTCGGCATCGGCCACAGCACTCATCAGGTCGCCTGTGCGCTCGTCGGCGGTCAGGTAGTAATAGAAACGATACCAGGCAGCGTGGGAGATGCGAGCCTCCTTTGCACCGCAGCCCCAGTGGTTCACGTTGTGACGACTGCCCAAGCCTGCGTATGGACCTATGTGGTAGCAGTCAACTTCTTGTGCGTGGCGTGTCATAGCTTCTGCAGCCTTCCATAAGTCAGGACGGGCTGTACGAAGGAAAGAGTACCACAGCCATGAGATGCTACCAAGCTCGGTGTTATCCCATGCAAAACCACCTACGTCGTACTTCCATTCGTGGCGGGCGGCATCATAGCCGTGCATCACGTCACCGTAGTTCCAGAAACCATACCAATGACGCTCCTCAATGGCTCGCATGTAGAAGTCAAGATAGGCTGTCAGCATATCCTCAACTTGTGCGCGACGCTCGTTGCTGCGGTCTGGCAGACTCCACACACCGAAGGCACGGCGTGAGTGCAGGTACTCTGGTGTGCATACCAGTGGCGCATCCTCTGCTTGTTGCTGCGCCCGTGCTGCCACAGCAGCCTTGCCTGGATAGGCTCGCTCGGGAATCAGCGTCAGCACTGAGGTGCGGGCGATGCCGTAGGGCGTGGACATGCCTGGCTGAACGTCCTCGTAGCTCGCATTCAGGTCGTGGGCTATGTCATCATAGTGTCTCAGGTCCATAGGCTCGGCATCCGGACTCCACAGATAGGCTGTCAGGTAAGCTACATCGTGGGTGGCACTATCTACCTGCAACGATGCGGGGTAGCTCTCCCAGAAATCCTTGACGCTAATGCCAAGTCCGCCGCTCACGTCTCCAGCGAAGACATAGCCTGCGGCACGTTGGCCAGAGTGTGTTCCTACCCATTGGTTGCCTGTATGAGTGCGCTTGCGTATGGTGTAGCTTTGGTCTGTGAGCTGAGATAGACGGAAGGTGTTCCACCGTGCCCAGTGGTGAATTAGCTCTTGACCTTTTTCATCGAATGCCTTTGGTTCTGGTACGCGCTGACCTTCAACCTGCATGTTTTCAGGCAATGCAGGCAGCGGCTCTTGTCCTTCTACCAACGAGCCGCCGGCACCTCCTGCACCCAGTATGCGCCTACCGTTCAGTGGCTGTACGCTCTCGCTCCACACACCTCCGTCTTGTGTGACGAAGGCCACATGGCGGTTGTAGTGCTGTTCGCGCATCGGCACTTCGAAGCGAACGCCAAGTGAGGTGATGAAATCGTGGTACTGGTCGCCATCGTAGATGAAGGAGTGGATCATCCGCACTTGTTCTGAGCCCGCGAAGAAGTATAGTCTCACCGTGAAGGGCAGCCACTCAACTGGAACTTGCCGACTCTGTAGGTCTGCCTCGCTCAGCTGGGGGACTATCTGAAGTTGTTTGACATCATACAAATACTTCCCTTCAATCTTCACAACGACTTGAACGCCTCCTTGACGTTCAATCTCAACGGAGTTGATATTTGAGATATAGTTGTGGTAGTGTATTTCTCCCACACCCTCGCTGTATGGCTGATCCTGCGTTGTGCATACGAGGTAGCCCTTGTCTGCAACACGTGTGCCGCCAAGAACAAGGCTATCCACTATTGCAGCTCCCTGCTTCGGGATATAAGCTGCAAAGCCTGCCGCACTGATACATATCTGGTTTGAGGTCTCTGCTACATGCAGTGTCCCTGCTTCGCCGTTGCTGCTATTGATTGTCTTGTTTGCCTTGCCCGCTGCAGCAAATGTAACACTCTCCGTACCACCAGGAATGACAGCGGCAAAGCCACCCCACTTCACACTGCCGTCGGGCCAGTAGGCTGTAGGCCAGAAGTCGGCTTGAAGCTGCTGGCCACCGTCTGTGGTCAAGGTGAAGCCAGAGTTAGGCTTCATCTCTCCTTTGTTGAATGGAATGCCAAATCGCACAGGCTTGGCTTCTGCAGGTGTCTTACCTACCCAGTGTAGGCGGGCGGTAGTGGTGTCGTTCTGAGGTTTGGCGTCTGCTTTTGTGCAGAAAGAGGCAATGAGTAGCAATGAGATAATAAACGATATCCTGTTCATGTCTGTTGTGAGATTATTCTAATGTTCCAACTGCTACAAAGATACAATCAGTTTCACTATTCAGCCAAACAAAAGCAAAAGAAAAGCCCTAACATCCGTGTGAATGTCAGGGCTTGGTATAGCTTTATAATAAAGTAGGATTATTCAGCGCGGAGTGTGAAGCGCTTGAAGGCGGTTACGGTCAGCTCCTTGTCCTCGCTGTGGAGATACTGAGATACGCTCTGGTTCTTGTCCCAGATATACTCCTGGTCGAGGAGGCAGCTCTCCTTGAAGAACTTCTTCAGACGACCCTGAGCGATGTTTTGGATCATAGCCTCTGGCAGGTTGGCAGCCTTCTCAGCAGCAACCTTGACCTTAATCTCGCGAACCATTGCAGCCTGCTCTGGAGTGATCCAGCCCTTAGCCATGTTGCTCTCGATGTGGTCATCGCTGTCAACGTGTGCAGGGTTGACACCAGCCTTGCGGATGGCAGCCTCAACAGCCTTCTGTACCTGCTCCTCCTTGGTCTTCTCAACGGCAACACGAAGTTCCTGGTCGATAACCTCTTGTGGAACCTGCTTCTCGTCGATAGCTACTGGTGAAGCACTAGCAATCTGCATTGCGATGTTCTTACCAACCTCAGCTGAAGCAGCCTTGTTGAAGGCTACCATAGTGCAGAGGGTGTTCTTGTTCTGGTGGTTGTAGGTAGCGATGCCCTCGCCCTCGATGACGCTGTAGCCGTCGAGTTCCATCTTCTCACCAGTGATGCCGCTGCGGTCAACAACAGCCTCGGCAACAGTCTGTGCACCAAGCTTCAGAGCCTTAACCTCATCAAGGGTCTTGCAACGTGCAGCTACTGCAGCATCGAGGATCTCGCGTGTGAGAGCCACGAAGTCTGCATTGTTAGCCACGAAGTCGGTCTCGCACTTCAAGGCGATGATAGCGGCGAAATTGCCGTCAGCCTTTACGAGTACGCAACCTTCAGCAGCCTCACGGTCGCTACGCTTTGCAGCTACAGCCTGACCCTTCTTGCGGATGATCTCGATTGCAGCATCGATGTTGCCGTCGGTCTCGGTGAGAGCCTTCTTGCAGTCGGCCAAGCCTGCGCCTGTCATCTCGCGCAGCTTCTGTATGTCTTTGATTGATACAGCCATTTGTATTTACAATTTGACGATTTACCAATTACAATTAATTACTCTTCGCTTTCAGCCTCAGCTTCAGCTTCGGTCTCGTCCTCGTCTTCAACGCGGGCACTCTTCTTCATGGCCTTTGCCTTCTCCTCGCCAGCAGTCTCGCTGTCAACGCGCTCAACCTTGCGCTCTTCCAGACCTTCGGCAATTGCAGCGCAGCATGCGTCGAGGATAACCTCGATAGACTTGCTTGCATCGTCGTTTGCTGGGATAACGAAGTCAACGTTGTCGGGGTTGGAGTTGGTGTCCACGATAGCGAATACGGGGATGCCCAGACGGTTAGCCTCGCGTACAGCAATCTGCTCCTTCAGTACGTCAACGACGAAGAGAGCTGCTGGCAGGCGTGTGAGGTCGGCGATAGAACCGAGGTTCTTCTCCAGCTTGGCACGCTGACGAGTGATTTGGAGGATCTCACGCTTTGAGAGGTTGGCGTATGTGCCATCAGCTGTGAGCTTGTCAATGCTGGCCATCTTCTTCACGGCCTTGCGGATGGTTGGGAAGTTTGTGAGCATACCGCCAGCCCAACGCTCGTTGACGTAAGGCATGTTTACGGAAGTTGCTTTCTCAGCAATGACGGGTTTGGCCTGTTTCTTTGTAGCAACGAAGAGGATTTTGCGTCCGCTCTTGGCAATGTTCTTCAGAGCCTCGGCGGCTTCGTCAACCTTCACTACTGTCTTGTGGAGGTCAATGATGTGAATGCCATTCTTCTCCATGAAGATGTATGGAGCCATGGCGGGGTTCCACTTGCGCTTGAGGTGACCGAAGTGGCAACCTGCCTCAAGCAGTGTATCGAAATTTGTACGTGACATAAGTCTTTTTGTTTGAATTGTTGTTTACTTTCTTTGGGGTTAACTCTCTTGTGTAACCAACCCGAAGGTAACTGGATTGGACAATCGGACAATTTACAATGGGATAATTGACAATTGACAATTGACAATTGTTGTCAGGTCCTTGGGGTTTAGATACTAAACGTTGTCCAACAATTAGCGCTTGCTGAACTGGAAGCGACGACGTGCCTTTGGCTGACCTGGCTTCTTGCGCTCTACAGCACGTGGGTCGCGGGTCATGAAGCCTTCTGCACGAAGAGCCTTCTTGTCTTCTGCGTTAATCTTGACGAGTGCGCGAGCGATGGCGAGACGGAGAGCTTGGCTCTGGCCTGTGTAGCCACCACCGAATAGGTTTACTTTGATGTCGTACTTCTCGGCTGCATCGAGCAGGTTCAGAGGCTGCTTCACCACAAACTGCAGGATTGTGCTTGGGAAGTATTCAGTTAGATCGCGCTTGTTGATGGTTATCTTACCTGTGCCCTCTGTGAGATAAACACGGGCAACGGCGCACTTACGGCGGCCTAATGCATTAATTACTGCCATTTCAATGTTTATTTATAGAGGTTAATATCAATTGCCTTTGGACTCTGAGCCTCGTGCTTGTGTTCAGCACCCTCATACACGTAGAGGTTGGTGAGCAGCTTTGCACCGAGCTTGTTCTTTGGGAGCATACCCTTCACCACTTTGTGTAGCAGACGTGATGGACCGTTTGGCTTAGCGAGGATAGATGCTGGAGTACTCTCCTTCTGACCGCCAGGGTATCCGCTGTAGCGGAGGTAAACGCGCTCGTCCATTTTCTTACCGGTGATTTGGATCTTCTCGGCATTGATGATGATTACATTGTCGCCACAGTCAACGTGAGGTGTGAAGTTTGGCTTGTACTTGCCACGGAGCAGCTTTGCAACCTTTGTGGCAAGACGACCCAGCACCTGGTCAGTGGCATCAACAATGACCCACTCTTTCTGAGCGGTCTCTTTGTTGGCTGAAATGGTCTTGTAACTTAAAGTGTCCATTCTTCGTTGTTTCTTGTTTGATTTTGTTGTATAACTCTTTGGTTTACTGCGATTCACTAACCACTTCCTCAGGCCAAGAGGGAAGCTATTAACACGCAGTTAGCCCTACCCAAAGGGCAGGCTGATAATAATCGGCGTGCAAAGGTACGGCAATTTGTTGGTTTGGCAAGCGAAAACCAATGATTTTCTTTTGTGAAATCTAATTATGTTCACCTCCATATACAAAAATGGAGTGTGGCACTCCGTGTTGCCACACTCCAACTTATATATAATTATGGTATAAGCGCTTGTGCTTATAAGCCTCTGCTTATTACTCAACAGCGGCCTGGGCGGCTGCGAGACGTGCGATGGGCACACGGAATGGGGAGCAGCTGGCGTAGTTGAGGCCAATCTTGGCGCAGAACTTAACGCTGGATGGCTCACCGCCGTGTTCACCGCAGATACCGCAACGGAGGGTTGGGCGAACTTCGCGACCCTTCTCAACAGCGTACTTCACGAGTTTGCCGACACCGTTCTGGTCGAGTACCTGGAATGGGTCAACCTTCAGAATCTTCTTCTCGAGGTATGCTGGCAGGAAGCTGGCGATGTCATCGCGGCTATAGCCGAAGGTCATCTGTGTGAGGTCGTTTGTACCGAATGAGAAGTACTCAGCCTCGGTAGCGATGCGGTCAGCTGTGAGGGCAGCGCGAGGAATCTCAATCATTGTACCGATTTCGAACTCAACTTCGATGCCGTACTCTTCGAACACTTCCTTGGCAACTTTCTGTATGATAGCCTTCTGCTGCTTGAGCTCGTAGAGGATACCAATCAGAGGCACCATGATTTCTGGCTTCGGGTCGAAGCCTTCCTTCTTCAGCTCGCAAGCTGCGCTGAGGATGGCGCGTGTCTGCATGGCTGTGATTTCTGGGAATGTGATGCCCAAACGGCAGCCACGGTGACCGAGCATTGGGTTGTTCTCTGCCAAGCTCTCAACGCGACGCTGGATGGTAGCGAGGTCAACACCCATCTCCTTAGCCATTGTCTCCTGGCCTGCAATGTCATGAGGTACGAACTCGTGCAATGGTGGGTCTAGCAGACGGATGTTCACTGGCAGACCATCCATAGCCTTGAGGATACCCTTGAAGTCAGCCTTCTGGTAAGGCAGCAGCTTGGCCAGAGCCTTCTCGCGACCTTCAGCTGTGTCGGCCAGAATCATCTGACGCATAGCAATAATCTTCTGGTCATCGAAGAACATGTGCTCAGTACGTGTCAGACCGATACCCTTGGCACCGAACTCACGGGCAACCTGTGCATCGTGAGGTGTGTCGGCGTTGGTGCGTACCTGCAGCTTGGTGTACTTGTCGCAGAGGTCCATCAGCTCCTTGAAGTCGCCGCTCAGTTCAGCAGCCTTGGTTGGAACTTCGCCTGCATAAACCTGACCTGTGGTACCATTGATTGAGATGTAGTCGCCTTCCTTATAGACGATACCGTCGATTTCAACAGTCTTAGCCTTGTAGTCAACGTTCAGCGCGCCTACGCCGGAAACGCAGCACTTACCCATACCGCGAGCCACAACGGCAGCGTGTGAGGTCATACCGCCACGTGCGGTGAGGATGCCTTCAGCGGCACTCATACCTGCGAGGTCTTCGGGAGATGTCTCGATACGTACGAGGACAACCTTGTGACCATCGGCATGCCATGCCTGTGCGTCATCGGCGTGGAACACAATCTGACCGCAGCCAGCACCTGGGCTTGCAGGCAGACCCTGGGCAATGACCTTAGCCTTTGTGAGGGCCTTCTTGTCGAATACGGGGTGGAGCAGCTCATCGAGCTTCTGAGGCTCGCAGCGCATGATGGCGGTCTTCTCGTCGATCTTGCCCTCGTGGAGCAGGTCGATGGCAATCTTCACCATAGCTGCACCTGTGCGCTTTCCGTTACGTGTCTGTAGGAACCAGAGCTTGCCTTCCTGTACGGTGAACTCCATGTCCTGCATGTCGTGGTAGTGGTTCTCCAGTTTGTCCTGAATGGCGTCGAGTTCCTTGTAAATCTCAGGCATAGCCTCTTCCATTGAAGGATACTTGGCTACGCGCTCAGCCTCGCTGATGCCGGCACGCTCTGCCCAGCGCTGAGAACCAATCTTTGTAATCTGCTGAGGTGTGCGGATACCAGCCACAACGTCCTCGCCCTGTGCGTTCACGAGGTACTCACCGTTGAACAGGTTCTCGCCGTTGGCAGCATCGCGGCTGAAGCATACGCCGGTAGCGGAGGTGTCACCCATGTTACCGAATACCATAGCCATCACTGATACAGCTGTTCCCCACTCATCGGGTATGCCTTCCATCTTGCGGTAGAGGATGGCGCGCTCGTTCATCCAGCTGCGGAACACAGCGCAGATGGCACCCCAGAGCTGCTCGATAGGATCGTTGGGGAAGTCCTTACCTGTGCGTTCCTTGATGGCAGCCTTGAAACGGGCAACCAGCTCCTTGAGCTCATCAACGCTGAGGTCCTTGTCGAGCTTCACGCCACGGATGGCCTTCACCTGCTCGATAATCTCCTCGAATGGGTCGATGTCTGTCTTGTTCACGGGCTTCATCTCCAGCACAACGTCGCCGTACATCTGCACGAAGCGACGGTAGCTGTCGTACACGAAGTGGGGATTGTTGGTCTTCTTGGCCATACCCTCGGCAACCTCGTCGTTCAGACCCAGGTTGAGGATGGTGTCCATCATACCAGGCATAGAAGCGCGGGCACCAGAGCGAACACTCACGAGCAGTGGGTTCTGAACGTCTCCGAACTTGCTGTTCATCAGTGTCTCAATGTGCTTCACAGCGGCCATAACCTCGTCGTTGAGCAGCTCCATAATCTTCTCCTGACCAACCTCGTAGTACTCGTTGCACACGTCGGTTGTGATGGTGAAGCCTGGAGGAACAGGTACGCCGATGAGGTTCATTTCGGCAAGGTTAGCACCCTTACCACCAAGTTGTTCGCGCATTTGCGCATTACCTTCAGCTTGTCCGTTACCGAAGGTGTAAACTCTTTTTTGACTCATTGAATAAGTAAATAAAATATGGTGTAATTCTATATGATTGCTTGCAAAGTTAATGCAAAGGTAGCTATCCACCAAAATAATATATACCTTTTTGATATGTAGGTGTTCAAATTTATTATGACGTTGTGTTCTCAGGGTTGTTCACGCTGTCGTATGAATCCGTTCATTATGTCGTATGAATTCAAACAGCGTGTTCAATGAATCTGTTCACAAGAGTGAATATCTAAATTCACAAGTGTGAACAGCTAAATTCACAAGAGTGAATATCTAAATTCACAAGTGTGAACAGATTCGTTTGACAGCATGTGTTAATTCAAACACCAGCATGACTGACTTTGTACATGATGTTGTCACAGTCTTTTTTACTGGGGTATCTGTGGCTTCTTGCTTAATTTTCATCGCGAAATGCAGACGGTGTCGGCATTAATGCCTACCTTTGCCCTACCTTTTAATATATCATACCGCATGTTGAACTATAAAACTGACATACCTATGAGACAATCAAGAACTATTTCCTCATCAATTCTCACTTATTTTGGCATTGTGCTAACATCATTAGCATTGAGTAGCTGTAACCTGTTTGGCGATGACAATCGCACACCTGTACCAACATACATGGCAGTACAGATAGAAGACGGCGATGGCTGGAGCATTATTGACGAGAATGGTGATGTTGTAGCCGATGAGGAGTATGACGAGGATGACCAAGTATCGCGTATTTATGGCGAGACATACTTCGTCAAGAGCGAAGGCACATACCAGCTTTACAGCATCGACAATCCCAAGAAGCCAATTGTTGATGAAGAATACACAGGTGCGACACTTATGTTCAAGGATCGTGCATTAGTCACAAAGGCTGGTGAGCCCATACAGATTATCAACGCACAAGGCGAGGTCATAGCTACTCTGTCGAAGGATATTGTGGGTGCACAGAGAGCGGGCTACCACACATTTTATTTTGTAAAGGCAGATGGTAAAGCCGGCTGGATGGACAGAAATGGCGATATTATACAAGAGGGCTTTACTCAGCTCTATATGGGCAACGGAACAATAGTTGCCGTTGGCAAGAAGACCGAAAACGGAAAGTGGCTCATCTACAACAACAAGGGAGACAAAACCGGCGAGTTCAAAGGCAGCTATTCATGTAGAGAAATCAATGATGGGTATATCTCTGTAAAGGATGATGACAAGCCGTTGTTGCTAAATCACGAGGGCGACGTTGTATTGAAGATGAAAAAAGCAACTTATATCGCTCCACCATATTACCAAAGTGAACCCCGCTGTATATTCTGGGACAAGAACAGCTATAATGAGGGGCTTGCCAATTTAGATGGCGAAGTACTAATCAGGGCCAAGTATAATCGATTAATAGCAATTGATGACAACCGCTTTATGGCAAAGAAAGGAGATGACTGGGGTGTTATTGACAGCAATGATGAAAAAATTATCAGCTTCAAGTATTCACAGATGACACTACTTGGCAGCAACTACCTTTGTCAAACCAGTAGCGACTCTTGGTGTCTGATTGACAGCAAGGGTGAACGTGTTGACAAAGAATCATATAATAGCATTTCCGATTTCACATGCGACAATGCTGTGTACTATGTAAACGTGGAAAGCCAGGCAAAGACCATATCAGATGCTGTCAAGGGGTTCAGCAAAGGTGAAAGCGTATCAAAGATTGGACAGCGTTTGAATCTCTCAGCATCTGATGACTACCGATGGTCAAGTAGTTTGTCAAAAGAAGAGAGCGCTCCGCTTGTTAATATTACTACCAGCTATCATTTCGACTCTTATATAGTAACAGAGCTGACCCATCAAGTAACACACAATGACGGTTGGTGGAGCTACAACGAGACAGTACACGACGGCTGGGCATGGAGCAATGCAACCTTGGATTATATCGTAATTTCGCTTGAATACTCACAAACCAATGCTGAAACAGCCCAAGAGTCACTTATCGAAGCTCTCAAGGGCCTTGGTTTCAAAGAAGGTTCCGATGACGACATCTTAGTCAAAGACGGTAAGCAGGTGACACTAAGCAACTACGGTTCGCATGTAACAGCCACCATCACCAAGAATAACTAAGCATCGACATGAGCAGAAAGCGTAAGCCATTACCCTTGTTGGAGGGTGTGACGATAACCGATGTGGCAGCAGAGGGCAAGGCATTGGTGAGGATTGACGATTTGGTTGTATTCGTTCCGTTTGCTGTGCCAGGCGATGTGGTTGACTTACAAGTCACTCGCAAGAAGCACAGCTATGCTGAAGCAGAAGTCGTAAAATTGGTCAAGCCTTCGCCACGCAGGACTACACCCTTTTGTCAGCACTTCGGTGTGTGCGGCGGATGCAAGTGGCAGATGTTGCCTTACGAAGACCAGCTTGCAGCCAAGCAGCGTCAGGTAATGGATGCCCTTCGTCGCATAGGCAAGGTGGAATTGCCTGAATGCAATCCCATACTTGGTTCGGAGCGCACACAAGAGTATCGCAACAAGCTTGAGTTCGCATTCTGCAACAAGCGTTGGCTGACCAAGGAGCAGATTACATCTGGTGAAACCCTTGACACAGGCAATTCAGTAGGCTATCACACGTCAGGCACCTTCGACAAGGTGCTGCCTATTGACGAGTGCCACCTGATGGATGACGTCAACAACCGCCTGCGCAACGGCATTCGTGACTATGCCTTGCAGCAGGGACTGTCGTTCTACGATGTGAGAAACCATACAGGCCTGATGCGTGACATGATGATTCGTCTGTCCAATACGGGAGAGCTGATGCTGCTCCTGCAGTTCTGCATCGAGACTCCCGATCAGGAGCAGCAGGCTATGGGTGTGATGCAGTTCGTGGCTGATACCTTCCCGGAAGTGACGTCGCTGCAGTGGGTGAACAACACCAAATGGAACGACACCTTTGGCGACCTCGACGTACATTTATATAAAGGTACAGATCACATCTTCCTCCAGATGGAGAACCTGCGCTTCAAGGTGGGGCCAAAGAGCTTCTATCAGACCAACACCGAGCAGGCCTATGAGTTGTATAAGGTGGCGAGGGAGTTCGCAAAAAGACCCACCCCCAACCCCCTTATCTATGACCTTTACACAGGCACTGGCACAATCGCAAACTTCGTGGCAGCTGGAGCGCGTAAGGTGATAGGCATAGAATATGTACCTGAGGCTATTGAGGATGCAAAGGTCAATTCTCAGATAAACGGTATTGACAACACCGAATTCTATGCCGGCGACATGAAGGACATACTCACCGACGATTTCATAGCCGAGCATGGACGTCCCGATATTATCATCACCGACCCGCCGCGTGCGGGTATGCATGCCGATGTAGTCAATGTCATCCTCAATGCGGCGCCTGAGCGCATCGTCTATGTCAGCTGCAACCCTGCCACTCAAGCCCGCGACCTCGCCTTGCTGGATGCGGCCTATCGCGTAGCTGCCATTCAACCCGTTGATATGTTCCCCCACACACATCATGTGGAGAACGTTGTGTTGCTGCTCCGACGCTGATATGTGCAATAATATTTTTGAGCACCTACTTAATAACATAAGCCATGAAAACAATCCGACATCTTCTTACCTTTGTGACAATTATCTGTACGCTGGCTACCACTGCAACAGCTCAGACATTCCCCATTGTCTTCGATTTCAGCTCTACTAGCGACACTAGTGGAACCTATACAGCTGCGCTTCAGAATGGAGCCTCACTCGAAACCTTCGCCTCGCAAGGTGTTCTTGACCTTGGTCAGAACGATGGCTATCTGGACTTAGGTGCCGAGTTTGGTGCGGCTGTACACACGCTCTCAGGCGATTTCACCATTTCGGTAACGCTGTTCATTCCTTCGGAAACCAATATCTCAGCCAATGGTAATTTCGTATGGTGCCTGTCTAAGTCGAGCAATTCCGGCTATCTCTTCCTCAGTGCCAAAGACACACGCTATGCCATCACCCTCACCAACTGGGGCGGTGAGGCCAGCGTTGGCGCATCGCGGCAGATGGCTAAAGGCGAGTGGCTCACCGTTACATACGTCCGTGAAGGCACAACGGGTACACTATATATTGGCACAGAGGCTGTGGCCAGCAATACAGCCATGCAGCTTTCGCCTGCTAATATAGATGCGCTGGGCAGCAACTATCTGGGACGTAGCTGCTATTCAGGCGATGCCTATCTGCGTGGAGCACGCTATGCCGATTTCCGCGTCTATGACCGCGCCGTCACACCAGACGAACTCACCTCTTTGTCGTCTCTTGCATACAATCTCAACAACCTGCCAGCCGATGTGGCTCTGGCTATGGATGCCGATGCCCTTGTACTCCCATCTAGCATCAATAACCTCTATGAGGGTGTCAGCCTGCCTTCACAGGCTACATACGGTTCCAGCATCACATGGCAGAGTTCCGATACATCACTCCTGACCGATGACGGATTGGTTGTGGCAGAGGGCGTGGAGGCCGCTCCCGACACACGCACCCATGTGACCCTCACCGCCACTCTCACCAACGAGACCTCATCTACCACCAAAACCTTTGATGTATGGGTTCACAAGAAAGACAGTCCCTATTCCCACTATCTCTTCACATTCTTCCCCAGCAACTTCGACGAGAACATCTACTATGCTGTCTCAGACAACGGCTACGACTACACAACAGTCAACAAAGCTCGTCCTGTTGTGAAGGCTCAGGGCATCACCGTCATGAACGGATTGCGTGACCCGCACATCCTGCGCGGTGAGGACGGACTCTTCTATATGGTGGCTACCGATATGTGTAGTGCCTTGGGGTGGAGCAGTAACCGTGGTATGGTCCTGATGCGCAGCAGCGACCTCATCCACTGGCAGACGGCTATGGTGCATTTCCCAACGCGCTATAAAGGAACATATCTGGCCAATGTGACACGTGTCTGGGCTCCCGAGACCATCTACGACCATGAGACAGGCAAGTATATGATATATTTCTCCATCCTTACCAGCGATGGAGTTGTCAAATACGACAAGGTGTTCTATGCCTACGCCAACGAGGATTTCACCGACCTCGAAGGTGAACCCATCTATCTCTATGACCGAGGCTCTGCAACTATCGACATGAACATTGTCTTTAACGAGAACGACAGCCTCTATCATGGCTTCTATAAGAACGAGGGTACAGGTGGTATCTGCAAGGTGACGGCCTCCCGACTCACCATGCCTGCCGGTCAGGAAGGAAAGCAGTGGAGCCTGCCTTCTGGTACATTGCAGCAAACATCAGAGTCCGTTGAGGGCGCAGGCGTATTCCGTCGCATCAACAGCGATGAGTGGATCCTGATGTACGACTGTTACATGAATGGTCACTATCAATTCTGTTCATCGCCCGACCTTTCCAACTTCACCTTCTGTCAGAACACCGTCACTCAAGGTGCCTTCACCCCTCGACACGGTACTGTCATACCCATCACGGAGGACGAGTACCAGTGCCTCATCAACCTTGACACCGCCAGCAGTATCAGCAGCCCAGCTACCAGCTCTGCCTCTTCTGCTCACTCTGTCTTCTTTACCTTGTCCGGACAGCGCATATCCCGTCCCACACGTGGCATCACCATCCAGCGCAGCGGCAACACCACCCAAAAGGTCATCGTGCAATAAGCATACGTTTTAAACCGTTATACAATGGAAGTCATACAGAGTTTCACCATAGACCACACCAATCTCAAGCCAGGCATCTATGTCTCACGTCAGGATAAAGGGTTCACCACATTCGATCTTCGCATCACCGAACCTAATCAGGAACCTGCTGTCGCTCCTGCTGCTATGCACAGCTTGGAACATCTCATGGCAACATGGTTCCGCAACAGCGAGGCCAAGGATGATGTTGTTTATGTAGGCCCAATGGGATGCCTCACAGGCATGTACATCATCATGACAGGCGACTACACCGTTGAGGATATGCGGCGTCTGACCACAGAGTGTCTGGAGTGGATACTGACCCAGACGGAAGTACCTGCCACCCAACCAGAGACTTGCGGCAACTATCTTCTTCACGACCTCCCTATGTGCAAATGGGAAGCCAAGCGTTACCTCCATCGTCTCCAACACAATTTCCACTGCGAGTACACCAAGCTCCAAGTCATCCTCTCCGATGGCAAGACCTTTGCCGACGCATAAAACATCAAGCTTTATGAAAAGACGTTTTGTGTTTCTTTTTTTTATTATTGTCTGTCGCAATTTTCTATTCTGTCAGATGAAGCCAATAGTAAGGCATTACAGCGTTATGCCTACATATAAGATGCACAATCGACTTGAAGAAGAACAGATACACCAGCCGCTTAAGTCTGAACAAATAGATGCCTATAGCAAACAAACGCATTTGCTGATTGATCAACTTAGTTTGGTGACCGAGGATGATAAGAGTGAAAACGTAATAAATCGAGAGAAACAGCGTTTAAGTCGTGAGTTAACAAATGAAATAAATGTCAACACATCTCTCAAGGATTCGGTAGAAAATAGTCATACAGACCCCATTTCCCGTGTTACCAACTGTGCTGTTATGATAGGAGCCGCTATGGATATGCTTTTCAGGCAGCAGCAGGTATTTGACGTGACAGCATACGCTGATACACTCTACAACGACTTGTATGCCAATCCAGTGGAACTGAGCGTGGGTGCAACCTACTTCAGTAAGATTTATTTGCAGGCCTTCTTTGCTATTAGCGAGGATGCCCGCATTGATTATACTGAAATAGAACGTTGTCTGGCTGTGACAGGCAAGCATGAGTCTTTCCACACCATCCCGTTCATGGTGTGTGCTTATTCCTACGCAGAATGGGCTGAGGAGAACAATCTCGTAGATAAGGAGATTGCGGCATTGCAGCTGGGTCTCAAGGCTCACGACAAGGTGTTCCCCGACAGCACCACGATGTTCAATCACGAAATGCACCTCTCGTTGATGAGCATATACGTAAATAGAAAAGAATGGACGAGTGCTGCCAAGTATGCCGAATATTGTTTGGAGGATTGCCGCAGAACGGGTGAGGAAGAGGGCGATGAGTATTATGGAGTAATGTCAGCTTTGGCTTTGTGCTATCAGATGGCGGGACAGTATTCGAAGTCGGACTCATACATGCAATTAGTGCAGAGGCACATGGAACAAACGGGTGCTACCGACTCGGAGGATTATAATGATTTGCTCATCACTCGTGCTGAAATGCTTGTTTCTCTTGGAAAATATGACGAGGCAGAGCAGATGCTCAAGAAGATAAGGCAGGAACACAGACCTGCAGACGATGTATATCAGCAGGCAACTATGCAGCTCGTTTCAATGTATCAGGACTATGAGAAGTATGACGAACTGATGCCGCTGATTCGTGAGACGTTGTCCTACTATGAGAAGAACCATCCGGAGCAGGGACGCGAGTTGCTGGGATGGATGTCACTTAGCAACAACCCGCTGGCTAAAGGTGAGTTCCAGCGGTTTGTGAAGTTGCTTGAGGCTATGCAGGACGGTTCGGCTGAGAATATGGCTGTGCTGGCCTATGCCTATTGCCACACCAACCAGTATGACAAGGCCGCTGTGACCACTCGACAGATGGAGCAGGCCTATGCCCGCCTGAGCGAGGAGGAACAGGACGATATGGATATCTGTATGCGTATGCTCTATACCGAATTGAATGAATACGATAAGGAGCTGGCATTGTTGCAGAAACAACTGGATGCTGTAAAAGCCACGGTTGGTACGCAGCATGACCTCTATGCTCAGATGCTGTCGTTGATGGGTGAGTTCTACAGCATGAAAGGCGACTATTACAGCAGCCTCCAGATGTTTGACTCGTGTGCTACGATGGCTGGAGTGTCAACAGCGGTTAGGAAGAAGGCCTACGAGGGTATGGCGGGTACATACGCACAGATGGGCGACTACCAGAAGTCCAACTACTATGCCTCAAGACTATTGCAACAGACCGAGGATATCGGACAGCAGCGCAGTCTCATGGCGCTCATGGCTACAAACATGATATGTGAGCTGGAGATACGCAAAAACGACCTGGATGAACAAGGCAGAGCCGACACCGACTCTTTGCGTCAACAAGTTACTATTGTTGCGAAACGCTTGCTTGACTTCTGCCGACAGCACTATGGTGAAGGACACCTGAATACCATAGAGGCTATGGAATATCTGGCGGGAGCGTACTATCTGACAGCTGACAATGAAAGGATGATGCAGATAACTGAGGAGTGCGAAAGCATCATAAAGCGTCATCTGAAGAACGATGAGATGCGTCGCAACTACCTTCAGGGCTTGGCTGTGTTCTATCAGAAGAATGGAAACTACCGGAAAGCGTTGGAACTTGTCGATACAACCTGCCTCAAGTCTGAAAAACCTGCACTTGTGGAACTGAAGGGTACGCTGGAGCCGCTGGCAGAGTTCAACCTGAACTTGGGTAATGTTGAGAAGGCGCAGTACTATTTCAACCGTCTGGCTCAGGCTATCATTGGCGAGACCTCGGGTCAGATGATGACACTCACCTCGCAAGCCCGCCAACGCTATTGGCGACTGTCGCGCCATATCCTGTCAGGAGCTGGCAAGTATATCCGACACTGTGGCGAACCCGACCCGTTTGCTGGTACCATATATAATATGGCACTCTACACGAAAGACTGTCTGCTCGGTTCAGAACAGTCATTCGTCAGAGCTATCCGACATACTGGCGATGAGACGCTAATGGAGAAGATGCAGCTGATGATGAACCTTCGCACGGCTGTGGTGCAAAGTACAACGATGTCGGCTGAGGAGAAAAATTCCAAGATACAGTATGCCGAAAGTCTGGAGCAGGAGTTGCTGGCGGCTTGCAGGGATGCACAGGAGGCTGATGCTGCCAACCGTGTGGCCGACTGGAGAAGGGTACAGGAGGCACTGCCTGACTCTGCCTTGGCTATTGAGATGGTGCAGTTTCTGACACAAGATGATACTGACTGCTACGGTGCAGCTCTCCTTCGAAAGGGGTGGACTAATCCTGTGTTCGTCTCCCTTGGAACAAGGTCGCAGCTCGACCAGATGGATGTTCAGGATCTCAGCCGCGAAACAGGCAATAAAGTATGGCAGTTTGTAGCACCATATCTGGATGGGATTGGCGCTATCTATTTCTCCCCAATAGGCGTTTTCAACACTATACCTATAGAGTATATGCCCTTTGCCGACCATGAAGTGATGTCGGAAGCGTTCCGTATTTACCGCCTTTCATCCACAAGCCAGCTGCTGCATACGGATAATGACAAAGGAGAAGGTGCTGTCGTGTATGGAGGCTTGGATTACGACATCAGCCCAACGCAGATGGCAAAGACCACGCCTACAAGCAGACGGCAACGTGGCGCTGGCTCAGTGGAGTATCTGGAGCAGCTTGAAGGCACTGCCATCGAGGCCGACCGTATAGTTGAGCTTATTAATAGCAGTCAAGGTGGCGGAATGAGCGCTGAACTGTATGCAGGAAAGGATGGCACAGAGACATCATTCAAGGCTCTTGACGGACAGCATCGTAGGGTAATACACATAGGAACCCACGGGTTCTATTCAGCCGATGACAGCAAGGAAACGGCTTCTTCTTTCATAAGCAACTTCCAACAATCAGTCAACAGTGAGGATATGGCACTTCGCCGTAGCGGCCTTTACTTCGCAGGAGCCAACAATACGCTGCTGGATGAGGTCATTCCTGATAGCATAGATGATGGAGTGCTGACGGCACAGGAGGTTTCCACACTCGACTTGCGAGGACTGGAGCTAGTAACGCTATCGGCTTGTCAGACAGCACAGGGCCGAGTGACGGGCGATGGCGTGTTTGGCTTGCAGCGTGGCTTTAAGAAGGCTGGAGCCAACAGCATACTGATGTCGTTGTGGAAAGTCGATGACGAAGCAACATGCCTGCTGATGACGGAGTTCTACCGATTGTGGATGAGTGGCATCACAAAGCACGATGCTCTGGAACAGGCCAAGCGTCTTGTCCGCTCACATACGGAGAAAGGATGGAATGCTCCCCATTATTGGGCCGCATTTATATTACTGGACGGAGTGGATTAACTTACATCTAGAACCTGATGTCCACTCCTCCCATGAATGTGGCGCGGGGCATGAAGTAGCCATAGTTTAGTTCATAACGTTGGGCCAGGAGGTTCTCGCCACGAAGCCAAAGCTGGATGTTGCGTGTGGCGTTATATCCAATAGAGGCCGACAATAGGCAGATATCCTTTTGCTGGAAATCGGCAAATCCATCGTTGTCACCATCTAGGCCCACACCGCTTAGGTATTGGAGACCAGCTGTGGCATCCCAACGGCATGATGTGAAGTGAGTACCGAAGTAACCTTTGTACTTTGGGGCGGCTGCTATATCGCGGTTCCGCATACGCAGGATGCTGTGGTTGGTTTGGATGCTCCATTGGCGGCTGATTGTGTATTGGGCTTCGGCCTCTGCACCCCAATGCTCTATCTCACCGCTGTTGAGGTTCTTGCGCCCTCCATCAACAACGGTGTTTAGAATGATATTATCACCCTTGATGTAGTAGAAGTTGGTTCCGTAGGTGAGGTTGCCTATTCTGTGTCGCCACGACAGCTCATAGTTCCACATACGCTCAGGTTCCAGTTCATCGTTGGATGGTGGATAGAGATACAGCTCACGCATTGACGGGTTGCGGAAGCCCTTGGAGACCATGAGCTTAATCTCGCCTGTGGAGATGGGGCGGAGTACAACACCCAGCTGTGGAATCCACTCCGTGCCAGTGACACTGTGGTGGTCAAGGCGCAGGCCTGCATCGGCTGTGAGCCATGTAGTGATGTCCTGACGGACATCGGCATAGGCAGCGACCTCATTGCGATGTGACGAGCCGCTCTGCTTGTTGGGCGTGTCTATTGTCTCGCCTGTCAGCTTGCTTGTGTAGTAGGCATGACCGTAGATGTGTTGGTAGTCAATGCCGAAGGTAGTACGGTTGCCTTGGAATAGCTGTATGCTCTGATAGACGTTGAAGCCTGTTAGCTCATCGTTGGAGCGGAAGTAGCGTTGTGTGGGACTTGTGGGGTCGGCTGTTCCGTCGTCAATCTTGTGCTGTCCGAAGTTGGAATAAATGCTGAGTCCTCCGCTTGTGTGGTCGTAGCTATTTTCTAGGCTGGCTGTGACAGAACCTCGCGTTATCCACTGGTCGGCACTATACATGGGCTTGTAGGTGGAGCCAGGGTAGGAGGCTGCATCATGTGTTAAGTTCGCATTGACAGCACTTGTCCAATGGCTGCTAATGTCGTAACCCAACTTCAAAAAACCGCTGTATTGCTCGAAACCCATGCGAGGACGGTGGTTGTCGGAGCGGCTGACATTGACTGCCATATTACTGCTGAAGCGGCCTTTCCGGGTTTGGTTGGATGCTTCAATAGTTGCTGTTCCATAACTGCCAGCAGAGAGGCTAAGTGATGTGGCTGTGGTGTCGCGACGGCTACTTGCATTTCGTGTTACGATATTGATAACCCCACCCATAGCATTGCTGCCGTACAGAACAGAGGCTGGACCTCGCAAGACCTCCACTCGCTCTGCCATCAGTGTCTGATAGCTGTCACTGATGGGGTGCCCATAGATGCCTTGATACTGAGGATGGCCATCAATCAAAACGAGCAACTGACCTGTTCCGCTGGATATGCCGCGAAGGTTGATACCGCCTGCGGCCCCTGTAGATACACCATAGCCCATCATGCTGCGGCTTGTAACCAGCAGTCCTGGAACCTCCTGCATCACAGTGGGTAGCAGGTTGGACTGGTGCTGTTGTGTCAGCTTATCACGTCCAATAACTGTAACAGTCATTGGCAGTTGACGAATGTTGACGGCATTGCGTGTGCCTGTAACCACCACCTCGTGGAGAGTATCGGAAGGCTCTATAGGGGTGGCTGATTGTATGGTTGAGCTTGTAACTGAAAGTGCAATCGCTGCAATGAATGTTTTCCTCATACTTATAAAGATGAATAATTGCTACTGATATATTAACCTCATATTAGAGACAAAGGGTCGCTTCACAGCGACCCTTGTCTGTCTTTAGGTATTAGTCTGTTTAAGGTAAAAAGATTGTTTTATCAGGATAACGCTGCAAAGGTACGGTAGTTTTTATCATCGTGCAAGCACTTGATATATGTTATTAAACATGTTTTGAAAGTTTGTTTGTCAGGAGTGCTGAAATGTTTACCTTTGCAGCGAAAATATGACACATTAGGAAGAAACACTTTTTACCTTATTTATATGAAACACTCCCTACTTTTAATGGTCGCTATGACCATGTTCGCAAGTCTGTCGGCATGGGCCGACCGCGAGAAACCCAGCTATAGTGGTAGCTTTGTTGTAGCAGAGGACGGTGACACCGTCTATCTCTACAATGTAGGTGCTGGCAAGTTCCTGAGCTACGGCAATGACTGGGGTACACACGCAACTATGGATGAACGCGGTATTCCGATGGTTGCTCAAGTTATGGACGATAGCGGACCAACGCAGTATATGCTGCGCAACTACCTTCCACTGAAGAATGCATGGTACTGTCTTTTCCTCACTGTCGAGGAAGGCAGCTCAACCATACACTGCTACACCGATGGCTCCACAGCCAAGTCAGACCATCTGTTCACAATAGAGTATGCCGCAGGTTCTCAACCTCAACGTCCTTGGTTTATTATCAAGGGAGCAGAAGGCAATGAGACATTCAAGGATGGTGGTGACTATGCAGCCTACCTCTTGGCCTTTGACCCTGATTATGTGAACCAACGCGATGACGTAACTACTGGCACAGGCGTAGTGCTTGCAGAAACAACCATTGATGAGAACAGCATGTGGTGCTGGGTGTCAAAGGCGGATTATGTTGCCTACGAGCTACAGCTGCAAGCTTACGAGAAGGCACAGGAACTGTTGGCTCTCATCGATGAGGCTGCGGAACTTGGTATCAACACAGACGAGGCCATTGCAGCCTACGAGAACACCAGCCTCACCACAGAGCAGATAGTAGAGGCTATTGCAGCTCTTATGGCCAAGTTTACTGAGTACTATCAGGAGAACGTCACCCCCAGCAAGCCCATCGACATGACGCGCTACATAACCAATCCCGACTTTGAGGATGGCTTGACAGGATGGACAAACGAGGCTGGCATCTCCACATACGAGACAGGTAATTGGAATGCCATGATTGATGGTGAGTCTTTTCATGGCACTAAGTATCTCAACCTGTGGAACCCTACAGCCAATCAGGGTCGTGTGGTACAGACCGTGGACGGTCTGCCAAATGGCGTCTATTCCATGACTGCTGCTGCCTACAGCAATGCTGATGGCGGACGGGTGTTTGCTGGAAGCTTTAACACTGCTGTTGTCAAAGGTGATGTGGATGAAAGTAATGGACGCAAGGGACAAGACTATACAGTTGTAGCTCTTGTGACTGATGGCCGGCTGGAGATTGGCTATCAGAGCCAGCATGAGGGTGAGTTCTGGTCTTGCTTTGATAATGTGCGGCTGTTATACTTCGGAGCTGGAGAGGAAGCATATTCTGAATGGGTGGAGATGAGTTTGGAACAAGCTCCTTCGATGGAGAATGTGCGTTGCCAGAACGCTCTCGTGGAGGCTTATAATGCTGCATTGAAGGCTCTTGAGGAGGCTGATGCTAACGAGGGGATCATGCAGTATATATCCGTTTACATCAATGCTCTCAACGAAGTCAAGGCTAACATCGCAGCCTACGATGCCTTGGAGGCTGACATCCAGACTGCTGCAGAACAGGCTGATGAATTATATCCCTACTACAGCGAGGCTCTTATCGAATATCTCAACGTCACTGCAGCTTCGGCATTGGAAGAACATCAACTGGGAACCGATGAGGTTAATGCCATTCGTGAAGAGATTGCTTCCATCCTATATGAGGGCAGTCACACTCTTGATCTCTTCAACCAGCTCATAGACCTTAACGACTATCTGGCAGCCTGTATAAATACCTATACTGACACCTCTTCCGAGGAGGCCAAAACCAATGCTCAGAATGTCTATGACAGCGTTGCTGAGTTGCTCAACAGTGATGCTTTGGTCAATAACGACATCCTGCGTGACTACATAGCCAGCGTCAATCAGGCTGTTTATGATCTGCGCATTCCAGTCGTTGAGGCTTCTGACGATAATCCTGTAGATTACACCGTATATATCACTAATCCTGATTTTGAGGATGGCCTGAATGGATGGACCAAGGATGGTCAGCTCTCTACATGCGAGGTAGGTACATGGGGTATTGACGGCTTTGTGCTGTCGGGTAATGGTTACCTCAATATGTGGGACGGCACCCCCAACGCACGTGTGAAGCAGACTGTGACCGGTCTGCCAAACGGCACCTATACTCTCACAGTATCAGCATTCAGCCGTGTCGCTTCCAGCATGTATGTCTTTGCTGGTAAGGATAATGTGCTTGTAGATGCAACAGAAGAGATTTCTGGTGCAGCTCGCTATGAGGTCACCACTGTTGTTACCGATGGCACTTTGACTCTTGGATGTATTGTTTATAATGCTGATGCTGAGGTATGGTGTGTGGCTGACAATTTCACCCTCACTGCATACGGTCCAGAGAGTGTACGTCAGCCTTCAGGCGATGCCTTTGCTGCTGTCGCTCCCGATGCAGTTGTCTCAATGAACGAAGCTGCAACAGTGATCGCAACAGAATATTTCGATGCTGCAGGCACTCGTCTGTCAGCTCCACGTAGTGGACTAACCATTGTACGTCAGCGACTCTCCAACGGACAGGTTGTGACACGGAAGATGATGATTAGATAAGTTGATACTACGATATGAAAAGCCCCAATCGGCAATGAACCGATTGGGGCTTTTCATATCGTGTGTTTGCCTTTAGAAGTTCCACTTCACAGCCAGTGTTGGGTTGATGAAGAACGACTTGTCATCATAGGTGTTGTAGATGAAGTTATTGCTTATCTCCCATTCTGTGCCAAGACTGAAATGCTTATCGAAATTGTACCACAGCTGAGGCTCTGTGAGAACAACGAGCTGTCCATGCCCATTGGCTTGCTCGCCACGCCATAAGTCTATGAAACCTGAGAAGGTAAGGGTGTTGTCGAGGACGTTGAGTCCCCATACACCTGTCAGTTGTAGGCTGTGATAGGCCGAGGTGTAGGCATAACTCTTGAAATACCGTTTGTACATGAGCTGGAGGCTGTAGGTCTTGGAGAAATCAGCGGTGTGTCCGTTCCATGCAGCACCTATGAGACCAGCCTGCTGAAAGCTCCCTTCTTTGTTGAGTCCACCGTCATATTCCACGTGGAGTGCAAAGGGCGATTGCGTTCCGAGCTTGAACTCGCGTGAAACTTCAGTATAAGCTGCCTCTGTGAATTTGCGGCTGAAGTCGATATCCACGAAGTAGTACCATGAACCCCACTCATCGGCCTTGAACTGCTCAAGGGTCATCGTTACCTTTTGGCGGCCAGCTTCCTGGTCGGCGTATAGATTGCGCCCCATGTCGTAGTGCAGTTGCACGTCTTGTGCCTGAGCGGTGATGGGTGCTAATGCTATTAGAGTGATAAACAGACTTTTTCTCATTTGCTATTCCTTTACATCGTAAAATAGTGCGTATAGCACAGGTAGGATGATTAGTGTGATGACTGTACCCATGAACAGACCACCCATGATGGTTGCTGCCATGGAACCAAACATCGCATCTGGAAGGAGCGGTACCATACCAAGGATGGTTGTAGCTGCTGCCATCATCACAGGACGCAGACGTGATAGTGATGAATCAACCAGCGCAGCACGTGGCTCCTTGCCTGCACTTATCTCAAGTTGTATCTCGTCCATCAGCACAATACCGTTTTTCAACATCATGCCTATCAGGCCAAGTACACCCACCAAAGCTACGAAACCGAAGTCCTTGCCTGAGATCAGCACTGCCGGGATTACACCGATGAGAATCATTGGTATGCAGCAGAACAGTATGCATGGTATCTTATAGTCTTTGAAGAGCATGATAAGTATGGCTATCATCAGGATTATGGCCAGAGGGAAGTTCTTGAACAGATATTTCATGGACTGGTCGCTAGCCTCTTTCTCACCCGCCCACGATAGCGTGTAGCCTTCGGGCAGCTTCAGCTTGGCCAGCTCTTTCTCCAGAATGCTGCGAGCCTCTTCTGTTCCGTAGCCAAGCTCAGGTGAACACTGTACACGCTGTGCACGTTGTCCGTTCATGCGTATCACCAGAGGATCCTCCCATTCTACATGAACACCGCTACCCACTTGTCGGAGCGGGGTGCTGCGCAGCAGCTCCTCAACAATTTCGGCTTGTCGCATACGACCAGAAAGGACAGATTCCAGCACATCCTTATTCATGATGCCAGATATGTTTGGCATGAGACCAAATACTGTGGCCTCGTTGATGTCCTCGATAGGCTGTCCATCGGACGAAACGGTGTTGACGTATATGGACTGGGAGTGAATGCCATCGTAGAACGAGCCTACAGGCAGACCACTGGTAGCAGCCAAGAGGCTGGTGCCGACCTCTGTGCGGGAGAGACCCAGACGACGGGCATTCTGCTGGTTATAGTCAACGACGAGTGTCGGTATCGGCTCAGCCCAGTCGGTGGTGATGAGGCGCACAGCTCCTGATCGTAGCATTATGTTGCGACAGGTGTCAGACAGCTCGTGAAGTACGGCAGGGTCGGGACCAGAGAACTGAACCTCGATAGGGTACTTCTTATACATCAGGTTGTATCGCTTCAACTTCAGGTATGCATCTGGGAACATCCGCGACAGGTCGGCCTGTATCTCATCCATGTTCTTCACAAGTGTTTTTGCATCAGTGAAGTCTATGATAAGTTCACCGTATGAGAGTGAGGGGGTGGCTATGCTGCGTACGAGGTTGTAGCGTGATGGTGTGCCGCCGGTGGAGGCTGTGATGTGAGTCACCTCAGGACGTTGACGCAGATAAGCCTGTATGCTGTCCAGGTCTTGCTGTACACGGGTGTAGTTGTAGCCTTCGGGAAGCTTGTACTCCATGTAGAGCTGGTCGTAGGTCATGTCGGGGAAGAAAGCCTGCGGGAGGAAACGGTAGCATAATACACTACCTATGAAGAGCGCAACCAACACAATTAAAACTGTCACCCTATGGGAGAGGCAGAAGGTCAGGAAGCGACGCAGCAGACGGTATGTGGCACCATTGTATAGCGAATCATCTGTGTGCTGTGTAGCACGAGGAGCGTCTTTGTCTGAGTCTGGTTCCACAAAGGCATCGGGTGTAGCCTCCTTTTTGGGGAGGAAGCGATGGTGCTTGAGTAGCTTGAACTCACGTTTCTTGTGGTAGAACGCACGTCCTGCAACCAGTGGCGTGTGTACAAGTGCCAATATCCAGCTGAGCATTAGTGACACGGCAATGACAATGAACAGGTCGCGCACATATATGCCCGTGGTGTCAGGCGACAGAAATATTGGAAGGAATGCCAGGATTGCTATCAGTGTTGCGCCAAGCAATGGCAAGGCGGTCTGTCGGCCAATGGAGGTGAGGGCTTCGAGTCGTGGCTTGCCAGCAGCTCTATCAACAAGAATACCGTCCACAATCACGATGGCATTGTCAACCAACATACCCATAGCCAAAATGAAGGCTCCGAGAGATACGCGCTGTAGTGTGCCGTTCTGGGTGTAGAGTACAAGGATACTGCCCAAAACAATTACCACCAGTTCCAGGCCGATGATAAGTCCGCTGCGCAGACCCATGGTGAAAATCAGCACAAACACCACAAGCAACACGGATTCAATAAGGTTGATGATAAAGGTCGATAGAGAATCGGTGACGCGCTCTGGCTGGAAGAATACCTTGTGGAATTCCACTCCAGCAGGCATACGTGTCGCCTGTATCTCACTTAGCCTCTGCTGCACGGCTTTGCCGACCTTCGTGATATCAGTGCCATTGATGGCTGAAATGCTAATGCCTAAAGCACGCTCTCCGTCGTATTGAAGCGATGCTCGCACGGGGTCGTCATAGTCAAGTGTCACGCTGGCCAGGTCGCCTAGCCGAACCTGGTCTTGCTCATGCCCCTGAATGATGAGGCCTGCGATGTCCTGTGGTGTCTTGTATTTATCGTTGACACTGACCCTGATGCGTTCATCTCCAGCCTCGTAGTAGCCTGAATATACGGTTTCGTTCTGACCACGAAGGGTCTGCACCACTTCCAGTGGTGACACTCCGAGGTTGGCCATCTTGTCATGGCTGATAGAGACATTGATGCACTCTGTGCGACGTCCGTAGATGTCAACACGTCCAACACCCTCCAACCGTCCAAGCTCGCGCTTCACCAGCTCAGCATAGTCCGATAGTTCGCGGTCGTTGAGACCTTCGCCAGTGATGGCATAGAACATACCGAATACATCACCGAAGTCGTCCTTGACTGTGATGCTGCGCACACCATTTGGCATTGGCGTTGCAGCCACCTTGCGCCTTAGAATATCCCATTGCTGCTCAAGCTCGTCGGCTGGTACGGTGCTTTGCTGTTCAACAACAAGTATGCACATGTCAGCGTATGAGTAGCTCTGAACACTATAGATGGTGTTCATCTGTCGAATACTCTTTTCCAGAGGATCCACAACTTCCAGCTCAACTTGGTGGGCCGAGGCTCCTGGATAGATTCCTATAACCAGTGCTTGACGCACTTTGATTTCCGGGTCTTCTAGCTTCGACATGTCATAGTAGGCAAAAATGCCTCCCATGATCAGCACGGCTACAAGAAAGTTGATGAGCTTTATGTTCTTGAAAGCCCATGAGCTAAGGTCGAATTTCATAGCAGACCTCCTACATTGGTTTTACTTGGTGTGGGGTAGGGCTTGACGGTTTCGCCGTCGGAGAGGGTGTGTACGCCCGATGTAACTATCTGCTGGCCAGCAATGAGTCCAGTAGTAATCTCTGCTGTCCCATTCCTGTGGAGTACTGACACTTCCACGCTCGTACGCTTCACCTTCCCGTCTTTGTAAACCATCACAGCTGTACCCTTCTCATCGTGGAGAATTGCAGATGCGGGTATGATGGTTGTGGCGTTGTCTTGCTGCTGATAGTGCAGCGCTACTGTGGTGCTCATGCCTGGTGTAATCTGGCTATTCGGGGCTTTGAACGACAGCCTTACCTCATATAGCTGGTTGACATTGGCCTGATGCGAGATGCTCACCAGCTGCAGAGGGAACACTTCACCTGGAAGGACATCGAACTGTGCAGTGAAGCTCTCGAAAGCATCGCGATGCTGAAATTCGGAAGCGGGAATGAAAATAGTTATTTCTGTATTGCCTTCGGCATAGAGCCTCAAAATAGGCATCCCCGCTCCAATGGTCTCATGAGCCTCATGCAACACAGAGCGTACATAGCCGTCGAAGGGGGCATATAGCACACAGTCGGCTAACTGGTCGCGGTGGTTGCGCAGCTTCTGTTCCATCTGTTGGAGACCATAGCGGGCCTTGTCGTAGGTGCTGGCTGCCATGACGCTGTCGCGATAGAGGTTCATAACGCGCTCTGCCTCAGCTTTCACCTGAGCGTATTCGGCTTCGGTGGCTTGGAGCTGGGTGCGATAGTCGCGGTCGTCCATGCGTGCTATGACCTGTCCGCGCCTTACGTGGTCACCTTCATGTACTGATAGGGATGCCAGTGTGCCGCTCACGCGAAATGCCACGTTTGCGGTTTCAGCTGCTTGAGTGCGTCCAGGATATGTAGTGATGTGTGTGCTGCTTGCGCTTTCCACGTTTGCCAGAAGCACCTGCTTGGGTCCTGCCGGCTCTGGCTGCTTTGATGTACAGGAGTAGATTGACAGCATGGTCAGAACCATGATTGCAAAGCCTGCGAGTTTGTCCATTTTGCAATGAAGAGTAAGGTACATAATCATAATTGTTTTTGGTGCTGCAAAAGTAGGGTATGCCGTTCACTGTAGCAAGTCCTATCTGCAAGAAAGTGTGTTCTATATGAACTATTTTAAAAACAGCATCACTAGTTCCCTGTATCTGTGAACTAGTGATGCTGTTGTTGGAGGTGCCTAGCAGATTCGAACTGCTGTAGACGGTTTTGCAGACCGTTGACTAAGCCACTCATCCAAGGCACCGTTTTGTAATTCGTCCGCAAAGGTACGTTGTTGCTGTGAATTGGCAAAGCAAATAGTACATTTTTTTTGGTTCAATTATCGAAATGAGGGCTTAGATGCGCTGAATAATGCGAAAAGCATGTACTTTTGCGTTGTCTATACATTGATAACTGCTATGTTACTTGATGTCGTTTCTTCAACCATAGGCTCTCATGTTCAGCGAGAAGGTGGGGTGGTGCTGGTGGCTCTCAGTGGTGGTGCCGACAGTGTGTGCCTGCTGTTGTCGCTGCATGAGCTGGGGTATGATGTGGTGGCACTGCATTGCAATTTTGAGCTTCGGGGCAAGGAGAGCGATTCCGATGAACTATTTGTGCGTAGGCTGTGCAAGCAATACGAAATCAAGTTGGAGGTGAAGCATTTCAGGACATCTGCATACGCACGTCATCGTGGTATCAGCATTGAGATGGCCGCTCGTGAGCTGCGCTACGAGTGGTTCTCGCAAATGTGCGACGCCCTCTCGGCTCAGGCCATAGCTGTGGGACATCATCGTAATGATCAGGTTGAGACCATGTTGCTTAATCTGGTTAGGGGTACAGGCTTGCATGGGCTCACGGGTATGCAGGTGATGTCGGAGCAACGTGTGCTGCGGCCTTTGCTGTCGCTGACAAAGCAGGAAATAGAGGATTGGCTGCGCGAGAGAGGGCAGACATGGGTTACAGACCGTACAAATCTCGATGCCGATGCAGCCACGCGCAACAAGATCCGCTTGGAAGTGATACCTCTGTTGCAGCAACTCAATCCAGCCTTTGTGGAGAGTGCAAGCCGAACCATGCAGCATCTGTCGGAAGCCGAACTTATATATAAGAGGGGTATTTGTGCGGAGATGGAAACGGTATGTCCAGATGGAACGCATATAGACATCACAGCTTTGAAGAACTCGGTATCTGCTGAAAGCCTTCTGTTTGAGATAATGCACCCCAAGGGTTTCAACAGCACACAAATTAATGAGGTGCTGAACACTCTCGATGGCGAGGCTGGTACGACGTGGGAAAGCGACGGGTGGCGCCTGCTCCGTGATCGCAGACAGTTAATCCTGCAGGATAAAGGTAAGTTGGTAAAGGACTATAGCTCGTTGCTCCCATTGGAGGGTACGGTTAGCCTTCCATGTAGTTGTCAGCTAATAATCAGTCGCGCAGCAGTTGACTTCTCGTTTGTGATTCCCCGCTCTCCAGATACAGCTTGTTTTGATGTGGAGAAGCTACAGCTGCCTCTTGCAGTACGTACCATTCGCAAGGGTGACCGTATGCACCCTTTTGGCATGAAAGGCTCGCGTCTGGTGAGTGACATCCTCACTGACTGCAAATTATCGCTCTTCGAACGCGAACAACAGCTGGTTGTTGTTGACCGCGAAGACACCCTGCTGTGGCTCGTGGGTATAAGGGTGGCAGCCGGTTTCGGGATAGACACATCTACGCGCAATGCCATGACTCTGCGTTTGTCTCATATCTAAAAAAGCGCTCCGTGCTGCTATATGACATCGCTCATGCTGCTGTATGAATCTGTTCACACTTGTGAATTTAGATATTCACTCTTGTGAATTTAGCTGTTCACACTTGTGAATTTAGATTTTCACTCTTGTGAACAGATTCGTTCATCAGTATGAAGCACTTCGTTTATCGCCATGAGTTCAATTATACAGCAGAACCAGACCTTAATCAGAAGGAAATGTCGTATATTTGCGGCAAGATTATTGCAATTAATTATCGATTATGAAAATGACTCTTCTAAGAAGGATTCTTGTCATCATCCTTGTTATATGCATTGCATTGCCGTTAGGCGCACAGCGAATTCAGACCTTCGACACAGATGGTAATCCGGTAGGATATGTCACCGTTCTGGGTTCGGAAGGAAACATTATCGGCATGACAGACTTGGATGGTATACTCGCTGATGTAAAAGGTGCTACCAGTGTGACAGTCACTCATGTGGCGTTCAAAACACAAACAGTCAACGTGGCTAGTCTTCAGAATGGGCGCATCGTGATGCAAGATGCCGACTATAGTCTGCCCGAAATCACAATAGCACAGAAGGACTATATCTACGTACAGACCTACTACCGCGTTATATATATGTGGGACGACACGCTAGTTTACTATCGCGCTGGCGTAACAGACAACACATACAACATCAAGAAGAAAACAGTCAAGAGCGACCACGAACATTTTTCAATGGCTGAATCTGGGGCTATAAAGTTTGCTCTTAACAGCATTGCAGGGAAAGCTATAAGCAAGAGATCAGACCTTCCGACTTCTAATCTGTGTCTTAACTCACAAAGCACACGCTTCACTCTCACTCCAGAAACTCCGGGACGACAGCGTGTCAACTATAAGGACCGCCATGTGGGCTTCCTGATTGATGATGCAGCTGCCCATGAACGTCGCTTGTCATTAGACCGCGGGCTCCTGAGAAGTATTATTGCAACGGAAACAGGTAAGAAAGCATCCAAACGTGATGCACGTCGTATAAACAGAGACGAAAGCTGGTGCGCGGTTTACAGGCTTGACGAAGACGGGAACTGTAGAGTGGAAGACTTTGTAATGTCGCAGATGCACTCAGATGAAGACACTTATAGGACATACCTTAAAAAATACGTTCACACCAGGATGTGGGTAGAAGTATATACCACTGACCGTGCATACGTTGACAAGAAGGAACTGAAGGAACGGAAGAGAAACAACCGAGTGAGCATGACGTTTGATGCATTGCAACAGTTCGAAACCAGTCACAATATTCCAGCCCTTCCAGTCAAAATGCAGCAGATTATTGTTGAGATGGCAAGTAAGTAAACCTAGTTAAATGGATAAACTAAGACATATACGTTGGGGCTTTATTGGTTGTGGCGAGGTTACGGAGAAAAAGAGCGGACCGGCGTTCAGCCTAATTGATGGCTCAAAAGTCGTGGCTGTGATGAGCCGCAAGGCGGAACGCGCAGAAGCCTATGCCCGCCGTCATGGTATAGACCGCTGGTACATAGATGCCCAGGAGTTACTGGATGATGAGGAGGTGAACGCTGTTTATATAGCAACGCCTCCGTCAAGCCACGCCACCTATGCCATCATGGCTATGAAGGCAGGAAAGCCTGTATATGTGGAGAAGCCCTTGGCTGCAACCTATGAGGAGTGCCTGCGTGTGAACCGAGTATCGAAGGAAACCGGTATCCCATGTTTCGTGGCATACTATCGCCGCTACCTGCCCTATTTCATAAAGGTGAGGAAGCTGGTGGAGGAAGGCCGGATAGGCAAGATTGTTGGTGTGCAGATACGTTTTGCCGTACCACCTCGTGACCTCGACTATAACCGTCAACAGCTGCCGTGGAGGGTGCAGCGTGATATTGCCGGCGGTGGCTATTTCTACGACCTTGCTCCCCATCAGCTGGACTTATTGCAGGAACTGATAGGCCCTATTACAAGAGCCAGCGGGTTCTGTGCTAACCGTGCAGGACTCTATGAGACGGAGGACACGGTGAGCGCATCGTTCCAGTTCCTGGATGGTCTTCCTGGCAGCGGCACGTGGTGCTTCTGCGCTCATAAATCGGCTCGTACGGACAGAATACAGATTATAGGTAGTAGGGGACAGATTTGTTTCTCGGTCTTCACTTACGAACCCATCACATTGGAAAACGAGGAGGGTTCACAGATTTTTGATGTGCCTAATCCTCAACATGTTCAACAGCCGTTGATACAACGTGTGGTGGAACATCTGCAAGGAAATGCCGTTTGCTCGCTGGATAGTGTGAGTGCCACATCGGTTAATTGGGTAATGGACAAAATACTCGGGAAACTCTAAGACCTTCACTAAATGCTCTTTCGGAAGTTCTTCATCCTCTCTCTGATGCTATTGCAGCTGGCCGACGCTGCTGCTGAAGACGGATTGTCTATGGACAGCATTCAGCAAGAGGAAAGCTTCTATGTGCCTCGCATTATAGACTTCCGTAACGTGCATCGCGACACCACTCTCACCAAGCTCCAGAAATTGTCGGCATACGGTAATATCTTCGTGAGGTTTATTGATGAATTCGACCGTATAGATCAATCTTATGTGGAACGTAACCACTATAACTTCACTGCCATGTTGCAGGGTACGTCCAACTATGAGTTCTATTGGTTGTCGAACCGACAGCTGGATTACAGTTTGGGTTTCGCGCAGCATCCGGACTATCGTGTGGGACCGTATTTCGGTTGGAAATGGCTGTTCCTAGGTTATACGTTTGACGTTTCCAATTATAGTGGTTCACGTCGACAAACCTCGCGCTTCGAGTTTTCTATCTACACCTCGATGATAGGTGTAGATTTGATATGGCGCCGCACAGGTAGCGATTTCTACCTGCGAAGAATTAGTGGGCTTGGTGATGATGCCACAAAGTTTGAGGGAACCGACACGCGATACATCAACTCTTCGATGCAGGCCTTGAACATGTACTACATCTTCAACCATCGCCGATTTTCTAATCCAGCCGTCTATTCGCAGAGTACCATACAACGCAGGTCGGCTGGCTCGTGGCAAGTAGGTGCTTCAATAGCAACTCAAGACATCTATTTCGACTACACCCTGCTGCCTACGGAGCTGTTTGCCAGCACATCGAATATCAGTCAACTCAGCACTCTGGAGCGCATCAAATACACAGACTACAGCGTCAATTTCGGATATGCCTACAACTTTGTGTTCCGTCGCGATTGGTGTCTGGGCATATCCGTACTTCCTGCGTTGAGCTACAAATGGTTCAGCACACAAACAGTTGTTGTGCAGAATGATGCGGAACAAGAGCTGTCTGTCAGCCGCTTTGAAAAGTTTTTCAGACAGCGTGGCGATATCAACATAGGTGGTACAGCCCGCGCTGGTCTGATATTCAATAATGGACGATGGTTTGCAGGGGCTTTCGCTGTGTTGCACGACTACAATTACAAGCGCAGTGACATCCACTTCAGCAATTTCTTTGGAACAATCAATGCGTGTGTGGGGGTCTATTTCCAGCGAAAGCGAGTCAATGTTGTTGATGGGAAACCTGTCAGGGGTGGAGGCTTGCGCTTGGGCTTATGACGTCAATCGAAGTTGATGTGCGGTTTGTGCTTGCGTGCCTCTTCAATGGAGATGACAGTGTCTTGGCGTGTGCCAGATGTGCGCCGCAGCTCGGCTTGTTCTGCAGCTAGCTGTTGTATGGCTTCATCGCGGGTGTCGGAATTGATGAAGCGTGATGCTACAGGAACATTTTGCGAGGCATCGCTCACATGAATGACAGCTCCACGATATTCAGGAGCTATCTTCAGAGCTGTGTGCAGTGCACTTGTGGTGGCTCCGCCAATCATTACTGGAATGTCTATCCCAGCCTCGGCGAGAAGGTGTACTGTATGAACCATTTCAGCAAGGCTTGGTGTAATGAGTCCAGACAATCCAATGATGTCGGGCTTCAGCTCCAGTACCTTCTGCACTATGGTTTCGGCTGGAACCATCACTCCTAGGTCGATGATTTCGTAACCATTGCAGGCCATAACCACAGAAACAATGTTCTTGCCTATGTCGTGGACATCGCCCTTGACTGTGGCTACAATAATTGTTGGACGATGGACTCCTGTACCGTCGGGTGTGCTTGTGGCAGCTTGCTCAATATAGGGCTGGAGAATTTCTACAGCACGCTTCATAGTGCGTGCGGTCTTTACCACTTGAGGCAGAAACATCTTGCCTTCGCCAAAGAGCTGTCCAACGATGTTCATGCCTTCCATAAGAGGCCCCTCGATAATGTCGACAGGACGGGGATATTCATGCAGGGCTTCTTTGAGATCTGCCTCCAGAGTGTCGGTTATTCCGCGACGTAGTGCTGAGATGAGGCGCGAGGATACAGTCTCTGAAGTTGAGTGTCCTCCCTTATTGGAAAGGTAATCACTTCCCTTTTCCCCTTGTAGAGGGGGCTGGGGAGTGAGGTCGGCAATCCTTTGCGCAAGCTCTGTCAGTCGCTCTGCGGCATCTGCTGTCCTGCAGAGTATGGCATCTTCAATGATGGTGAGTTGCTCTTGTGGAATGTCGGCATAGCTCACTTTGGTGGAGGGGTTGAGAATGGCAAAGTCGAGGCCTGCCTTGCGTGCATGGTAGAGAAACACTGCATGCATGGCTTCGCGCAAATAGTTGTTGCCACGGAATGCAAACGACAGGTTTGATACGCCGCCACTGACGTGAACCATAGGTAGGTTTGATTTAATCCAGGCTGTGGCGCGGATAAAGTCAAGGGCATAGCTGTCGTGTTCAGGCATGCCTGTGGCTATGGTTAGGACGTTTGGGTCGAAGATAATGTCTTGGGGATTGAAGCCTACAGCCTCGGTCAGAAGCTTGTATGCCCTGTGGCATACATCTATACGGCGCTGATAGGATGTTGCTTGTCCATTCTCATCAAAAGCCATGACAACTGCCGCTGCCCCAAGCGACTTCAACTCACGCGCATGCTTTAAGAATTGCTCCTCTCCCTCTTTTAGAGATATACTGTTTACTATGGCTTTGCCCTGGATGCATCGAAGAGCCGCACTGATGACGTCCCAGTTGCTGGAGTCAATCATTATTGGCACACGGCAGATGTCGGGTTCGGCTGCAAGAAGGTTAAGGAAGTGGCACATCTCATGGCGCGAGTCAAGTAGGCCATCGTCCATGTTGATGTCTATCACCATAGCTCCATCTTCCACTTGGCGGCGGGCTATGGCTATAGCTTCGTCATAGTTTTTCTCCTTGATGAGGCGAAGGAATTTGCGCGAACCTGCAACATTACAGCGCTCACCCACGTTGATAAACCCAACTTCTGGGGTGAGGGTGAGACGTTCTAAGCCAGAGAGGCTGATATAGGTTGAAGGTGCTACTGGTTTATGAGGATGTGCCTTTGATGCAACGGAAGCGATAGCTGCTATGTGTTCGTCTGTCGTGCCGCAGCAACCTCCAATAATGTTCACCAACTGCTCGTCTGCAAACACTTCTATCTCCTGACGCATCATTTCGGCTGTCTGGTCGTACAACCCCATCTGGTTTGGTAAGCCTGCATTGGGGTAGGCACTTATATAATATGGTGCTTGGCTGGCCAGTGTACGCAAGGGAACTAGCATTTCGGATGCGCCAAATGAGCAGTTCAGGCCAACACTGAGAATGTTGGCATGGGCAACAGATGCTAGAAACGCTTCCAATGTCTGTCCCGACAGTGTACGGCATGCCTTGTCGCTGACGGTCAGCGATAGCATCAGTGGGACACGCCTTCCAACAGCTTGCATGGATGTCTCTGCTGCATATATGGCTGCCTTGGCGTTGAGCGTATCGAAAATGGTCTCAATGAGAACTACATCGACACCAGCCTCTATGAGAGCTGAAATCTGTTCTGTATAGGCTGCAGCCATCTCATCGAAGGTGATGTTGCGAAGGGCAGGGTCGTTGACGTCTGGACTCATGGACAGAGACTTGTTGGTTGGTCCTACAGAACCTGCCACAAAGCGTGGTTTGGTGGAGTCCTGGGCTGTGAACTCATCAGCCAGCTGTCGTGCCAGAGTAACAGCTGCGGTGTTAATCTCCTTGACTAGATGCTCACAATGGTAGTCGGAGAGTGATATTTGCTGGGAATTGAAGGTACAAGTTTCTATGATGTCAGCACCAGCTTCTAGATACCTGCGATGGATGTCGGCAATGATGTCGGGACGAGACAAGCACAAGAGATCGTTGTTGCCAAGTTGCTGGCCTGGCAAGTCCTTAAAACGCTGGCCGCGAAAGTCTTCCTCGCGCAACTGGTAGGACTGTATCATTGTGCCAGTGGCACCGTCCAAGACTAGTACACGCTCGCGCAACAATGCTCCCAGCTGCTCACCTCTGTTGTTAATAGAACCTAAAGGCTTGATATCGTTGTGGCCCTTCATAGGGTGTGCTAGTTGTTTTGGCTTAGTAAGAATGCTTGAACTGCCTGTCTATAGAGCGACGGTCTTCTTTCTCCTTCAAGGTCTCACGCTTGTCGTAGTCGCGCTTGCCTCGTGCAAGACAAATGTCGAGTTTGGCACGACTGTTCTCGTCAATGAACAGCAAGGTGGGTACAATAGTGAAGCCTGGACTCTTCGTAGCCTGTTGCAGCTTGCGTATCTCGCGGCGATTGAGAAGCAGCTTGCGATCACGTCGGGCAGCATGGTTGTTGTATGTGCCATAGAAGTACTGGGCAATGTTCATGTTTTTCACCCAGACTTCACCGTTGATGATTACACAGTAGGTGTCAACAAGGCTGGCTTTGCCAAGACGAATGCTCTTGATTTCAGTACCTGTCAGCACAAGACCAGCTGTGTACTTGTCCATCAGGTGATAGTCAAATGCAGCCTTACGGTTCTTGATTTGTATGGTCGGTCGCTTCTCCAAGGCTATGTGATGTTAGAATATGCTCAGACGTGTTGGATTGATTACAATTTTCCTATGCTGGCCATTTTGATTGCGGCAATGGCACACTCGTCGCCCTTGTTGCCTAGAACGCCTCCGCAACGAGCTTCGGCTTGCTCGGCTGTGTTGCATGTGAGCAGACCGTATATTACAGGAATGTCGCCCTGAAGGTTAAGCTCAGTCAGTCCCTGTGTGGTGCCTTGACAAATGTAATCAAAGTGGGGGGTGTCACCGCGGATGACACAACCTATAGCAATGACAGCGTCAACAGAGTTATGTGTGAGCATCCATTTGCAGCCATATACTAGCTCGAAGCTGCCAGGGACATGCTTGACAAGAATGTCGTTTTCATGAATTCCGTGTGCTAGAAGTGTGCGCTTGGTGGCTTCAAGCATGGAATATGTGTAGCGGTCGTTCCAGTCAGCTACAACGATGCCTACTGACAGTCCTTCGGCAGAAGGTACGGTCGATGCGTCATAGTCCGACAGATGATGCATAGATGTTGCCATATATGAAAAATATGAGAACCACAGATTTCACCTTTAAGACATGGTCAGTGAAAGCTGTGGTTCGGTGATGGTCTGAAAAAATGATGTGATAGCTCTCCTTACTTGTTCAAACGCTCTATGTACTTGTCTATATCGGCTGCCTCTGGCGTGTCGATGTACTTGGACTTAATCTGCTGGTAGCATTCAAGAGCTTTGTCAGTGTTACCCATTGACTCGTATAGAAGACCGGCCTGCTTGAGGTTGAAAGGTGAGACTGTGCTATTGTCTGCCTTCTGGGCTGCCTTGAGATAGTATGTAACGGCCTTCTCGGTCTGACCTAGATTGGCATATACTGCAGCTAGTGCACTGAGGGACTGTGGAGACACCATCTGGTCATCCTCTTGGTCGAAGGCTTCCAACTGTTGGAGTGCCTCTTCCCATTTCTCCTGTTGGGCATAGCAAATACCTGCATAGAGGTGTGCGAGATTGCCGCTCTTGGTGCTGCCAAAGTCGTTGATGACAGCCAGGAAGCCGACACAACCCTGACCGTCACCATTTAGTGCCTTGTCGTAGTTGCCCTGAGCGAAATAGTCTTGACATTTAGCAATAGCATCGGCAGCCTCCACGGCGCGCTTGTTGCTGTAGTTGCTATATAGGATAACACAGGTGACAATGGCCACGATGGCTACAATTGCACCAATGAGAAGCTTCTTGTATTTCTCAACAAAAGCTACGGGTACACTCTCCGCCTCAAAGGTCTCGGGGGTGTTGTTTGATTGATTCTTTGCCATTAGATATGTTTTGCTTTTTTATGTTTTCTAGGTTATGTTCGCAAAAAGCGGTGCAAAGTTAGGTAAATTCGATGTAGTGTTCAACTTTTCATATCAAAATTTCCAAGAACAAGCATTAAATAGTATTTTTGCAAGCCATTTGATGTTGTACTCTTTATGATACTGCGCCGATTATCCATCCTTAACTACAAAAATATTGCATGTGCTGAGCTGGAACTGTCTCCGAAGGTGAATTGCTTTATTGGTGACAATGGCGAAGGTAAGACCAATGTCCTTGATGCTATTCATTTTCTATCATTGTGCAAGAGCAGTACTACGAGTATAGATCAGCTCTGTATCCGTCATTCTGAGGATTTTGCGGTGCTGCAAGGAAGTTATGAGCGCGAGGATGGGATGACAGAGGAGATTTATCTTGGTATCAAGAAAGGTGTCAAGAAGCAGTTGAAACGTAACAAGAAAGCTTATCCACGTATTGCCGATCATATAGGACTGATTCCTATCGTGATGGTGTCGCCTGCTGATAGCCTGCTGATAGCAGGTGGAAGTGAGGAACGCCGCCGCTTCATGGATGTGGTGATTGCGCAATACGACCGCAATTACCTCGATGCACTGATGCGTTACAACAAGGCTTTGCAGCAGCGAAATGCACTCTTGAAAGTCGAAGATGCCCGACCAGACCTTGACTTGCTTATGTTATGGGAACAGGAAATGGCCCGGTATGGACAGACGATATTCTCAGCTCGTGCTGCCTACATCGAAGAGTTCCGCCCTGTATTTGAGCGGATTTACAACGAGGTCAGTAGGGGCAAGGAACAGGTGGAAATGAACTATGTTTCGCATGCCCAGCGCGGAGACCTCCTAGATGTTATAAGCAGAGGACGGGAGCGTGACCTCATCATGGGCTACTCACTTCATGGTGTACACAAGGATGATTTGGAGATGACTCTTGGTGGATATGCAATTAAGCGTGAAGGTTCGCAAGGACAGAACAAGACCTTCCTGATAGCACTGAAATTGGCTCAATTCGACTTCCTGCGTCGCACGGGGAGCCGCACAACACCGCTATTGTTGCTGGATGATATATTCGATAAACTGGATGCTGCACGAGTCGAGCAGATAGTGCATCTTGTGGCAACTGCCGACTACGGCCAGATATTTATTACAGACACCAATCGTGACCACCTTAACCAAATATTGACTAGAATGGGTGGTGACTATAGGCTATTCCATGTCAGACATGGGGAAGTAAAGCTATGAGGCGACAGAAGACACAGCGAATTGACGAACTGCTGAACATGGTGCTACGTGAGGAGGGCTTGGAGACCCCAATCAACGAGTATCGGCTTATGCATGAGGCCTGGGCTGATGTGATGGGGCAGGGGATTGTACGCTACACAGGCAATATGTTCATCAAGAACTCAACATTGTTTGTTCAACTCAAGTCGTCGGCATTGCGGCAGGACCTGATGATGGGACGTGTGACTCTTGTTCACAGACTTAATCAGGCGGTTGGAGCGCAGGTGATAGAGAAGCTTGTGTTCTTGTAGAAAAAATTACATCGTCCATGAGCTGGTCGTGAGATTCGCTAGGTATGTTGTCAACCAGCTGGAAAGGAAAACACAAACCGATGTGAGTGGCTTTTGTCAGGCGTGGTAGCAGACGGTCGTAATAACCCTTGCCACGTCCTAATCGTACACCATCTGACGTGAATGCCATTCCAGGAATAATGGCTAGGTCTATGACGGTGAGGTCGGTCAACTGCTCCCCTTGGGGTTCGGCAATGCCAAAAGCACCTTTGTGCATTGGTGTGGTGCTTTGGTAGGAACGTAGTATGAGATTATCGCCAACGACTACAGGCAGCCAAACGTTCTTCCCTTCTCTGCATGCGGCTAACAATAAGATTTTGGTGTCAACCTCGTCTGGAAGAGCTGAGTAGAGTAGAATGTTGCGTGACTGTTGCCAATAGGAGGTCTCCATAAGCCTGCTCTCCACTTGTTCAGACATGGCTGCCAACTGTTCTGCCGTGTGGCAGGATTTGAGTTGACGTATCTGCTTTCGCAAGGCTTTCTTGGCTAGGGCCGTGTCGCTGTCTGCTGTGGATGTCATTGCTTGGATGGGGCTTGAGGAACGGTCTCATTCTGCTCTATCAGCTGCAGGGCTTTGATAATCGTATTGTCCCATTGGCTGATGTATTGCAGACGCTCCTTTTGACCGCTGATATTGTATATGATACTCGCTGTCAGATTGCGTTCTATTAGAGGTGAACTCTGGCGGAGCTGTAAGTTACGTCGAAGAAGTCCGTTATGGTCTGCGTAGGTGGCAAATAGTTCCACTAGACGCTGATTACCGAGCCATGCAGCCAGCTTGTCAACAGTTTCCAGACGTGACAGCTCGTCACGATGTTGATCGGTGAATTGGAACGCGAACTGTAGCAGCAGCCCGTTATAGACTGCCTCACGGTAGTAGCTTGTGAAGAGTGTTGTGTCTTCTGGAACGAAGTAATCTGGCATAATGCCACCACCGCCATATACCTCACGACCCAGACGTGTCTTGTAGGCTGGCCCTTCTTGCTTGATGCTGTCTGCGGAGAAGAATTCACCGCGCTCATATCTCAACATCCAGTCATTCTCATAGTCTTTGTCCTCTCCGCTGGTATAGGAGCGTTGAATGCAGCGACCTGATGGTGTGTAGTAGCGAGCTACGGTCAAGCGTACAACGCTGCCGTCATTAAGCTCTATGGGTGCCTGAACCAGCCCTTTGCCGAAACTGCGCCGTCCAACGACTACGCCTCTGTCATTGTCCTGGATGGCACCTGCGAAAATCTCGGAGGCTGAGGCTGAGCCTTCGTCTGTAAGCACAACGAGAGGCAGCTGTTGGAATGACCCCCGACCGTTAGAGCGTACATCCTCCCTAGGGGATTTGCGTCCCTCGGTGTAAACGATGAGGCGGTCTGCTGGCAAGAACTCGTTGACCATTTGCACAGCTGACTGTAGGTAGCCTCCACGGTTCCCGCGTAGGTCTATTATGAGGCTCTCCATGCCCTGTAAACTCATTTCTGTCAATGCCATCAACATCTCGGCATAGGTGGTTTCGCCAAAGGACTCTATCATGATATAGCCTGTGGTCTCGTTCAGAATAAAGTATGCCTCAATGCTCTGTACAGGTATCTCGCCTCGTGTTATGGTGTAGCTCAGAGGCCTCTTTTGGCCACGCCGCAGTACGGATAGCTCAACCTTCGTTCCCTCAGGACCTTTGAGCATCTTCATAATCTGGCTGTTGTCAAGCCCGATTAGTGTCTGTCCGTCGGCAGAGAGTAGGCGGTCTCCTGCTTGCAGACCACCGCGTTCGGATGGCCCTCCTTTGATAACGTTCATAACAGTCACGGTGTCACCCTGAACAGTGAACCTTACTCCTATGCCGGAGAAGCTGCCGCGAAGCTCTTCGCTGGCTTCTTCTGTTTGTTCTGCAGGAATGTATGTGGAGTGTGGATCCAGTTCGGCCAGCACACGTGGCATGGTCTTCTCTATCAGGTCGTTGATGTTAACGGTATCAACATATTGGTTGTCTATTATCTGCAGTAGGTAGTTTAGCTTGCCTACTCCTTCTACATTGATTATGCTGAGGCGGTCACCTGCGAAAAACCGAGTGTAGAATGTACCCAAAAGCAGACCTGCCACTACGCATAGTGACAGCCACAGGGGCATCAGACGAGAGTTGTTCATGCGAAAAACTTTGTGAAAAGACTTATTTGGTGTTTTCTATGCTTATCTGCTCTACGTTTATGCCTGCACGTCGCAGCAAGTCTATTCCGTCACTTAACCTGTAGTCGCGTGCATAAACCACGCGCTTGATGCCGGCTTGAATGATTAGCTTGGAGCATTCTATGCAGGGAGAATCAGTCACATATAGAGTCGCACCCTCACTGTTGTTCCCAGAACGGGCTATTTTGGTTATGGCGTTAGCTTCGGCATGAAGTACATAGGGCTTGGTCACACCATGCTCGTCTTCGCAGACGTTCTCGAAACCAGAGGGCGTACCGTTGTAGCCATCGCTGATTATCATCTTGTCCTTGACAACCAAGGCTCCAACCTTACGACGGTCGCAGTAGGAGTTCTCACTCCATATACTAGCCATGCGTAGGTATCGAAGGTCGAGGTCACTCATCATATTTATAATTGTGCAAGTGGTTTGGGTTATATTTGTAGAAGCATGCTGTCAACATCGGCTCCAGGAGGTGTCATTGGAAGAACATTGTCTTCATCTTTGACGGCACACTGTAGTAGGAATGGACCGTCAGTGGAGAGCATCTCTGCTATTGCTGTATCCAGGTCTTGTCGCTCTACAACGGTGCGGGTGGGTATGCCGTAGGCTTTTGCAATAAGCTCGTAGTCGGGGTTGAGCATTGGGGTGAACGAGTAGCGATGGCGGAAGAACATGGCTTGCCATTGCCGTACATTGCCCAGATAATTGTTGTTCAATAGGATGATTTTGACCGGTGCATTCTGTTCCATGATGGTACCAAGCTCTTGCATGGTCATCTGTAGACCGCCGTCTCCCACAAACAGACACACTGTGCGGTCTGGCGCACCAAAGGTGGCACCTATGGCTGCTGGCAGACCAAAACCCATGGTGCCGCATCCGCCAGAAGTCACTACACTGCGTGGCTTGCTGTATTTAAAGTAGCGGCAGCCAAACATCTGGTTCTGACCAACGTCAGTAACTAGCACGGCTTCATTGTTGGTGGCCTCGCTAACGCGATTTACAACCTCGCCCATAAGCAACGGTCCTTCCGTTGGATGGATGGCGGGAGCAATAACCTTGTTGTATTCCTGTTCCGCGTATGGCTTGAAACCATCAATCCAGCTTTGGTGCTTGGATGGCTCAATGAGAGGCAACAAAGCTTGCAGAGCTTCCTTGCAGTCGGCCAGTACGGCGCAGTCGCAATGTTTAATCTTGTTTATTTCGGAAGGGTCTATGTCGAAATGTATCACCTTGGCTTGTCGGGCGTATGTTTTCAGATTGCCTGTAACGCGGTCGTCGAAGCGCATACCGATAGCTATAAGCAGGTCACATTGGTTGGTCATCACGTTTGGCCCAAGGTTGCCATGCATACCTAGCATTCCCATATTGAGAGGGTGATTGGAAGGTAAGGCGGATAGACCCAACAGTGTGCATCCTGCCGGCATGTGAGCCTTCTCAAGCAACTGGATAAGCTCGTTGTTTGCTCCTGCCAGTTCCACTCCTTGTCCAACTAGCACCAGTGGCTTGACAGCATTGTTAATCATTTGTGCCGCAGTTTGAACAGCATCCAAATTGAGCTTTGGAATGGGCTTGTATGAGCGTATGAAGTTGACTTCTGCCGGCTCGTAGTCAACCATGTCGTTTTGCGCGTTCTTGGTGAAGTCCAGAACAACAGGCCCTGGACGACCGCTACGGGCTATGAAGAAAGCTCTGCTCACGGCCCATGCTACATCTTGTGCCCGGCGTATCTGGTAGTTCCATTTTGAGATGGGTTGGGTCATGCCCACCACGTCAACTTCCTGAAAAGCATCTGTGCCAAGAAGCGATGTCCCTACTTGACCGCAAATGACCACTATGGGTGTGCTGTCAATCATGGCATCAGCCACGCCTGTCACTGTGTTTGTCGCACCAGGGCCACTGGTGACAATGGCGCATCCTACACGCCCGCTGACACGTGCATAGCCTTGTGCGGCATGCACTGCACCCTGCTCGTGACGCACTAGAATGTGGTTGAGATCGTGCTTGTGGTCATATAGTGCATCGTAGGCTGGCATGATGGCACCTCCTGGGTAGCCAAACAGTGTGTCAACACCCTCTGCTACGAGTGAACGCATCAGGGCTTCAGCACCCGTTATCCTTTGTGCTTGCATAGTTTGTAGATTATTATATGAGGCTTATAGGGCTTATAGGCCTTATAAGCCCTATAAGCCTTATAGGCAATATAGCTTATGATTTAGTTCTCTTCATCAACTTTCTCTGTTGCCATGCGTATCCACAGAACGTGCAGGCTAAGACTGTAGCCAATGCAATGCCACAGATGATGCTTACTTTTGCTCCTAGCTCAAATCCTTCTTTAGCCATGAGAATATATGATGTGCAGACAATAGTCATGAAGATGGCTGGCAGCAGTGTGATCCAATAGAAGCGTTGCTTGCGGAAAAGCCATATTGATGCTGCCCAAAGTACACACATGGCCAGCGTTTGGTTGAGCCATGCAAAGTAGCGCCACAGAACTAGGAAGTCTATGAACATCAATCCTACAGCTATGCCGAACAAAGGTAGCACCAGTATTAGTCGTCTTACTATAGTGTCCTGTGATATGTGCATGAAATCAGCAATGATGAGGCGTGCAGAACGGAATGCCGTGTCGCCGGATGTGACGGGTGCCGCAACCACACCAAGTATTGCCAATAAGGCGCCAATACGTCCCATCCAGGTCTTACAAATCATATTGACTATTAGGGATGGATTAGTCTTGTCTCCATCAGTGATGAGTGCTTGAAGGTTGTCGTATGATGAGGCATACTTGATGGCTGCTGCTGCCCATATCATGGCAACAACTCCTTCGGTAATCATCGCACCGTAGAAGACACCGCGACCCATACGCTCGTCCTTGAGACAGCGAGACATCATGGGACTCTGTGTCGCATGGAATCCGCTGATAGCACCGCAGGCTATGGTTATGCACAGGAACGGGAACACAGGTAGTCCTTGCGGGTGATGTGTAATGAAGGGGGCATCGGTTATCTCTGGCATCCAGCCGCTGGTGGTCAGAATGCCGACACCCACACCAATAGCCATTATCAGCAATGCAATGCCGAACAGCGGGTAGATGCGCCCGATGAGCTTGTCAATGGGGAGTAGGGTGGCGGCTATGTAATATAGGAATATGATAACAGTCCAAATAACAATCCATTGTGCTTTTGAATAATCCAGACTCCCTTCTGTCATGTTGGCTAGCAAACCTGCAGGAGAACTGACAAAAAATGTGCCTACCAAAATCAGTACAAACAGTGACAGAACACGCATCAGTATTCGTGCTGCAGGACCTAGCTCATCACCTACAATCTCTGGTATGGAGGCTCCTTCCTTACGCACGGAGAGCATACCGCTCATGTAGTCGTGAACAGCTCCCATGAAGATGCAGCCAAATACAATCCACAGGTAGGCTGCCGGCCCGAACATTATGCCTAGAATAGCACCGAAGATAGGACCAATTCCGGCTATATTCAGAAATTGGATAAGATAAACTCGCCATGCAGGCATGGGGATGTAGTCAACATCATCCTTGAGACGGTAGGCTGGGGTAGAGCGCTTGTCGTCAACACCGAACACCCGCTCCACAAACCTTCCATATATGAGGTAGCCTAATAATAGGGCTATAAGTCCAATGATAAAAGTGTACATATTTGTGAGTTGCTATTTGCTGTTAGTCGTTTGTCCGTTCAGGTGTGTTGCCTGATTCAATAGATAGTAGTCAAGTATTGTCATTGCTGCCATTGCTTCTACTATTGGAACAGCACGTGGCAGTACACAGGGATCATGGCGTCCACGTACCTGAAGCACAGTCGGATTGCCGTTGATGTCTATGGTTGGTTGTGGACGCAATAGCGTTGCCACAGGCTTGAAAGCTACACGGAAAACTATGGGTTGGCCATTGCTGATGCCGCCTTGAATACCGCCTGAGTGATTGGTGGCTGTCAGGCTGTCACCAGCTACAAATAAATCATTTTGCTCTGACCCGCGCTGTGACACTCCTTCAAATCCTTCGCCGTACTCAAAACCCTTGGCTGCGTTGATGGATAGCATTGCTGCACCGAGTGATGCGTGTAGCTTGCCAAACACTGGCTCGCCTAAGCCTGTAGGACAGCCGGTTATGACGCCTGCTATGACGCCACCTATTGTGTCTCCATCTGACTTGACTGCCATTATTAGTTCTGACATACGCTCGGCTACGGCCTGGTCAGGGCATCGGACAGGGTTAGACTCAATCTGTGTGAGATCAAGTTTGGTCCAGTCTTTTGTACAACTGATGTCACCCACCTGCTGTGTCCACGCCTTGATGTCAATGCCAACTTTATGCAGGCATTGCTTGGCTATGGCACCGCCTACAACGCGGGCTATGGTTTCGCGAGCCGAGGAACGTCCACCACCTCTATGGTCGCGTAGGCCGTACTTGTTATAATAGGTATAGTCGGCATGGGATGGGCGGAACACGTCGCGCAGGCTATCGTAGTCGGAACTGTGCTGATTACTGTTGCGTACGATGAAACCAATCGGACAGCCTGTGGTCTTACCCTCATAGATGCCTGACAGCAGTTCCAACTGGTCGGACTCATTGCGGGATGTGGTCAGCGCACTTTGGCCTGGACGACGACGGCACAGCTCTGCTTGTATCTGTTCAACGTCAATGTCAATGCCTGCAGGACAGCCATCAATGACACCGCCTATGGCGGCTCCATGACTCTCGCCAAAGGTCGTGAGCTTATATATGTTACCGAATGTGTTCATAAACTACTCGCATCCGCCTCCACAACCTCCACAGCCTGAGCTGCAATCGCCTCCACCGCAGCCTCCGCAGCCGCATTCTCCGCTGAGAATCTTTGCTGTCTTCTCCATCTCAGAGATTGTTGGCTCACGGTTTTCAAGCACCTTGCCAACAAACTGGAGAGCATAGCCTGCCAATGGAGGATTAAGATCTACGGTGACTGTCTCGCTATCTACCTTGACGATGGTGCCTGGGAAATGGTTGCCCTCTGAGTCCATCAGTGGAACTTCTACTCCAGGGTATATGTTTTCTTCGTCGAATTTGCCTTTTATTTCGAAGGTAGAACGTGGCAGGTCAATAATCTTTTCCTCATCAACTTCGCCAAAAGCTTCTGCTGCCTGAAGTGTGAAATCAAAGGTGTGACCAGCTTCCAGTGCAGCCAGCTTCTCCTCAAAGGCGTCCAGCATCAGGCCCATGCCTGTCACGAACACGTCAGGCTGTTCTTCTGTCGATTCATAGAGCTGCTTGTGAGAGGCTGCGGTGTTGGTCAGCATCTTATATGCTGTCTTAATGTATCTGTTTTGTGCCATATCTTAATGTCAATTTTTCACTTTTCATTTAGTCCACACCACTTTTGCTTGCACCACGGTTTCGCCTTGCAGATGGTCTGTGTTGCCTACATTCTTGCGGATTTCCAGTTGGTTGGCATCGTCATCGCTCTGGAAGAAACTCAGCGTGTCGTCCATATATGATTCTGCCTTGTAAGCAATCTCAAACCTGCGGATGCGGTTCTGCTCAAACTGCTCTCGGGGAAACAGGTCTAGTATGTGTTCGATATATTTTATGGAGTTGATGTGTCCGTTGATATCGACATCGCTGTAGAATGTCGGTATGGTGCGTGTGGCTTTACTCGCTTTAACGCGTATGCGTCCGTGCTTGTCTATTGGGCAGGGCTTTTCCTCGTTTGTGAGCAGGTAGTTCAGTATGTCCCCGTCCTTCAGTGCCAATAGGTCGGCAGGGTGGCGTGTGGCGGTGTCTATCATAGCCCAGATGCTGCGGGCGTAGCCATAGATGCGTCCGTCGTCAGCATTCCGTATCATGAAGTTGCGTTCTGTAAACAGTTTCATCACGCTCTCCACCCATGTCTCCACCTCCACGTGCTCATATTGGGCTGGCATCTCTGTCAGCTCTATACTCAGGCGTGATAACACCCAGGTATAGTGGTTTTCATTCAGCTGGTCTATGCCCCAGCCACGGTTGTGGGAGTGGCGCCCTGCAGCGTTGAGCAGGTGGTTCCCAAGCACACCCATAAATAGATGTCCCGTGAAATCCACGTGGAATGGTTCAACAGTGAAGCTGTATGTTTCAATCTTGTCCATAGGTCTCTAGCCATTTGCCCGCTCTGCCTCGCGTTCTGCAAGGTAAGCGTCCAACTGCTCAGTATAGCTTTTGGTGATACAGATTCGTCCGGAACGCACAAATTGCAGCACCACCCCCAGTGAGTTAAGCGATTCGTATAGCTTCAGTATGTCCTCTGTCATTCCTGTCTTCTCTACTGTGCTGTAAGTGGGGTTGACTTCAACTATGCGTGCACCGTGCAGACGAACCATACGGCATACATCTGCATTGTCCAGCATCATAGGTGTAGAAATCTTGAGCAAAGAGGTTTCAAGGATGAAGATTTCCTCATCGGTGAAATAGCGTGCTTGTATCACATCGATGCGCTTCTCTATTTGCTTCTTCAGCATCTTCACCATTTCCAAAGTGCAATAGCACGTGATGGTGTATTTATGCACTCCTGGGGTGCTGGAGGCGCATACGTTCAGACTCTCAATATTGACCTGACGGCGCGTGAACACAGCAGTAATCTGATTCAACACGCCCGCTATGTTCTCCGAATAGACAAGAATGGTGTATAGGGTAAGCCCTTGTCGTCGTGCTTCTTCTTCACGTGTCGTACATTTGCCGCATACCGAGCAGTCGTTCTGTGATGGTTGACAAATGTTTTGTGTTGTATTCTCTTCCATAGTGTCGAGTACGTAAACGTCACAATTTGGCCGCAAAGTTAGATAGAAATGCGCAAATGGAAAAACTTTATTCATCAAAACAGTGCATACTGCGTAGCCGTACTCCCCAATACGCGTCAACGATAAAGTTGTTCAATACGGTGCTTGTGTTCACTCGTCATGGCAATGTCAACTCCTAATCGCCACAGACTTTATAATCAAAACAGCAAGAAGATAGATTATTATGGCGTTTTTGCTCAAAAAGTTTGCAAAACATTTGGCGGTAAAAAGGAAATGCAGTACCTTTGCACCCGCAAACGAGAGAGATGTACGTTTCAACGTTGCTCTTCGATTGTGATTATGCGTCCTTAGCTCAGTTGGTAGAGCAATTGACTCTTAATCAATGGGTCCAGGGTTCGAGCCCCTGAGGGCGTACAAAAGCGATTTCATTTCATGATGAAGTCGCTTTTTTTGTGTATGCTCGGCATGAGCATTGTCTAACGGGTGCAAGTTCCGAGTGAGCCCTAATAGCGGGAATCACATAGCCAAGAGCAAGGGTGTCCGTCGCGAGTCGGAATCTGAAAGAAGCTGGCGGCAAACATCTGGCCTGACG
>JAFZQR010000005.1 GCA_017620295.1 Bacteroidaceae bacterium
CGTCAGGCCAGATGTTTGCCGCCAGCTTCTTTCAGATTCCGACTCGCGACGGACACCCTTGCTCTTGGCTATGTGATTCCCGCTATTAGGGCTCACTCGGGACTTGCACCCGTTAGACAATGCTCATGCCGAGCATACATAGACAACCCGCAGCAACATGTTTGCTGCGGGTTTTTGTGTTTTACAGACATTTTTCACACTTTGCTTATACGTGTTAACGAAAAAAACGTACATTTGCAGCGAAAATAACAACCTCCCATACCAACCGTTATTATGGTTATTGCTATCGTATGCCTTATTCTCTGCAGCTATGCCTTGATAGCTACAGAACACATCACCCACATCAACAAAGCCACAATCGCCCTCTTTGCCGGTGTGCTGGCATGGATTCTTTACATCGCCACAGGCACCGACTTCGTGATGAAGATGCATAGTGACGATCTGGCTCAGTTCGTGGGTGCAGCCGAGCATACAACCCAAGACGTTAAAGCCTTCATAAGCACACACGTCTTCCTGCGCTACGGAGCCGACTTCTGCTCCCTAGTACTCTATTTCCTCGCCACCATCAACATCGTCAGCGTACTCAACAGCAACGGATGCTTTGATTTCATGAAGACATGGCTGCTGACCAAGAACAGCCGACGCCTCACATGGCTGCTCGTGCTGCTTACCTTCCTCATCTCCATGAACCTTGACAACCTCACGACCACCGTGCTGATGCTAACCCTGCTCCACCGTCTAGTGCGCGAACAGCGATGGCGTATGTGGCTAGGTGCAGCTATCGTAATAGCAGCCAACTGCGGAGGTGCTGTAACCGTCATTGGCGACCTCACATCACTCGCCGTATGGACCAAGGGCTCTGTCACACCCTCCAACTTCAGCGCAGCACTCATACTGCCATCCCTCGTGGCAACCATTATTCCCACATGGTTCATCAGCCGCAAACTACCCGAACATATCGACCCAATACGCCCCTCCTACACCTACCGGGGCGACGACTCCACCCTACCTGTCTGGCAGCGCTGGCTACTGCTGGTGGTAGGCATGGGAGGACTCTGGTTTGTGCCTACGTTCCACCGCATCACCATGCTCCCCCCATTCCTCGGTGCACTATGTGTACTCGGAGTGCTGTGGGTACTGCATGAGCTGATGAACCACAAGCAGATACACACTGAGCAGCCCATGAACATAGCAGGCGACCGACAGTTCCAATTCGCATCCCTGCAAATCATCATGTACTTCGTGGGAGTTTATATGTGCGTAGGCGTGATGATTGAGACGGGCATCATGGAAAGCATCTCCGTATGGTGTGATGAATGGATTCACAACATCTACATCATGAGCATAGCCATCGGAGCCATAAGCAGCGTGCTGGACAACATAGCCCTAGTGCTGACTGCTATCAACATATACCCCGTAGCATCCGACGTAAGTGCGCTGGCAGACCTCGACCCCGTCTATGCACACGCATTCCTGCAGAACGGACAGTACTGGCATCTCATCATCTACAGCGGATGCATAGCCGGCTGCCTTCTCCCCATCGGCAACATCAGCGGATACACCCTCATGAAATCCGAAGACATAGACATTCGCTGGTACACCGCCCACATCATGCCAAAGGTTCTACTTGGCTGGGGCACAGGTCTCGCCACCTACTTCCTCGTTGACCTCCTGCTCAGATAAAAAAGACAGCCGTTCAAAATTCTTACCTAATACAGCCTCGTGCCATATCCGACACGAGGCTTTTCTTTTCCCAACGCTCCTGCATCTCCAATCTTTCGTGCCGTCGAAAGGATTGTTTCCTGCTGACGTTTCATTCAATATCTGCTGAGATTTCATTCAATATCTGCTGAGATTTCAAGTTACTTCTGCCGAGGTCTCATTCAATATCTGCAGACGTTTCAACATCTGGGAGCCCATACATTTAGGAACATGAGCTACTCGCCCACAGTAATCAGTACATTAATGGTATTATACATCTGATATCTGCCCCAAAGATACCCGAACACAAAATATATAAATGTCATAAGTGAGTAAGTTTAGCGGGGGGAAATATAATTTAGTTCGTTTTTCTTTTCATGGTAATCTATAATCTTTATCTTTGCAGGACAATACAAAAGTGATTATAAATGGAACACATTTACAAATTGTATGCCAAATTATGATAGTTATTACATTTCCAAACGGAAGAAACAGGGTCTTTAACGACTATGAATTTGAGTTATACGGCACAAAGTTGGAACACAAAACTGAAAACATAATCTTAGATATTAACCACCCTCACCGCTCGTACCTCTATGAAACTGATTTGAGGTGCGAAATATGTAATAAAGAAAGTATATCATACCAAATATATGACAAAGCTAGATGCAATTGAACGTGTAATGCTGGATAATGGTGGAACAGCAAGCTGGAACATAATCTATGAAAACATAGAAAAATACTATCCTTCAGCAAAAAATTCAACAAAATGGCAAGAAGGTATAAGGGGCGTTTTATATCGTGAATTGCCAAATAGCAAACGCTTTAAGAAAATTGGGTTAGGCATATTTGCGCTTGCAAGCTACCATGAAGAAGTAAAGCCCTCAAACAACGACAAGATTCGCATGCACTCATTTATTGAGGGTATTTGTTTGGAGCTTGGTAATTTCGATAATTATCTCACATACACAGCAGATCCATCAGCAGAATACCGTGACAACTTACACCTTCGTGACTTTGCCACCGTCAAAAATCTGCCTGCTTTTTCCTATTCAGAAATAGTTCGCGAGGCAAAGAATATCGATGTAATATGGCTAAATAAGAAGGGATTAGCTTTTCCTAAGAGAGTTATTGAAGTAGTTGATAGCGTAGGTACTTTGAGTAGTGCCTTTAACAGGAGTCTTCAATTGCAAAATTTCATGACAGATTTTTATATTGTTGCCCCCGAAAAGCATCATGAGAAATACCTTCAAACAATAAACTTGGAGATATATCAAGCTCAAAAGGAGCGTTTCCATTTCATCAACTACGATAACTTAATTGATTATTACGAAACAGTCTCACTAAAAAACAAATTAGAATCCAAATTGTTTGGATGAACTAATACTAGTCTTGATGAAATGGTGTAGGATTTCAAGTTACTTCTGCCGAGGTCTCAAGTCTCATCTTGGGCGGAATCATGATTCATCATTTAAAAAACACCTCCGCATGGTGTGAGTTCATCACGCTTTATTGCTACCTTTGTCATGTCTTTTGTGATAAAACCCAGAGTCTATCGGCTCCGCCTCTTTACTCATCAAAGAAATTTTTGTTGTTCAACAACTCAAACAATAATACAAGTATGAAGAAACAACTATTTTTACTCGTGATGATGATAATAATCCCTATGGCGGTGAGTGCAGATGAGGAAGGGACATGTGGCACTAACGTCACCTACACATACGAAGAATCCACGCGAACTCTGACTATATCTGGAACTGGAGCTATGACTGATTACGATTATTTCGACTCGAAAAGGAATGTTCCATGGCACAGTTATAGATCAGAGATTGTTAAAGCCATCATTGAAGATGGGGTGACTAGCTTAGGAGAATGTGCTTTCATGTATTGCAGTGAGCTGAGATCCATCACAATCCCAAACAGCGTGACTAGTATGGGAGCTTATGCTTTCAATTCTTGCGAGAATCTGGAATCCATCACAATCCCCCAAAGCGTAACAAGCATTGGAGACTGTGCTTTCAAAAATTGCGGCAACCTGACATCAATTACAATTCCCAACAGCGTAACAAGCATTGGAGACTGTGCTTTCGAAAATTGCAGCAGCCTGACATCAATAACACTTTCCGATAGCATAACGAGCATAGGGGGATGGGCATTTGGGTTTTGCACTAACCTGACATCAATCAAAATCCCGACCAATGTAACAACCATAGGATACTATGCTTTTTATAAGTGTAGCGGTCTGACCTCAATCACAATACCCAAGAACGTAACGAGCATAGGTGTCTATGCTTTCGCCAGATGTAGTGGCCTAACATCAATTCATGTGGATGCAGAAAATGCGACTTATAATTCGCCCAACAACTGCAATGCAATTATTGAAACAAGCACAACTATCCTTATAGCAGGTTGTAATAAAACAACCATACCAGACTGCGTAACAAGTATAGGAAATGGAGCTTTTGAAGAGTGCAGCGACCTGACATCTATCACAATCCCAAACAACGTAACAAGCATTGGAGAGTATGCTTTTAAGAATTGTAGCGGTCTTACCTCTATCAGAATCCCAAACAAAGTAACAACCATTGGACTCGAAGCTTTCTGTGGGTGCAGCGGCCTAAAATCTATCACCATACCTAACAGTGTAACAAGCATTGGATTCCGTGCTTTCCAAAATTGCAGCGGCCTAACATCAATTCAAGTGGGTGAAGGAAATAAATCATACGACTCGCGCAACAACTGCGATGCAATTATTGAAACAAAGACTAATACACTTATAAAAGGTTGCAGTAACACAACAATACCTAACAGCGTAACAAGTATAGGAAATGGTGCATTCGATTATTGCAGTGGCCTGACCTCCATTACAATTCCAAACAGCGTAACAAGCATAGGAGAATGGGCTTTCAGTTATTGCAGCTGCCTAACTGATATCTATTGCTTAGCGGAAAACGTACCTAACACAGGCGCAACTGCCTTCTACTATTCGAATATCGAAAACGTGACCCTGCATGTACCTATGGCATCTCTGAACGACTATTTGAATGCTGAACCTTGGAAGAACTTCAAGGAAATTGTTGGCTTGAATGACACAACGCCAGAGACGCTCAAGTGCGAAACACCCACTATCAGCTACCAAAGTGGTGAATTGACATTTAGCAGTACTACAGAGGGGGTTGAATATATTTATGAAATTGCAGACAGCGACGTTAAGAAAGGCTCTTCCGACAAGGTGACGTTGACAGCGACCTATGAAATCAGCGTCTATGCCACCAAGGCTGGCTACGACAATAGTGACATTGCAACTGCCACGCTATGCTGGATTGATGCAACACTTCAATCAGAGAATATAACAACAAGCATGGAACAATTACCCGCTCACGCTGTGATGATACAGAGCAATGGCGGTACACTGAACATACAGGGGGCTGAAGACGGAACGCAGATCAATGTGTATAGCGTAAATGGCTTGCAGCTCGGTTCTGCCGTCAGCTGCAATGGACAAGCTACTCTCAGGACCACCCTACAAAGAGGCAGCATCGCTATTGTGCAGATTGGACAGAAGTCGGTTAAGGTAGAAGTGAAATAGGTTTGAAATCATAGTTCTACAATCGAGTAGGAGGAAAACGAAGTAGTTTTCTTCCTACTTTCGTTTTCCGACCTCTCACACCACCGTACATGCGGTTCCGCATACGGCGGTTCCTAACACGGATGCAACTTCACATAATAATCTACAAGGCACGGGTA
>JAFZQR010000022.1 GCA_017620295.1 Bacteroidaceae bacterium
TGACGAGCCGCTCATGGTCGACAAGACCCAGCAGCCCTACGCCGAGCTCTACACCATCTCTGAGGTAGGCACCGAGACCGCCACCCTGAGCGGCCCCTACGACGCCATGAAGACCCTCACCCCCATGCTCGTCTTCAACAGCTCGACCGACGCGCAGACCATCCTCCTCATCCCGACGACCGAGCCCGACCTGGCCGTGACCGTAGCACCCGAATTCAAGGGCACCCTCGAGGCCACCCAGATTGCCGCCTCTGACGCCACCACCGACCGCTACGCCTTCAACGGCAAGCAGTTCGTATGGGTGAAGACCGCCCTCGCCGTCGGCCAGTATAAGGCTTGGCTGGAGATTCCCACTGGCGTTGCAACGGCCCGCGCCCTGACCTTGGTATTCGGCGACGCAACCGCGATCGAAATGGTCAATGGTCAATCGTCAATGGTCAATGGCGACTGGTACGACCTCAACGGACGGAAGATTGCAGTGCCTAACAAGAAGGGCATCTACATCCTGAACGGACGTAAAGTCGTGGTAAAGTGAGAGTGATGAAAACGAACACGAATCACTCGAATCTGACGAATAAAAGTAATGAGAGAATTCTTTTTAAACATATAATTATCACGAATGAACCACGAATTATCATTAATTATTAATGAGAAATTAATGGGCAATTATATGGCAATTACATGTTAAAAGAAAAAGATTCGTTTAATTCGTGAAATTCGTGGTCGAAAAAAAGAATAAGAACATTAAAGTAAATAAGATATGAAAAAGAGATTATTATCATTATTAGCACTGGTGCTCGTAGCCATGACGGCGAGCGCCTCGGCAGGCTACGACCTCAAGGTCGGAACCAGTGAGCACGGAACAGTGGCCTTCACGGTGAACGGCAACGCCAGAACCTACGCTGACGAAGGCGAGACCGTGACCGTGACCATCACCCCCGCCGAGGGATGGAACACGGGAGGAATCCAGGGACTGTGGTATGCCGCAGAGGGAGCTGCCAAGGCTCCGAAGCGCACTGCCGCACAGATTGACCTGCTGAAGGACTTCGAACTGACACCCGTGGAGGGCAACGCCAATGCCTACACGTTCGTGATGAAGAGGGCCAACGCAGAGTTCTCGGTGAACTACCGCAAGCTGTTGACCAACACCGACATCACCATCGACGACATCGCTGCCGTGACCTACACGGGTCAGGCCCTGACGCCCGCCGTGACTGTGAAGGACGGCGAGACCACGCTGACCAAGGACCAGGACTTCAGCGTGAGCTACGAGAGCAACCTGAACGCCGGCACGGCCAAGGCCACCCTCGTGGGTACGGGCCTGTACAGCGGACAGGTGGAGAAGACGTTCACCATCCAGAAGGCTGACCTCACGGTGACCGCTCCCACGGCCCGCGAGCTGACCTACACAGGACTGGCTCAGACGCTGATCAATGCCGCCACGCTGCAGGGCGCCGGCAACATCGAGGAGTGCCAGATACAGTACTCGCTGGACGATACGACTTGGAACACCGCTCTGCCCGAGGGCACGAACGCCGGCAGCTACACCGTGTTCTTCAAGGCTGTGGCCGACGCTAACCACAACCCCGTGGCCGCCGAGTTCATCAACGTGCCCATCTACAAGGCTGCGCTGACCAACGTGCTGCTGCAGGCTACGAACCTGGTGTACAACCAGCAGGAGCAGTCGCCCGTGATCACGGGTGTGAAGGCCGGTCAGCTGGACGTGCCCGCTGATGCCTACATTGTGAGCGGCAACAAGGCTACGACCGTGGGCAACTACGAACTGACGGTGACCCCGAAGGACGACGCTCAGAACTACGACGGCACGGCGAAGGCTGCCTACAGCATCGTGGCTGCCGACGCACAGATCTTCACTATCAGCGCCATTGCCGACCAGACCTACACCGGCTCGCCACTGAAGCCTGCCGTCGTGGTGAAGGACGGCGAGACCACGCTGGTGGAGAATACCGACTACACGCTGACCTACGACAACAACCTGAACGTGGGCACCGCCACGGTGACCGCTACGGGTATCGGCAACTATACGGGTACGCAGACCAAGGAGTTTGCTATCACGAAGGCCGACATGGTCATCACCGTCCCGACAGCTAAGACAGGACTCGTTTATACCACGCAGCCCCAGGCGCTGGCCACCGCCGGTAGCGTAGAGGGCGGCGAAATGCTCTACTCGCTCGACAACCAGACTTGGACGGCCACCGTTCCCACGGGCACCGAGGCCAAGGAATATACCGTATATTATAAGATTGAGGCCGACGCCAACCATAAGGCCGTGGAGGCTCAGAACTTCAAAGTGACCATCGAACAGGCCACGCTGACCGCCGTGCAGTTGGCTGAGACCAACTTCATCTACAACCAGCAGGAGCAGACGGCTCTGATTTCGTACGTGAACGCCGGCACCATCGCCGTGGCCGCCGAGAGCTACGACGTGACGGGCAACACGAAGAAGAACGTGGGCCTGTACACCGTGACCGTCACGGGTAAGGGCAACTTCAAGGGCCAGGTGACTGCACAGTTCAGCATCGTGGCTGCCAACGCCCAGCTGTTTGAACTGACTCTCGGTCAGACCGAGTACATCTACGACGGCACAGCGAAGACTCCATCTGTCACTGTGAAAGACGGTTCCGCCGTCTTGGTCGAGAACACTGACTACACGCTGGCCTACACAGGCAACACCGCTGCCGGCACCGCTACCGTAACGGCTACGGGTAAGGGCAACTACACCGGCACGCAGACGGCTCAGTACACCATCAAGCCCGCCGAGCTGACCAGCGTGACACTGGACAAGAAGGAGTTCCAGTACAACCTCTTCGCACCGGTGGCTCAGACGGCCAATGTGAGCGAGGTGAAGGCTGGCAACCTCGTGGTTCCCGCCGCACAGTATGAGGTGGAGGGCAACACCGAGACCGAGCCAGGCGAATACACCGTCACCGTAACGGGTAAGACCAACTTCACCGGCAGCGTAACGGCCCAGTTTGTCATCAAGGACCAGGTGGTTGACGGCGAAGGCGAGAAGACCGAGACGGGCGAGGACGTGGACGACATCGACATGACCGTGAGCGTGGTGAACCGCGCGAAGAAGCAACTGGCCATCGACATCATCAGCGAGGGCGCAGGCTCAACGGGTGAGGACATCACCGTGGAGATTCCTGCCACCATCAACGGCTGGAACGTGGTAAGCATCAGCGCTGGCGCCATGGACGGCATGAACAACGTGACGGACATCATCATGCCCGACACCGAGGAGCCTATCCAGGTTGAGGAGGGCGCACTGTCAGGACTGGCTGTCATCCACACCACACTGGCACTGCTCGACGACTATGCTCTGATGGCATCGCTGAAGGACAACTATGAGGGCCTGAAGGTGGTTTGCACCGTGACTCCGGTGAACAAGTACTGGACGCTGGGTACGGGTTGCGACGTGAATATTCCCGATGGCATCGCCGTTTACACCGTGCAGGTGAAGAGCACCGCCGAGGTGGCTACCGAGATTATCCCCGAGGACATGCTGAAGTACGGCTCGGAGCGCATCATCAAGGCTAACAACGGTGTGCTGCTGCTCGGCGAGGCCGGACAGAGCTACGACCTGGTGGCCTACAGCGGACGCATCGCCAGCGGCATGCCCGTGGCTACGAGCGACAGCAAGGACTACGGCCAGAAGAACTGCCTGGAGCCCGTGGTGGAAAAGAAGCACTACGACAGCGGCCACTACTTCGTGCTGCAGAACAACGAGTTCCACGCCATCCTCGCCGAGGGTGACGAGGTGAAGGTGCCAGCCGGCAAGGCCGTGCTGCATCTGGGCAACGAGCAGGCAGGTGCGAAGGCTATGGTGCTGAAGATTGACGGAGAAGCAACGGGTATTTCGACCACGAATGTCACGAATGACACGAATGATGTCATCTTCGACCTGAGTGGACGTAAGGTCAGCAAGGCCGTGAAGGGCGTGTATATTCAGAACGGACGCAAAGTTGTCGTTAAATGAGAGTAATTTTAACCACGAATTACGTGAATTAAACGAATTGGTGAAATTCTAGAGAAACAGAAAAAGAAAAATTTCGTGAAATTCGTAAAATTCGTGGTTGAGAAAAGAATATTAAAGTAAAAAAGATATGAGTAAGAAAATATTGATTCTTGTACTGTTCTGTCTGGCGCTGACAGGCGTGCAGGCACAGACTCGGGACTCGGTGGCCTTTGCGCCGCACTGGTTCGTCCAGCCCCAGGTGGGCGTGGGCTACCACGTGGGCGAGGCCAAGTTCTCGAAGTTGCTGTCGCCTGCTGCCCAGTTGAGCGTGGGACGTCAGTTCTCGCCTGTGTTCGGCCTGCGCCTCGGTGCGTCGGGCTGGGAGGCCCGCAACTGGCAGGCTCACCCCAAGGCAGAGTATAAATGGAACTTTGTGCAGGCCAACCTTGACGCCACCGTGTCGCTCAGCAACCTCATCTGGGGCTGGGATGCAAACCGCAAGTGGAACGTCTATGGACTGGCTGGCGTAGGACTGAATATCGCGTTCAAGAACGACGATGCCAACCGCTTGGCAGCTATGAACGAGAGCGCAGGTATTCCCGCATTGGCCAACGGTGGCTTCGAGAAGCTGTGGGACGGCACGAAGCTGTTCCCCGCCGGTCGTCTGGGTGCTGGCATCGAGTATGCCCTCTCTGAGCGCGTGGCACTCGGACTGGAGTACAACGCCAACGTGCTGCCCGACAAGTGGAACTCGAAGAAAGGCAAGAGCGACAACATGGACTGGCAGCAGAACCTGCTGCTGGGTGTGAAAATTGCGCTGGGTAAGACCCGCAAGCACATCCTTATCGAGGAGCCCGAACCTGAGGTAGAGCCTGAGCCCGTGGTGGTGGAGAAGCCGAAGCCTGTGGTGAAGGAAGAGCCGAAACCCGTAGTGGAAGAGACCCAGGCCGTCGTGGAAGTGTCCGAGTTTACAGAGGTTAAGGTGTACTTCCGCTTCGCTTCATCGCGCATCCAGCCCTCTGAGGAGCAGAAGATTGACGAGATTGCCGACTACATGAAGGCTCATCCGGACAAGAAACTGAACATCGCGGGCTATGCCAGCCGCACCGGAAAGTGGCAGTACAACCTGAAGCTCTCGCGTTGGCGTGCCAATGCCGTGAAGAAGGCTCTCGTGGCCCGTGGCGTCGATGCCGCTCGCATCAAGACCGAAGGTAAGGGCGAGACGAAGGACAACAGTAAGGAAAGCCTCGCTGCAGTGGCAGTCATGATAGAGAAATGATTTAAACGAACACGAATCGCACGGATCTAACGAATAATATAATATCAAGAATTAGAGAAGAATTATTTTTAAACATATAATTATCACGAATGGCCCATATAATTTCTCATATAATAATTTATGAAAAATTCGTGTTCAATTCGTGGTAATTCGTGTTAAAGAAAAAAAGAAATTCTCAAAGTCTTGGACTAGCCAAGCGACCAAAGGTCGAGCGCTCAAATTCTTGATAAAAAGAAAATAATTCGTGAAATTAGTGAAATTCGTGGTTAATAAAAGAAACAATTAAAGTAAAAAAGAATATGAAAAAGAATTTGTTTTATGCATTGATGATGCCCGCACTGTTGCTGGGCGCAGTGTCCTGCACAGACTATCAGGACGATATTGACAAGCTGGGTGCCGAGAACGATGCCCTGCGCAGTTACAACAACCAGACCATCTCACGTCTGAACTCCGTGGTGTTCCAGACCGAGAATGGCTTGAACCAGATTACCGTGGACCAGCCCACGGCTACGACCCTCGTCTATGAGGTGGAGCCGAAGGAGCTGGCCACGACACTGGCAGCTGACATCACCCGCCTGAGCTTCGTCAGCCAGAACGGTGCTGCTATGGCCATCACCAACGCTACGGCCAACGCCACCGACGGCACGCTGACCATCACCGCTACGCCAAGCGGTTTCGACGGCAGCAAGGACTACAGCCTGTCGCTCATCTACAGCGAGGACGGCCGCTCGTATCAGACGGCCTACACACCGGTAAAGGTCATCACACATCCCACAGCCGGCACTCTGGCCATCACGCTGCCCACCACCGCTGGCGGTAAGTATGCCGTGGGTGCCAGCTATCAGCTGAACGCTGTGTTCACTCCCGCCTACATCACCGAGACGGACGTGACCTGGAGCACCAGCGACGCATCGATGGCTACCATCAGTGAGGATGGTGTGCTCACTCCGATTAAGAACGGCACTGTGACCATCACCTGCACATCGAAGGATAATCCTGCTGTCAGTGCCACCGCAACCATCGATATTACCGGTGGCAACATCCCCCTGGATGAAGGCGGCGTAAGCCAAGGTGGCGCCGAGTAACACCACAATAGGTATTCACTTAGAATAATAACACGAGCCTCTCCGTCAAACAATTTGGCGGGGAGGCTTTCGTGATAGAATGTTGTTCATGCTGGCGTATGACATCATTCATGCTGATGCATGAATCTATTCACACTTGTGAATTTAGATGTTCACACTTGTGAATTTAGATGTTCACACTTGTGAATTTAGATATTTACACTTGTGAACAGATTCATACATCAGCTGCTCATCCTGTTTCGTGCTGCTATAAAGATATTTTTTTGCGCTGTAATAGCTGTATTGATGATAACAATGTCTATCTTTGCGGTGCAAACCAAACTAACTGACCTCGTTATGAGAAACCTTTGTCTTTCCATGGCCGTGGCAGCTGTAGCGCTCACGGTGCAAGCTCAGACCTTAGTAAATAATCCACGTCCACAGCTGGAAGGCTTCGATTATCAGACTGCACCGGCTGCTCCAACAGGTGATGAGTGGCAGTCGCCACAGCAGTTGTCGCTCAACAAACTGCAGCCACGTGCCTGGACATTCAGTTTTGCTAGTATGGGTTCGGCAGTAAGGGTGCTGCCAGAGGCTAGCGATTATTGGCAGAGCTTAGACGGTACGTGGAAGTTCAACTGGTGCCGCCAGCCAAGTGACCGTCCTGCCACGTTCTATGAGCCGCAGTTTGATGTGGCTGCATGGGATGACATTGCCGTGCCGGGATGCTGGAATGTGCAGGGCATACAGCCCGACGGCTCGCTGAAGTACGGTGTACCCATCTACACCAACCAAAAGGTTATCTTCCAACATTCGGTGGCTGTGGATGACTGGCGCGGAGGTGTGATGCGCACTCCTACTAACCCTAATTGGACGGTCAAAGACTATCCCAACGAGGTTGGCTCGTATCGTCGCACATTCACAGTGCCTTCCGCATGGACGGGTCGCCGCATCATCATTAACTTCGATGGTGTGGATTCGTTCTTCTACCTCTGGGTCAATGGACACTATGTAGGTTTCTCGAAGAACTCACGCAACACGGCCTCATTTGACATCACTCCTTACATAGACAGCAAGGCTGCGGAGCAAGTGTTGGCAGTGGAGGTATATCGCAATTCCGACGGTTCGTTCCTTGAAGCGCAAGATATGTTCCGCTTGCCTGGTATCATACGTTCCGTATATCTGACAGCCGAAGCACAGATGTCGCTGTCCGACCTCATTGTGCGTACAACAGCGATTACCCTTAATAATAATGGTAGAGCTGATGCTGTGCTTAAGATAGAATCCTTGCTTGATGCAAGCTGTGTACCAGCTAAGAAGCAGACTGGTCTGAAGGTTGAATACAAGGTTTGGCCAGTGAAGCTTTATTCCGACCAGACGGAAGCAGAACCTGTATGCACCATCAGCGCAGAACCTGGTGCTGCTGTCTCGACAGATATCCACGATGTGGCTCCTTGGAGTGCAGAGCAACCTAACCGCTATGTGCTGACCGCTGAGCTGAAAGACAAGAAGGGTCGCACACTCGACCTTAGAAGCACCTATTTCGGTTTCCGTACTGTAGAGATACGTGAGACGGCAGCCGAAGACGACGAGTTTGGCAAGGCTGGACGCTACTTCTACGTAAACAACATGCCTGTGAAGCTCAAGGGTGTGAACCGTCACGAGACAAACCCCTGGCGTGGACATGCCATCACACATGAGCAGATGCAGCAAGAGGTCTTCCTCATGAGACAAGGCAACATCAACCACGTGCGTAATTCACATTATGCCAACGATCCATACTGGTACTACCTGTGTGACAAGTATGGCATCTACCTGGAGGATGAGGCTAATATAGAAAGTCATGAGTACTACTACGGTGCAGCCTCGCTGTCGCATCCGACAGAGTGGCGGGCAGCCCATGTGGCACGAGGCATGGAGATGGTACACGCACATATCAACGCCCCCTCCATCGTCATTTGGAGTCTTGGCAACGAGGCTGGCCCTGGCAACAACTTTGTAGCTGAATATGAGGCCATCAAGCAGTTCGACACCTCGCGTCCTGTGCAGTACGAGCGCAACAACGACATCGTGGATATGGGTTCTAACCAGTATCCTTCTGTTGGATGGGTGCAGTTCGCTGCTGGCGGTGGCCAAGGACCTAAGTATCCATTCCATATCTCTGAGTATGCCCACTCGATGGGTAATGCTGGTGGTAATCTCATAGATTTCTGGAAAGCCATTGAGACCAGCAACTACATCTGTGGCGGTGCCATCTGGGACTGGGTGGATCAGGCAATTTGGAGACCAGACCAATCCAATGCTGGGGGTGCTTTCCTCTATGGCGGTGACTTTGGTGACCTGCCTAACGACGGTATGTTCTGTATGAACGGTGTGATGTTGCCAGACTTTTCTCCCAAGCCGGAGTATTTCGACGTGAAGCATGTCTATCAGAATGTGGGTGTTGAGCTGGACAGCATCATAAATAAAAACGGTAGGACTATAGCAAAACTGAGGATACAGAACAAGAACTACTTCCAGCCGCTGTCTTGCGACCAGTATGATGTCAAAGTCATTGTGGTCAGAGACGGCTTCGATATTAACGAAAGCACAATATCCTACGAGTCTATTGCTCCACGACGTGCATTTGTTGTCATGCTACCCATAAGAGAGGATAGCGAGCTAAATGCTCACACCTACGATATACGAGTTGAGTTCGTTTTGAATAGGGATATGCCTTGGGCTAAAAAGGGATATGTTCAGATGTCAGAGCTAGTACACCTATGGGGTGCTGGTGACGTAAATCCTATCTATATAGCTTCCCAGCAAACCGAAGAACCACTGAAGGTGGAGCAAGCACCATTTGCTACAATTATATCTGGACAATCTGCTTCTGCTGGGAGCTGGAGGGTTGCTTTTGACAACGAAAGGGGAACGATATATAGCTATTACTGCAATGGCAAGGATATGATTGAGCCAGGCTGCGGCCCTGTCATCAATGCCCTGCGAGCCCCGGTTGATAATGACAACTGGTATTATCACTCATGGTATCAGAACGGCCTGCATGATTTGAACCATAAGGTGCTTTCATACAACAGCTATACTCGCAAGGATGGTGCCGTTGTGATGAACTATATCGTTGAGAGCCAAGGCCACAAAGGTGCTATCAACGGCGGTAGTAGTGGACGTTTCACCATTACCAATGATGAGGCTCTGGCAGCTTTCGTGTTCCGTTCCAACATCGTTTGGACTGTTTATCCCGATGGAACCATTGAGAACCAAAGTGCAATAACAGGCAGCGACCCGAAGCTGGTGTTGCCGCGCATAGGCTTCTTGGTGCAGCTACCCACACGCTTTGAATCAGAAGGAGCCAAGATGAGCTATTTTGGCTGCGGACCTCAGAACAACTATGCTGACCGCAAGAGCGGAATGCTGCGTGGTGTCTATGAGAGTACGGTCGCAGAACAGTTCGTAGCCTTCCCAAAACCACAGGATATGGCTAACCGCGAAGAGGTGCAATGGCTGGCTCTCAACGATGCCAATGGTCAGGGACTTGTGTTCGGAGCTTTGACAGGCAATATGTCAACATCCGTTCTGCCGTGGAGCGACCTTCAGCTCACTATGGCAGCACATCCTAACGAGCTGCCTGAGAGCGACCATGTATATGTACACCTCGATGCCAAGATGACTGGCTTGGGTGGCAGCAGCTGCGGACAGGGTGGACCACTGGAGCCTGATCGTGCCAGAGCTGGTGCCAACCTATTCGGTTTCTTCATCCGACCCGTAACAACATCCGACCCGAAGGCTATCAGCGAAGCCTGCTACCCATTGATGCATAACGGCGACCTGCCAGTAGGTGTGACACGAAATGCCAATGGTGAGGTGACGATAGTTTACAATGAGTTCAACGGTGAATCTATCAGTTACGCCATACAGCCAAGAGGCAGCAAAGCCTACAACGCCTCACAGCTTAGTGCAAAGGCGAAGGTCTATGCTGGAGAAACTATATCTATGCGTGAAGGCGGTATCATTTATGTGTGGCACACGGATAATCCTAATGTACGCATAAGCCGGGAGTTTGAACGAATAGAGAACGTGCCGGTAACAGTTATAGCCACGAGTAGCGAGGAGCCGGGCGAGGGTCTGGCATCCCATCTCACCGATGGAAATCCAGAGACCATCTGGCATACCGCCTATGGTGTCACCGTAACCAAGTATCCGCATACGGTGGATTTCGACCTCAGTGATAGAAAACTCGTTAAGGGCTTCACCTATCTGCCAAGGCAGAATGGTACAAATGGTAATGTTAAGGGCTATCGCATTCAGGTCAGCGACGATGCTCAGACTTGGTCGGAGGCTGTTGCTGAGGGTGAGTTCCAACGTAATAGCTCTCTCCAGCGTGTTAATTTCCAAAAGCCTGTACGCGCCCGCTACCTTCGTTTCACTGCTCTCTCCAGTCAGGACGGACAGGACTTTGCCAGCGGAGCTGAATTCACGGTTATTGCCGAATAAACAAATAGAACATGAAATACGCAGTAATCGGGACAGGTGCTATTGGAGGCTTCTACGGTGCTAAACTGGCTCGTGCTGGCCATGATGTACACTTTCTCCTTCACAGCGATTACCGATATGTATGCCTGAATGGCTTGCAGGTCACTTCGTGCAATGGAGATTTTATCCTGCCGCAGATTAACGTTTACAGCGATGTCAACTTGATGCCAAAAGTCGATGTCGTGCTGGTGGGGCTGAAGACCACCAACGAACATCTGCTTCGTGAGCTGTTACCGCCCCTGCTCCACGAGCATACCCTCGTGCTGTTAATCCAGAACGGTATAGGGCTGGAGGCTGATGTGCAGGAGTGGTTCCCAGGGTTGGCACTGGCTGCCGGACTGGCTTTCATCTGTTCTGCCAAGACGGAACCTGGACACATCAACCATCAGTGCTACGGTCAGATTAGCATCGGAAACTATTCGTGTGGAGATAAGGCACTTATAGATGCTCTTGTGAACGATTTCTGCCAGGCAGGTGTTGAGGCACACGAGGTGGAGTATAATGAGGCACGTTGGAAAAAAGCCGTATGGAACATGCCGTTCAACGGTATGACAGTTGCTATGCACACACAGACAAATCTCTTGTTGCAACACCCTGCCACACGACAGTTGATAACGGAGCAGATGCAAGAGGTCGTTGGGGCTGCAAATGCTCTGGGTGTCAATGGACTTAACGAGGCTTTCATACAGCAGATGCTTCAGATGACAGATGATATGGTGCCATACTCGCCAAGTATGCGGTTGGATTATGACTTCCATCGCCCTATGGAGATTTTCTACCTTTATACTCGGCCGATAGCCATAGCACGTGAGGCTGGCTTTGCTATGCCAAAGCTGGAGATGCTGCAACAGCAATTACTGTTTTTGGACAATAGAACAAACAACGTCAAATAAATGTCAAACAACAATGAGCAAAAGCAGGGGCAGGTTCAGGTGAACATGACCCCAGAGATTGAGAAAGGAGTATATTCTAATCTTACAATCATGGGGTTCACCCCAACAGAGTTTATCATGGATTTCGTGTTCCATCATCCAGGAATGCCACGTGCCAACGTGCAGAGTAGGGTGGTGATGTCACCAGCACATGCAAAGCGACTGATGCGTCTGTTGGAACAGAATATATCCAACTATGAGAAGAATATTGGACCCATAAATCTGACTGAAGACATCAAACCACAGGGTCCAATAGCACCTTTTAAGCTTAATTAAATGTTAAACTTTATTAAATAATGCCCTAAAAGGGGCAAAATTACACCCTCGCACCGATTTTGAGGCTGCGAGGGTGCTTTTTATTGCGAGATTATGCCTACCTTTGCAGCCCGAATGGGCATAGTATGCCCGAATTCGGTATCTCAACACGTCTATATACATATAATATAATAACAAAAAACACAACAAAATGCCTACAATCTCACAACTTGTGCGGAAAGGCCGTAAGTCACTGGTTGACAAGAGCAAGAGCCCTGCTTTGGACAGCTGTCCTCAGCGTCGTGGAGTCTGCGTCCGTGTCTATACCACGACTCCTAAGAAGCCTAATTCCGCCATGCGTAAGGTGGCTCGTGTGCGCCTTACCAACTCAAAGGAAGTTAACAGCTACATCCCAGGAGAGGGACACAACCTGCAGGAGCACAGCATCGTGCTGGTGCGTGGCGGTCGTGTGAAGGATCTCCCAGGTGTACGTTATCACATCGTGCGTGGCACACTTGATACAGCAGGTGTTGCAAACCGTACACAGCGTCGTTCCAAGTATGGAGCAAAGCGTCCAAAGGCCGCTAAGAAGTAAAGAAATCAGACAATCTTTTAAGTTGCAATTTACAATTTGAGCTGCGTGATGTAGCTGGCAATGGTGAAATTGTAAATAGTCGATTGTCAAATTAACAACGGTTGAGTAAATGCCTCAGTGGAGGCGTTGAAGACCAACAAAACAACAGCCAATCATAATTAACTCAAGATGAGAAAAGCAAAACCAAAAAAGCGCGTCGTTCTGCCCGATCCAGTGTTCGGCGATGTGAAGGTGTCCAAGTTTGTTAATCACCTCATGTACGACGGCAAGAAGAGCATCAGCTACAGCATTTTCTATGATGCTCTCGAAATTGTAAAGACCAAGATGCAGAGTGAGGAGAAGAGTGCTCTCGAGATTTGGAAAGAAGCTCTTCAGAAAGTTACTCCTCAGGTCGAGGTTAAGAGCCGCCGTATTGGCGGTGCCACATTCCAAGTTCCTACCGAAATTCGTCCTTCACGTAAGGAGAGCGTCTCCATGAAGAACCTTATCTCCTTCGCTCGCAAGCGTGGTGGTAAGACCATGGCCGACAAGCTCGCTGCAGAGATTATGGATGCCTACAACGAACAGGGTGGCGCATTCAAGCGTAAGGAGGATATGCACCGCATGGCTGAGGCTAACCGTGCATTCGCTCACTTCCGCTTCTAATTCACTTTTGACACGATAGACATCAGACAATGGCAAAACACGATTTGCATTTGACTCGTAATATCGGTATCATGGCTCACATCGATGCCGGTAAGACTACGACTTCAGAACGTATCCTCTTCTACACCGGTTTGACTCACAAGATTGGTGAGGTTCACGACGGTGCAGCCACGATGGACTGGATGGCGCAGGAGCAGGAGCGTGGTATAACCATCACTTCAGCTGCTACCACCACATTTTGGAACTGGGGCGGACAGAAGTATAAGATTAACTTGATTGACACTCCGGGACACGTGGACTTCACTGCTGAGGTGGAGCGTTCACTTCGTGTGCTTGATGGTGCTGTTGCTGCTTACTGTGCAGTGGGTGGCGTTGAACCTCAGTCCGAGACCGTTTGGCGTCAGGCTGACAAGTACAACGTTCCTCGCATCGGCTATGTCAATAAGATGGACCGCTCTGGTGCTGACTTCTTTGAGGTCGTGCGTCAGATGAAGGATGTGCTTGGAGCTAATCCAGTGCCTGTGGTTATCCCTATCGGTGCTGAAGAAAACTTCAAGGGCGTTGTTGACCTCGTTAAGATGAAGGCTATCCTGTGGCACGACGAGACTATGGGTGCTGAATATTCTGTTGAGGAAATACCTGCTAACCTCGTTGATGAAGCTCAGGAGTGGCGCGACAAGATGCTGGAGACTGTGGCTGAGTACGATGAAGCTCTCATGGAGAAATTCTTCGACGATCCCAGCACCATCACAGAGGAGGAAATCCTTGCTGGCTTGCGTGCAGCAACAGTGAAGATGGATATCACCCCTATGCTCTGCGGCTCTTCGTTTAAGAACAAAGGTGTGCAGACTCTGCTCGACTATGTTTGTGCTTTCTTGCCAAGCCCTCTGGACACTCCCAACGTTGTTGGTACTAACCCAGAAACAGGTGAAGAGGAAGACCGCAAGCCAGACGAGGATGAAAAGACTTCAGCTCTCGCATTTAAGATTGCTACTGACCCATACGTGGGCCGTCTGACTTTCATCCGCGTATATTCTGGTAAGGTTGAGGCCGGTAGTTATATCTACAACACACGTTCTGGTAAGAAGGAGCGTGTAAGCCGTCTGTTCCAGATGCACTCCAACCACCAGAACCCAGTAGAGGTTATTGCTGCTGGTGACATAGGTGCTGGCGTGGGCTTCAAGGATATTCGCACAGGTGACACACTCTGTGACGAGGATGCACCAATCGTATTGGAGAGCATGGACTTCCCAGACCCAGTTATCGGTATAGCTGTTGAGCCTAAGACCCAGAAGGATCTTGATAAGCTCAGCAATGGTCTTGCAAAACTGGCTGAAGAGGATCCAACATTTACAGTTCGTACCGACGAACAGAGCGGTCAGACCGTAATCAGTGGTATGGGTGAGCTTCACCTCGATATTATTATTGACCGTCTGAAGCGCGAGTTCAAGGTTGAGTGCAACCAGGGCAAGCCTCAGGTGAACTATAAGGAGGCCATTACCAAGACTGTTAATCTCCGTGAGGTTTACAAGAAGCAGTCTGGTGGTCGCGGTAAGTTCGCCGATATTATTGTCAATGTAGGTCCTATCGATGACGACTTCGAAGGAACAGGCCTGCAGTTCATCAACAGCGTGACAGGTGGTAACATTCCTAAGGAGTTTATCCCTGCTGTTGAGAAGGGCTTCACCAATGCCATGAAGAATGGTATTCTTGGTGGCTTCCCAATGGATAGTCTGAAGGTTGAACTCGTGGACGGATCCTTCCACCCAGTTGACTCCGACCAGCTCTCATTTGAGATTTGCGCCCTGCAGGCATACAAGAATGCATGCGCTCAGGCTAAGCCAGTACTGATGGAGCCTATCATGAAACTTGAGGTGGTAACACCTGAGGAGAACATGGGTGATGTCATTGGTGACTTGAATAAGCGTCGTGGTCAGGTTGAAGGTATGGATACCAGCCGCAGCGGTGCACGCATCGTGAAAGCTATGGTTCCTCTGGCTGAGATGTTCGGTTATGTGACAGCTCTCCGTACCATTACATCTGGTCGCGCAACGAGCAGCATGACCTACGACCATCATGCACCTGTATCCACCAGTATTGCTAAGACTGTGTTGGAGGAAATCAAGGGCCGCGTAGATCTCGTATAATGTACTGCATATATAATATATAAAGGTACACGTATATAAGGTGAAGGGTAGTTGTTCGAGCAAATGACTCTTCGGGCAACCGACCCTTCCCGCAAATAGTAAATAGTAAACAGTATAATTGTAAATTAACAAGATGAGTCAGAAAATTCGTATCAAGCTGAAGTCCTACGACCACAACCTTGTGGACAAGTCAGCAGAGAAGATTGTGAAGACAGTCAAGGCTACTGGTGCTGTGGTAAGCGGACCAATACCCCTTCCTACTCACAAGCGTATCTTCACTGTGAACCGTTCAACCTTCGTAAACAAAAAGAGCCGCGAACAGTTCCAGCTGTCAAATTACAAGCGTCTTATTGACATCTATTCTAGCACCGCACAGACTGTTGATGCTCTCATGAAGCTCGACCTGCCCAGCGGCGTAGAAGTTGAAATAAAGGTGTAGTTTATTTAATTAATTCATCAAATTACTGAAATGCCAGGATTATTAGGAAAGAAAATCGGAATGACTTCCGTGTTCAGTGCTGATGGCAAGAATGTGGCATGCACTGTTATCGAATTAGGTCCTTGCGTGGTAACTCAGGTGAAGAGCGTTGAAAAGGACGGCTATGCAGCTGTTCAGCTCGGCTTTGAAGAGGCTAAGGAGAAAAACACCTCCAAGCCTATGATGGGCCATTTCGCCAAGGCTAATACCACTCCCAAGCGCCACTTGGCCGAGTTCACAGGATTTGAGGAGGCTAATCTCGGTGACACAATCACTGTAGAACTCTTCAATGACACCAGTTATGTCGATATCATCGGCACCAGCAAAGGACGCGGCTTCCAAGGTGTAGTTAAGCGTCACGGCTTCGGTGGCGTTGGTCAGACCACTCACGGACAGGACGACCGTGCCCGCAAGCCGGGTTCTATCGGTGCCTGCTCCTATCCTGCAAAGGTCTTCAAGGGCCTGCGTATGGGTGGACAAATGGGTGGTGAACGTGTTACAACACACAACCTCCAAGTGTTAAAGGTAATACCTGAACACAACCTCTTGCTGGTCAAGGGCAGTGTGCCAGGTTTCAATGGTTCAATCGTAAGCGTTATTAAGTAAGATGGAAGTCAGTGTATTGAATATCAAGGGCGAGGATACCGGTCGTAAGGTAGTCCTCAATGATGCCGTTTACGGTATTGAGCCAAACGACCATGCTATCTATCTTGACGTAAGGCTCTATATGGCCAACCAGCGTCAGGGAACAGCTAAGTCCAAGGAACGCTCTGAGGTCAGTGGCTCCACACGCAAGCTTGGTCGCCAGAAAGGTGGCGGCGGTGCTCGTCGTGGTGACATCAACTCACCTGTGTTGGTAGGTGGTGGCCGCGTGTTCGGTCCCAAGCCACGCGACTACGGCTTTAAGCTCAACCAGAAGGTACGCGTTTTGGCTCGCAAGAGCGCTTTGGCTTACAAGGCTAAGGAGAACGCTATCATAGTCGTTGAAGACTTCACTTTTGAGTCTCCAAAGACCAAGAGCTTCCTCGAAGTGATAAATAATCTTAAAGTTGACGGCAAGAAGACCCTGTTTGTTTTACCGGGTGCAGATAAATCCGTATATTTGTCGGCTCGCAACATACAGCGTACCAATGTGATGATGGCTTCTGCGCTGAACACTTACAAGGTGCTCGACGCAGATGTGCTTGTGCTGACAGAGGGTGCACTGCCTGTCGTTGAACAGAACCTTAACAAGTAAGCGCAAGACAACTATGGGATATATCATCAAACCCCTGGTCACTGAGAAGATGACCAAGATAACCGAGAAGCAGAATAAGTTCGGCTTCATCGTCCGTCCTGAGGCTAACAAAATTGAAATCAAGAAGGAAATAGAGGCTCTTTATAATGTTACTGTAACTGGTATCAGCACTGCCATCTATCTTGGCAAGAACAAGACCCGTTACACAAAGGCTGGTCTCATCAGAGGCAAGGCCAACAATTTCAAGAAAGCCATTGTCACCCTGAAAGAGGGTGATACCATTGACTTCTACGCTAATATCTAATCAATAAGATGGCAGTACGTAAATTTAAGCCCACAACTCCGGGCCAAAGACATAAGATTATAGGTACATTCGAAGAGATTACTGCATCTGTACCTGAGAAATCCCTCACCATTGGTAAGCGTTCCACTGGTGGCCGTAACAACTATGGCAAGATGACTGTCCGCTATATCGGTGGCGGTCACAAGCGTAAATATCGTTTCATCGACTTCCGTCGCGACAAGGATGGTATCCCTGCAGTAGTGAAGACCATCGAGTATGATCCAAACCGTTCTGCACGTATCGCCCTGCTGTTCTATGCCGATGGCGAAAAGAGATATATCATCGCTCCTAATGGACTGCAGGTTGGCATGACTCTTCTGTCTGGTCCTGATGCAGCTCCTGAGATTGGTAACGCTCTCCCACTGCAGAACATTCCTGTCGGTACAGTGATACATAATATTGAGCTTCGTCCTGGACAGGGTGCACTGCTTGTGCGTTCAGCTGGTAACTTCGCACAGCTCACCTCTCGTGAGGACCGCTACTGTGTAATCAAGTTGCCTTCAGGTGAGACTCGCAAGATTCTCAGCGCATGTAAGGCTACTGTCGGCAGCGTCGGAAACAGCGATCATGCATTGGAGTCTTCTGGTAAGGCTGGCCGTAGCCGTTGGCTGGGTCGTCGTCCTCACAACCGTGGTGTTGTTATGAACCCGCATGATCACCCAATGGGTGGTGGTGAAGGACGCCAGAGCGGTGGTCATCCACGTTCACGTAAGGGCTTGTATGCAAAGGGTCTGAAGACACGCAGTCCGAAGAAGCAGAGCAGCAAGTATATCATTGACAGAGCCAACAAGAAGTAATCACAGTAAAAAGACGAAACAACTATGAGTCGTTCACTTAAGAAAGGTCCATATATTGCAGTAAGCCTCGAGAAGAAAGTGCTTGCTATGAACGAGAGCGGCAAGAAAAACGTCGTGAAGACTTGGGCTCGCGCTTCGATGATCAGCCCTGATTTCGTGGGTCACACCATCGCTGTCCACAACGGCAACAAGTTCATCCCTGTCTATGTCACAGAGAACATGGTGGGTCATAAGCTTGGAGAGTTCGCTCCTACACGTAAGTTTGGAGGCCATGCAGGTCAGAAGAAGAAATAATGACCACGCTGTTTAACCCGAGTAATTAGAGAATACACTATAATGGGAAAAAGAAAAAGACTTGCAGCTGAGGCTAGAAAGGCTGCACTCAAAACCCAGTACTTCGCAAAGGCGAAAGGCGTACCCTCCTCACCCCGTAAGATGCGTTATGTGGTGGATTTGATTCGTGGCATGGAGGTTAACCGCGCCCTCGCTACACTGCACTTCAACAAGAAAGCTGCCGCCGCTGACGTGGAGAAGCTCCTCCGCTCGGCAATTGCCAACTGGGAACAGAAAAACGACCGTAAGGCAGAGGACGGTGAGCTGGTCGTGTCGAGAGTATTTGTTGACGAAGGTGCAACTTTGAAGCGTATGCGTCCTGCACCTCAGGGTCGTGGCTACCGCATCCGCAAGCGCAGCAACCATGTCACACTGTTCGTGGACACAAAAACTAATGATTAATCAGTAGAAGTATGGGACAGAAAGTTAATCCTATAAGCAACCGTCTCGGTATCATCCGCGGTTGGGATTCCAATTGGTTTGGTGGTAAGAGCTTTGGAGACTCCATCCTTGAGGACAGCAAAATCCGCAAGTACCTCATGGTGCGTCTCGGTGATGCCAACATCTCCAAGATTGTCATCGAACGTACTTTGAAGCTGGTGACCATCACAGTATGTACATCTCGCCCCGGTATCATCATTGGTAAGGGTGGTGAGAAGGTTGAGGCTCTCAAGAAGGAGTTGAAGAAGATTACCGACAAGGACATTCAGATCAACATCTTCGAGGTTAAGAAGCCTGATCTCGATGCAAACATCGTTGGTGCCAATATCGCCAAGCAGGTTGAAGGTAAGATTGCATATCGCCGTGCTATTAAGCAGGCTATCGCAAACACCATGCGTGCTGGCGCAGAAGGCATCAAGGTTCAGATCTCCGGTCGTCTGAATGGCGCTGAAATCGCTCGTTCAGAGATGTATAAGGAAGGTCGTACACCTCTTCATACATTCCGTGCCGATATTGACTATTGCCAGACAGAGGCTCTCACAAAGGTTGGTCTCCTTGGTATAAAGGTGTGGATTTGCCGTGGCGAAGTTTATGGCAAGCGTGATCTTGCTCCAAACTTCTCACAGCAGAAAGACAACGGACGCTTCCAAGGAAGTAATGACCGTGGTGGCCGCAACTTCCGTCGTAAGAGAAACGCCAATCGTTAAACCCTGAAAGTAAGTAAATAACAATGTTACAGCCGAAAAGAACTAAATATAGAAGACCACAAAAAGGGCGCTGCAAGGGCAACGCCCAGCGCGGCAATCAGCTCGCTTTCGGGTCATTCGGTATCAAGAGTCTCGACACACACTGGATTACAGGCCGTCAGATTGAGGCTGCCCGTGTGGCCGTGACACGTTACATGCAGCGTGAAGGTCAGGTGTGGATCCGTATCTTCCCTGACAAACCAATCACCAAGAAGCCTGCTGATGTACGTATGGGTAAAGGTAAGGGTGACCCAGTGGGTTACGTTTTCCCAATCACCCCAGGACGTATCATCTTCGAGGTTGAGGGTGTACCTTACGAGACCGCTAAGGAAGCTCTGCGCCTTGCAGCCCAGAAGCTACCTGTGACTACAAAGTTCATTGTAAGACGAGACTACGATATAAACGCTTGATTATGAAGACTGCTGAAATTATTGCTCTCACAAAAGAAGAGCTCGTTGAGAAGATAGATACAGCCAAGGCACAGTATCAGCAGATGCTGCTTAACCATGCTGTTTCTCCATTGGAAAATCCTTCACAGATCAAGAAGGCACGTCGTGACATCGCTCGCATGATGACCATTTTGACACAGAAGAATAACGAACAATAATAATGGTCTTAGACATGGAAGTTAGAAACTTAAGAAAGACAAGAACAGGTGTCGTTGTCAGCGACAAGATGGATAAGACCATTGTAGTGGCTGCCAAGTATAAGGAGAGACACCCCATCTATGGTAAGTTCGTCTCGAAGACGAAGAAGTACCACGCCCATGATGAGAAGAACGACTGCCACATGGGAGATACTGTTCTGATCATGGAGACACGTCCCTTGAGTAAAACCAAGAGATGGAGAGTAGTAGAAATTGTTGAAAGAGCTAAGTAAGACTGTAAAACTATGATACAGACAGAATCCAGACTCGTGGTTGCGGACAACAGCGGTGCAAAGGAGGCTCTTTGCATCCGTGTGCTCGGCGGTACTAAGCGCCGTTACGCATCCGTAGGGGATGTAATTGTGGTCTCTGTGAAGAGCGTCATCCCTTCAAGTGAATTAAAAAAAGGTGCAGTGTCAAAGGCTTTGGTAGTGCGTACAAACAAGGAGGTTCGTCGTCCAGACGGCTCTTATATACGCTTTGACGACAATGCCTGTGTGCTGTTGAATAATGCTGGTGAGTTGCGCGGTAGCCGCATCTTCGGTCCCGTTGCACGTGAGCTTCGTGCCACAAACATGAAGGTCGTTTCACTCGCACCTGAGGTTCTTTAATCATCACAAGACATTTACATTAAGATAATGGCTAAGTTACATATTAAAAAGGGCGACAATGTGATGGTACTTGCCGGCAACAGCAAGGGCAAGACCGGCACTGTCCTCAAAGTCCTCGTCAAGGAGCAACGCGCTATCGTTGAGGGCTTGAACATGGTTTCAAAAAGCCGGAAACCGAGCGCCCAGTACCCTCAAGGGGGAATAGTGAAGCAGGAGGCTCCTATCCACATCTCTAATCTGAATGTGGTGGATCCCAAATCGGGTGAGGCTACCCGCATTGGCCGTAAGTTGAACGCAGAGGGCAAGCTTGTCCGCTATGCAAAAAAATCTGGAGAGGAGATTAAGTAATGGCAAATACAGCAAGACTCAAACAAGAATATGCCGAGCGTATAGCTCCGGCACTCAAGGAGAAGTTCGGCTATACCTCTACCATGCAAATCCCTGTACTCAAGAAGATTGTCATCAATCAGGGTCTGGGCATTGCTACTGCTGACAAGAAGATTATTGAGGTGGCCATGAATGAGCTGACTGCCATCACTGGTCAGAAGGCTGTTGCCACAGTGTCTAAGAAGGACGTGGCAAACTTCAAGCTCCGTAAGAAGATGCCTATCGGTGTGATGGTAACATTACGCCGTGAACGTATGTATGAGTTCCTTGAGAGGCTCGTTAAGGTGGCTCTGCCACGTATCCGTGACTTCAAGGGTATTGAGGGCAAACTCGATGGACGTGGAAACTACACTCTTGGTATCCAGGAGCAGATTATTTTCCCAGAGATCAACATCGATACCATCGACCGCATCATGGGTATGAATATCACCTTCGTGACTACCGCCAAGACTGACGAGGAAGGCTATGCCCTGCTCAAGGAGTTCGGCCTCCCCTTCAAGAACGCTAAATAATTTATAGAGATATGGCAAAAGAATCAATGAAGGCTCGCGAGGTTAAACGCGCCAAGCTCGTTGCCAAGTATGCTGCCAAGCGTGCAGCCCTCAAAAAGATCATCAATGCTGGTAACACCAGTGATGAGGCTGCTATCGAGGCGTATGAGGCTGCCCGCAAGCTTCAGAGCTTACCTAACAACTCCAATCCTATTCGCCTGCACAACCGCTGCAAGATTACGGGACGTCCAAAGGGCTACATACGCCAGTTCGGTATCTCTCGTATCCAGTTCCGTGAGATGGCTTCACAGGGTCTCATTCCTGGAGTTACCAAGGCTAGCTGGTAGAAACAAGCATTCAGAGTTATCCATTTTAATATTGTCGGCGTAGTGCCGATTAATTAAAAACCTATCAAAAATGACAGATCCTATTGCAGACTATCTGACGCGGTTGCGCAATGCTATCATGGCCAAGCACCGTGTGGTTGAAATCCCCGCGTCAAATCTGAAGAAAGAGATCACAAAGATTCTCTTTGAGAAGGGTTACATCCTGAACTACAAGTTCGTGGAGGATGGCCCTCAAGGCACTATCAAGATTGCCTTGAAGTATGATGCCGTTAACAAGGTTAACGCAATCAAGAAGCTCATCCGTATATCCAAACCTGGTATGCGTAAATATACAGGTTACAAGGATATGCCTCGCGTAATCAACGGATTGGGCGTTGCCATCATCTCTACCTCACGTGGCGTGATGACAAATAAGGAGGCTGCCGAGCAGAAGATCGGCGGCGAAGTACTTTGCTATGTTTATTAATTTGGAGGATTAATTATGTCAAGAATTGGTAAATTGCCCATTAGCATCCCTGCAGGTGTTGAGATTTCCGTTGACGGCAACGTTGTTACTGTCAAGGGTAAGGAGGGTGTTTTAACCCAAGAGGTTAATCCTTCCATTAAGGTAAACTATGATAAGGAAAAGGCTGAGATGACGTTCACTATCGATGAAGAGTACGATCCAGTAAACGTCACGATGAAGCAGAAACAGGCTTATCACGGTCTTTACAGAGCCCTTATCCACAACATGGTTGTTGGAGTTAGCGAAGGCTTTGAGAAAAAGATGGAACTTGTTGGTGTTGGTTACCGCGTGAGCAACAAGGGCAACCTTGTTGAGTTCGCACTCGGTTATACTCACAGCATCTTCATCATGCTTCCTGAGGAAATCAAGGTTGAGACAAAGTCTGAGAGAAATCAGAACCCACAGATCATCCTGCGCTCTTGCAACAAGCAGCTTCTGGGACAGGTTTGTGCAAAGATTCGTACTTTCCGGAAGCCTGAACCATATAAGGGTAAGGGTATCCTCTTTGTTGGCGAGCAGATTCGCAGAAAGTCCGGTAAGTCAGCTGGTGCTAAGTAATCCTAAAATCGCGTAATCATGACAACGAAAATAGAAAGACGAATCAAGATTAAATACAGAGTTCGTAATAAGGTCTCTGGCACAGTAGAACGTCCGCGTATGTCGGTGTTCCGCAGTAACAAGCAAATCTATGTGCAGGTCATCAATGACCTCAATGGCACTACTCTCTGCGCTGCCTCTTCCCTTGGTATGGAGAAGATGCCCAAGAAGGAGCAGGCTGCAAAGGTAGGTGAACTCATTGCAAAGAAGGCTTTGGAAGCAGGTATAACCACAGTGGTATTCGACCGCAATGGCTACCTCTATCATGGTCGAGTGAAGGAAGTTGCTGATGCAGCACGTAAAGGTGGACTTAAATTCTAATCATTATGGCAATCAAGAACGTAAAGATCAATAGCGATGTTGAATTGAAGGACCGCCTCGTTGCTATCAACCGCGTTACCAAAGTTACAAAGGGTGGACGCACCTTCACATTCGCTGCAATCGTCGTGGTCGGTGATGGTAAGGGTATCATCGGCTATGGCCTCGGAAAGGCCGGAGAAGTGACTGCCGCTATCGCCAAGGGCGTTGAGGCTGCTAAGAAGAACCTTGTTCAAGTACCCGTTGTTAAGGGCACTGTTCCTCATGAGCAGGCTGCCAAGTTCGGTGGTGCAGAGGTTCTCATCATGCCAGCATCTACTGGTACTGGAGTAGTGGCAGGTGGTGCTATGCGTGCTGTGTTGGAGAGTGTCGGTATCACTGACTGCTTGGCCAAGTCCAAGGGCTCTTCCAATCCTCACAACTTGGTTAAGGCAACCATCAATGCTTTGGCAGAGATGCGTGATGCCCGTCAGGTAGCACAGAACCGTGGTGTCAGTGTTGAGAAAGTATTCAGAGGTTAACCAATAAAGATTCATCAGACATGGCAACGATTAAGGTAAAACAAATCAAAAGCCGTATTGGCGCACCCAAGAACCAGAAACGTACTCTGGATGCTATGGGACTGACAAAGTTGAATCACGTGGTTGAGCTTGAGGATACTCCAAGTGTTCGTGGTCAAATCAACACTGTGAGCCATCTGGTTAAGGTCCTTGACTAAGGAGAGCTTCGACCCCACGTAAAACAATTAAACTCGTCAAACGAATATGAAACTACATACATTACAACCAGCAGCTGGTGCTACAAAGACACGCAAGAGAATTGGCCGCGGTGCAGGCTCAGGTCTGGGCGGCACTTCAACTCGTGGTCACAAGGGTGCCAAGGCTCGTTCTGGTTATAAGAAGAAGATTGGCTTCGAGGGTGGTCAGATGCCTCTCCAGCGCCGTCTGCCTAAGTTCGGCTTCAAGAGCTTGAACAAGAAAGAGTTCCAGCCAGTTAACCTTGCAAAGCTTCAGGCTTTGGCTGAGACCGGTGTGACAACCATCGGTCTTGCTGAGATGATCGCTGCAGGCTATGCCAAGCAGGGTGAAATGGTAAAGATTCTCGGTAACGGTCAGCTGACAGTCAAGGTTGATGTGACAGCTCATGCCTTCTCAAAGGCAGCCGAAGAGGCTATCAAGGCTCAGGGCGGTAACGCCACAACTCTCTAAGAATAAAAGTCAATGAAGAAGTTTTTTGCAACGCTAAAGAACATATGGAAGATTGAGGACCTTCGCACGAAGATCCTCATCACCATAGGTTTCGCAGCTATCTACAGATTTGGCTCTTTCGTATCCTTGCCTGGCATCAACCCCAACCAGCTGGCACAGCTGAGGGCGCAGACCAGTGGAGGTCTGATGAGCCTGCTTGATATGTTCTCGGGCGGTGCTTTCTCGAATGCCTCGATTTTCGCGCTCGGTATCATGCCATACATTACTGCATCCATCGTGATTCAGCTGTTGGCTGTAGCCGTTCCGTATTTCCAGAAGATACAGCGTGAAGGAGAGAGCGGACGTCGCAAGATTAATCAGTACACACGCTACCTAACCATCTTTATTCTCGTCTTCCAGGCTCCTTCCTACCTCATTAACCTGAGGATGCAGTCACAGGGTGCCTTGGCTGGAGGCTTGGATTGGTCATGGTTCATGGTAAGTTCCACTATCATCCTTGCAGCTGGCAGTATGTTCATACTATGGCTTGGTGAGCGCATCACCGACAAGGGTCTGGGCAATGGTGTGTCTTTGATAATCATGCTCGGTATCATAGCACGTCTGCCAGAGTCGTTCTCTCAGGAATTGGTAAGCCGTTTGAACAACCTCGCAGGAGGTGGCATGGTGATGTTCATCGTTGAACTCATTCTGCTCTTCCTTGTTATACTCGGTGCCATACTCTTGGTGCAGGGTACTCGCAAGGTTCCTGTTCAATATGCAAAGCGTGTGCAAGGCCGTCAGCAGATTGGCGGTGCACGTCAGTACATCCCTCTGAAGCTGTTTGCTGCCAACGTGATGCCTATCATCTTCGCACAGGCCATCATGTTCTTGCCTGTAACATTGCTTCAGTTCCTGAGTGATGGTCAGCCCTCAGCTGCTCTCATGGCTCTGTCCGACCACACCTCTGTATGGTACAACATCGTGTTTGCATTCCTCATCATTGCTTTCACATATCTCTATACAGCCATCACACTGAACCCTGTTCAGATGGCAGAGGATATGAAGCGCAATAATGGATTTATCCCCGGAGTCCGTCCTGGAAAGGATACAGCCGACTATATCGACAATGTGATGTCACACATCACCCTTCCTGGTTCACTGTTCCTGGCTTTGATTGCATGTATGCCAGCTTTCGCAAGCTTGCTTAACGTGTCGCAGGGCTTTGCACAGTTCTTCGGAGGTACATCTCTCCTCATCCTCGTAGGTGTTGTCCTTGACACCCTTCAGCAGATAGAAAGCCATCTGCTAATGCGCCATTACGATGGTCTGCTTGAGACTGGACGCATTCATGGCCGCAACATGAGTGCCTACTAATATCTCTTGCTCCGACACAAATGGTGTATCTTAAGACCGAGGACGAGATTGAGCTTATGCGGGCCGCCAACAGACTGGTGGCTGAGACACTGGCCGAGGTGGCCAGAGCTATCCGACCAGGTGTCTCCACAGCGCAGCTCGACCGTCTTGCAGAGACGTTCATACGTGACCACGGCGCAGAGCCGACCTTCAAGGGTTTTCCCAACCCCTACGGTGGGCCTTTCCCAGGCAGCATCTGCACATCAGTCAATGAGGTAGTGGTTCACGGAGTTCCATCAGAGGATGTGATACTCAAGGACGGAGATATCATCTCGGTTGATTGCGGAACATTGCTCAACGGCTACAATGGCGACTCATGCTATACCTTTCAGGTGGGTGAGGTCAAGCCAGAGGTCAAGCAACTGCTAGCAACCACCAAGGAGTCTCTCTACAAAGGTATAGAGGCTGCGATAGCAGGCCGTCGCATCGGCGACATCAGTCATGCTGTCCAGAGCCATTGCCAGGCGCAAGGCTACGGAGTAGTCCGTGAGTTCGTCGGGCACGGCATCGGCAAGGAGATGCACGAAGATCCGCAGGTCCCCAACTACGGTCGCCGTGGTTCGGGTATGGTAATCCGAAACGGACTTTGCATAGCAATAGAGCCTATGATAACGATGGGCGGCTATAAAGTCTATATGATGCCAGACAAATGGACCATCAAGACACGCGACGGTAAGCCGGCGGCCCACTTCGAGCATACCATAGCCATCCATCATGGCAAAGCCGACATCCTCTCCTCGTTTGAGGATATAGAACGTATCGAAGCATCAAGATATTAACCCCAACTCGTAAAAAAGCACATATGTCTAAGCAGTCAGCTATTGAGCAAGACGGTCAGATTGTAGAAGCTCTCTCCAATGCCATGTTCCGCGTTGAGCTGGAGAATGGTCATCAGATTAGAGCTACTATTTCTGGCAAAATGAGAATGCACTACATCAAAATCCTCCCAGGCGACAAGGTCAAGGTTGAGATGAGTCCTTACGACCTCACCATGGGACGTATCTCATTCAGATACAAATAAGACATTACACTATATGAAAACAAGAGCATCCCTGAAAAAGCGCACCCCGGATTGCAAGATTGTACGTCGCAAGGGGCGTCTGTATGTAATTAATAAGAAGAACCCTAAGTTCAAGATGAGACAGGGTTAAAATGTCGAAAGACATCAAATCGTAAATCGTCAAAAACGTAAATATAATATATGGCAATAAGAATTGTTGGTGTCGATTTGCCTCAAAACAAGAGAGGTGAAATCGCTTTGACCTATGTCTTTGGCATCGGTCGCAGTAGCTCGGCAAAGATCCTGGAGAAAGCCGGTGTCGATAAGGACATCAAGGTGAAGGATTGGACAGATGACCAAGCTTCCAAAATTCGTGAGGTCATTGCAGCCGACTATAAGGTCGAGGGTGACCTTCGTTCCGAGATTGCAATGAATATCAAGCGACTGATGGACATCGGTTGCTATCGTGGTGTTCGCCATCGTAATGGCTTGCCTGTACGTGGCCAGAGCACAAAGAACAATGCCCGCACACGTAAGGGTAAGAAGAAGACCGTTGCAAATAAGAAAAAGGCAACCAAATAATCGTTAAGATATGGCAAAGAAAACAGTCGCAGCTAAGAAGAGAAACGTTAAAGTTGATGCGTTGGGTCAGCTACATGTTCACAGCTCATTCAACAACGTCATCGTTTCATTGGCAAACAGTGAAGGCCAGATTATCAGCTGGTCAAGTGCTGGCAAGATGGGCTTCCGTGGTTCTAAGAAGAACACTCCCTACGCCGCTCAGATGGCCGCACAGGATTGTGCAAAGACCGCTTATGATTTAGGCTTGCGCAAGGTGAAGGCTTATGTCAAGGGACCGGGTAACGGTCGTGAGTCAGCCATCCGCACCATCCACGGTGCAGGCATTGAGGTTGTGGAGATTGTTGATGTTACTCCACTTCCACATAACGGCTGCCGTCCTCCTAAGCGTCGTCGCGTATAAAGCAGCATCGTAATCAATCACCAATCGAGACCCATTAGTCAGACCTTGACAAGGTCATTACTGAGGCACATACATTTCCTTTCTGTAAGTTAGCGCGGCTGCTATTCACCGTCAAGTCTCTGATAGGTCTCAAACAATTCCTTAAACAAACTTAAACTATGGCTAGATATATTGGCCCGAAATCCAAAATCGCCCGTCGCTTTGGCGAGGCTATCTATGGTCCCGATAAGGTTCTGTCCAAGCGTAACTACCCCCCAGGACAGCATGGCAACAACCGTCGTCGCAAGACATCGGAGTATGGCATAATGCTTGCAGAGAAGCAGAAGGCCAAGTACACTTACGGCGTGCTGGAGAAGCAGTTCCGTAACATGTTCGAGAAGGCAGCCCGCACAAATGGCATCACCGGTGAGATCCTGCTCCAGAACCTGGAGTGCCGTCTCGACAACGTAGTGTTCCGTCTTGGTATTGCTCCAACCCGCGCTGCTGCACGTCAGCTCGTTAGCCACCGCCACATCGTGGTTGATGGCAAGGTGGTGAACATTCCTTCCTACAGCGTTAAGCCAGGTCAGATTGTAGGTGTACGCGAGAAGGCTAAGTCCCTTGAGGTTATCGCTACCGCACTGGCTGGTTTCAACCACAGCAAGTATCCTTGGATTGAGTGGGACGAGGCTCAGAAGGCAGGTAAGCTGCTGCACAAGCCAGAGCGTGCCGACATACCCGAGAATATCCGCGAACAACTCATCGTTGAATTGTACTCTAAATAATAATTAAGGATGGCGATATTAGCATTTCAAAAACCTGATAAGGTGTTAATGGTGGAGGCCGACGACAAATACGGCAAGTTCGAATTTCGTCCGTTGGAGCCCGGCTTCGGTATTACTGTGGGTAATGCTCTTCGCCGTATTCTGCTTTCTTCACTTGAGGGTTATGCCATTAATACAATACGTATTTCTGGCGTAGAACACGAATTTGCATCAGTGCCTGGTGTGAAGGAGGATGTAACCAACATTATCCTCAACTTGAAGCAAGTACGCTTCAAGCAAGTGGTCGAAGAATTCGAGAACGAGAAAGTGAGTGTCACTATCGAGAACTGCACAGAGTTCAAGGCAGGTGACTTCAACAAGTATCTGACTGGATTTGAAGTGTTAAACCCTGAATTAGTTATTTGCCATTTAGATGCCAAAGCAACGGTACAGTTGGATATCACAATAAACAAAGGTCGTGGCTATCTGCCTAGCGAGGAGAACCGTGAGTTCTGCACCGATGTCAATGTGATACCCATTGATTCAATTTACACTCCTATCCGCAACGTCAAGTACGCAGTCGAGAACTATCGTGTCGAGCAGAAGACCGACTACGAGAAACTCGTGCTTGAAGTGACCACTGATGGTTCCATCCACCCGAAGGATGCTCTTAAGGAGGCTGCCAAGATCCTCATCTACCACTTCATGCTCTTCTCCGACGAGAAGATTACGCTGGAGAACTCCGATGCCGATGGCAACGAGGAGTTTGATGAGGAAGTACTCCACATGCGTCAGCTCTTGAAGACTAAACTGGTTGACATGGATCTCTCCGTCCGCGCCCTCAACTGCTTGAAGGCTGCTGATGTCGAGACTTTGGGCGACCTCGTTCAGTTCAACAAGACAGACCTCCTCAAGTTCCGCAACTTCGGTAAGAAATCGCTCACCGAGCTTGATGATTTGCTCGAGAGTCTGAATCTGTCGTTTGGAACCGATATTTCCAAATATAAACTAGACAAAGAATAATACCTATCTACAACAATGAGACACGGTAAGAAATTTAACCACCTGAGCCGTACTGCATCGCATCGCGATGCCATGCTCTCCAACATGGCCATTTCGCTGATCATGCACAAAAGAATCACTACGACTCTCCCCAAGGCAAAGGAACTGAAGAAGTTCGTTGAGCCTCTCATCACAAAGTCCAAGGAGGACACAACCAATGCACGTCGTGTGGTGTTCAGCCACCTTCAGAATAAGTATGCTGTGACCGAGCTCTTCCAGGTTGTCAGCCCAAAGATTGCAGACCGTCCGGGCGGTTACACCCGCATCATCAAGACAGGTTTCCGCAAGGGCGACCAGGCTCCAATGTGCTTCATCGAGCTAGTTGACTTCGATGACAACATGGCTAAGACTCAGAAGAAGACCACTCGCACACGTCGCAGCCGCAAGTCTTCAGCACCAGCCGTTGAGGCCGCTGCTACAGAGGTTGCTCCAGCAGAGGCTCCCGTTGAGGAGGCCAAGGCAGAGACAGCCGCCGAGTAAAAACCAATCATTATTGCTATATTAGTGTTAGGGCAGTCTGTGAAGGCTGCCCTAACTGCGTATATACCCTTTGTCGGAAATCATCATAAAACCTCGGCAGGCAGTTGTCAATTCCTCGGCAGATATTATGTAATGGAAAGAAGGTCGTTGTGAAGTAATTCCAACACGACTATATTAGTCTTGACAGCCAACCAAGTTTGATGCTTGGTTGGCCGTCGATGGTGTTTCATATTATGGATAAGTATTAGTTTTTGTTATACTTTGGTTCAGGTCTGTTAATAATTACACAACTATTGCGCATAAAATGCAGCGATGTCGGCTACAATGTGTAATTTTGCATCACAATGTATCAAACCGAGAATAAAACAAAGAGATGAAACTATTTGATGTATATCCACTCCAGCCGGTGAATATTGTGCGTGGAAAGGGGTGTCGTGTGTGGGATGATAAAGGAACCGAGTATCTAGACCTCTATGGCGGCCATGCTGTGATAAGCATAGGCCACTCACATCCTCACTACGTTGAGGCTCTGCATGAGCAGGCACAGAAGCTATGCTTCTATAGCAATTCCGTGATCAACATTCTCCAGCAGCAGCTAGCTGAACGCCTTGGTGCTGTGTCGGGGTATGACGACTACAGCTTGTTTCTTATAAACTCTGGAGCAGAGGCAAACGAGAATGCTCTGAAGTTGGCTTCTTTCCATACGGGCCGCAAGCGCATACTTTCTGCCGTAAAGGCTTTTCATGGTCGCACATCTCTGGCTGTGGAGGCAACCAACAATCCGAAGATTGTGGCTCCAGTCAATGACAATGGTCATGTCACGTTCCTTCCCTTGAATGATATTGAGGCATGGCGCGAGGAGCTAAGTAAGGATGATGTGGCGGCTTGCATCATAGAGTGCATACAGGGCGTGGGCGGCATACAGCTGGCAACGGTTGAGTTCATGCAGGCGCTGGCAGCAGAGTGCAAGCAGCATGGCACAGTACTCGTCTGTGATGAGATACAGTGCGGTTACGGTCGCTCTGGCAAATTCTTTGCCCATCAGCATCTCGGCATTCGCCCAGACATCATAACGGTGGCCAAGGGCATTGCCAACGGCTATCCAATGGGTGCTGTGCTGATTGCACCTCAGTTTGAAGCTGTCTATGGCCGTCTTGGCACTACCTTCGGAGGCAACCATCTGGGTTGTGCCGCTGCCTTGGCAGTGTTGGATGTCATTGAAGGTGAGCATCTGGTAGAGAATGCTGCAAAGGTGGGTGAGTATATCATGTCCCGCCTTCGTGAGCTTCAGTTGCCGCATGTTACCGACATCCGTGGACGTGGTCTGATGATAGGTATAGAACTGGACATGCCATATAAGGATGTGCGCAACAGCTTATTATTAAATGAGCATGTGTTCACGGGTTGTGCTGGAACAAATGTTCTGCGTCTGTTGCCACCGCTGTGTCTCAGCATGGATGAAGCTGATGAGTTCATCCAAAAGCTGAAGAATGTGCTTATCAATGCGTAGTATTTTCAACATTCAACTGCAATGAATATTTCTATTATAGGTGCCGGAGCTATGGGAGGTGCTATAGCCGAAGGCCTGATAAAAGTGGGGCAGCACAAGGTGACCGTCAGCGATCCCTCAGACATCCAACGCCAACACTTTGCCAAATTGGGAGCTGTGACAACCGCTGACAACTGTGCGGCTGCTGAGACCGCCGACCTGCTATTTGTTGTCGTGAAACCTTGGTTCGTGGAATCTGTAGTTACAGAGCTGGCCTCACATGTAGATCTTACCAGTAGGACGCTGGTGCTGGTGGCAGCAGGCATTAAGGGTGAACAGCTGCAGGCATGGGCAGGCCAGGGGCCGGAACTTCTTTTGTGTATCCCCAATATAGCTATTGCCCAGCTGGCTTCCATGACATTCTTGACTCCTGTCAGGTCTTCGGATGCTACTACCCAGCGAGTGAAGGCTGTACTCGACACTATGGGACAGACGCTTCTCACCGATGCTGCACACCTGCCAGCAGGAACAACATTGGCATCGTGTGGCATAGCATACGCCATGCGCTACATACGAGCTGCATCAGAGGGTGGCGTAGAGCTGGGATTTAAGGCTCATGATGCGCAGAACATAGTTATGCAGACCATGCTTGGCGCTGTCAAATTGCTGCAAGCTAGCGAGATGCACCCAGAGGCCGCCATTGATTTGGTGACCACCCCGGGTGGCATTACCATCAAAGGTCTCAATGCCATGGAACAGGCAGGTTTCACTAATGCTGTAATACGCGGTTTGTTGGCTTCAATGACAAACTAAACACTTTTTAACAACGTTAGTTTGCTGCATCTATTTGAAAGAACTACTTTTGGGCAGAAAACTAACAAATACTATAATGGACGAATACGAATTTCAAAAGCTTACTAGCCTGAAGCCGTATGTTATCGGACTAGGTATAAGGGAGATGTCAACGGTCTTTGGGATTGTCGATGCCTTGGGAAATATCAAGTGTATGGACAAGGTTAAGACAAGAGACTATGCAGACCCAACAGCCCTTGTATTCGACATCTGTGACCGTCTTCAGCCACTGGTTGAACAGTGCGGTGGATGGGGAAATATCAAAGCTATGGGTATCAGTGCTGCCAGCGGTAATAATATCACTCATCGTATAGAGAATGCTGCCAATCTGCCTTGGAAGGGTAAGATAGCTATGGCATCCATGTTCCAAGGGCGTCTGGGTATATCTGTTGCTTTGGTTAATGACTGCACAGCTGCTGCTATGGGTGAAATGATCTATGGCGCAGCACGTGGCCTGAAAGATTATATTTGTATTTGGATTGATGGTGGCTTGGGAGCTGGCTTAGTCCTGAATGGCTTGACGTTCATGGGCAACAAAGGCCGCGTAGGTGAGATTGGACATGTCACATTGGATCCCAATGGCCGTCATTGCACTTGTGGCAAGGTGGGTTGTCTGGAAAGCTATGTCAGTCGTCGTGGCATCAGACAGACATTATGTGAGATAATGGAGGAAAAACCTGATGTGCCAACTCGCTTCCGGGATGTCAAGCCAGATGATATCACTGTCGAGGCTGTTGCGGAAGCCGCTGAGGCGGGCGATGCGCTTGCCTTGGAGACCCTAGCCGTCACAGGCAATATCTTCGGACACGCCATGACTGCATGGGCTTCTCTCGTTTCGCCTGAGGCTTTTGTGCTGACAGGTGGAGTGGCCAATCTCTGTGGAAAATACATGTTGCCATCCATACTAGAGGGACTCAACGAGAATATGTTTGCCCCTATGCGTTGGACAACAAAGGTATATGTGTCCAACCTACATGGTGATAAGGCCTGCATCCTTTATGGTTCGGCTGTCGCTTGGCAGACACATGAGTATGACATGGTGTTATGATTTACAGTAGGGTTGCTGTAAAAGTGGGCAGTAATGTCCTGACCCGTGCCGATGGCACTCTGGATATTACGCGTATGTCGGCTCTCGTTGACCAGATTGCCGACCTGCGGCGGGCTGGCATTGATGTCATATTGATTTCTTCCGGAGCTGTGGCCAGTGGACGTAGCGAGATGCATCTTCCGGCCACTGAGACAGCACAGATGGACAGTGTGGAGCAGCGTCAGCTGTTCTCGGCTGTCGGTCAGGCCAAGCTCATGGGGCGCTATGTGGAGCTGTTCCGTGATCATGGCCTTCATGTGGGGCAGGTGCTGACCATGAAAGAGAACTTCTCGACTCCAGAGCAGAACCAGAATCAGCGGCAGTGCATGGCTGCTATGCTGGCTCATGGCGTGTTGCCTATCGTCAATGAGAATGACACCGTCTGTATCACAGAGCTGATGTTCACCGACAACGATGAGCTGTCGGGGCTTGTGGCTCGTCTTATGGACTGTCAGGCACTCATCATTCTATCCACCATTGACGGCATCTACGACGGTTCGCCCTCAGATCCGGCATCTAAGCTGATACGTGAGGTACAACCCACCGATGACCTTTCCGCTCTAATCCGTACGGAGAAGTCGTCGTCGGGTAGGGGAGGTATGCAGAGCAAGTATGCTACAGCGCGTGAGGTGGCATCGGCAGGCATTCATGTCTATATAGCCAACGGCAAGCGCGAAAACATTCTGTTGGATGTTATTTGCAGTCCCGATAAGGTGCCTTTCACCCATTTCAACATAAGCTAATACACACACAATACACATGGATTTATTTAACACAACGGCTTCACGTAGGGCTAGTCAGCAGTTGGCTGCCATGACACCTGAGGCCATTGATGCTATACTGCTAGACCTTGCGTCTGCAACAGAAGCCAATATACCTGTATTATTGCAGGCCAATGCCCTTGACCTGCAGCGCATGGATCCTGCCGACCCTAGATATGACCGCTTGCAGCTCACGGAGAAGCGGCTGTTGGACATCGCGTCCGACTTGCGTCACGTAGCTGCGTTGCCATCGCCATTGGGACACATCTTGAAACGCAATATCCTTCCTAATGGTCTGGAGATAGAGCGCGTGAGTGTTCCTTTCGGGGTGATAGGCATAATCTTTGAAGCACGGCCTAATGTGTGCTTCGACTGTTTTGCACTATGCCTTAAAGCTGGTAGCGCGTGTATTCTGAAGGGTGGCTCCGATGCCAAAGACAGTTGCACGGCCATCGTGGCTCTCATCCACGAGGTACTGACCAGACACGGTTTGCCAACCGATACCGTTACTTTGCTTACATCTCATGAAGCCACCACAACTCTGCTGAACGCTCGCGGACAGGTTGACTTGGTCATACCACGTGGCAGCCAGCGACTCATCAACTATGTGCGCGACAATGCCCGTGTGCCTGTCATTGAGACCGGTGCAGGTGTGGTTCACACATACGTTGACAGCGAAGCCGACCTGTCAAAGGCAATACCCATTGTGGTCAATGCCAAGACACGTCGTGTGTCGGTATGCAACGCCCTTGACTGCATGATAGTACATAGCGGTCGTTTGTCCGACCTGCCTGTCATCTGCCAGCCGCTGTTTGAGAAGGGTGTGGTCATTGAGGCCGACGAGAGGGCGTATGCTGCACTTTGTGCAGATGGAAAATGCAAAATGGAGGATGGACAATTGATTCATGCAACGCCAGAGTCCTTCGGAACAGAGTTCCTGGCCTTGCGCATGGCTATCAAGACTGTTGACAGCCTCGACGAGGCTTTGGAACATATAGCCACATACGGCAGCGGACACAGCGAGAGCATTGTGACGGAGAATGCAGAGGCTGCATCACGTTTCCTGAAAACCGTTGATGCTGCATGCGTATATCACAACGCTCCTACCAGCTTCACCGATGGCGCACAGTTCGGCTTGGGAGCCGAGATAGGCATCAGCACACAGAAGCTCCATGCCCGTGGCCCGATGGCATTGGAGGAGATATGTACCTATAAGTGGATAATTAAAGGCAGCGGACAGACCCGCCCATAACATTAATCATGAGAATCTTTCAGCATGTCGCTGATATTGGCGACCTCAATGCTGCCTTGAAAGAGGCACAAGAAGTGAAGCGCGACCGCTTCCAATGGCAACATCTTGGCAAGAACAAGACTGCTCTGCTCATATTTTTCAACAACTCGCTGCGCACTCGCCTCAGCACCCAGAAGGCTGCCATGAACCTTGGCATGAACGTGATAGTGCTTGATGTGAACCAGGGTGCATGGAAGTTGGAAACTGAGCGCGGAGTGGTCATGGATGGCGACAAGAGCGAACATCTGCTGGAGGCCATACCGGTCATGGCCAGCTACTGCGACATCATTGGTGTACGTAGTTTCGCCCGCTTCGAGAGTCGCAAGGACGACTACGAGGAGGCCATTCTCCAACAGTTCATCAAGTATAGCGGCAAACCAGTGTTCTTTATGGAGAGTGCAACCGTGCATCCTCTCCAGGCCTTTGCCGACCTCATAACCATCGAGGAACATAAGCCTATAGCTCGTCCCAAGGTGGTACTCACCTGGGCTCCTCACCCAAAGGCTCTGCCGCAGGCTGTTCCCAACTCGTTTGCCGAGTGGATGCGGGCAGCCGATGTGGAGTTTGTTGTGACCCATCCGGAAGGCTATGATCTAGACCCGCAGTTCGTGGGTGATGCACGTGTGGAGTACGACCAGATGCGTGCCTTTGAAGGAGCCGATTTCATCTATGCCAAGAACTGGAGCTGTCCAGGCGTGACACGTCCCGATGACTACGGCAAGGTGCTGGATGACTACCATACGATGATGGACTGGACCGTCAGCTCTCGCCAGATGGCTGTGACCAACAATGCAGCTTTCATGCACTGTCTACCCGTGCGTCGCAACATGATTGTCACCGACGATGTCATCGAGGCACCCACATCATTAGTCATTCCCGAAGCCGCCAACCGCGAGATCTCAGCACAGGTGGTGCTGAAACGCATGTTGGAGGCTCTTTGAAATTATAGGTCCTCTAGGTCCTCTAGGACTTATAGGACTTATAAGTCTTATTAATACCTTAAGCTATGAACAAGACTACAGCCCAAATGCTTCTAATGCTGGTATCTCCAGCATCGGCGCTAGCCCAGCAGGCGCAGCGTCCTAACATCGTGTATATCATGACTGATGACCACACGGCGCAGATGATGTCGTGCTACGATACGCGCTTTGTGGAGACACCCAACCTGGACCGCATAGCGCGTGACGGAGTGCGCTTTACCCGCAGCTATGTTGCCAATTCGCTGTCGGGACCGAGCCGGGCGTGTATGATAACAGGTAAACATTCGCACAAGAATGGGTTCACCAACAACGAACACGGCATATTCGACGGCTCTCAGCAGACCATGCCCAAGCTGCTTCAGGCTGCCGGCTATCAGACAGTGCTGATAGGCAAGTGGCACCTGGTAAGTACCCCTACGGGCTTTGACTACTGGGAGATTCTGCCGGCGCAGGGCGACTACTACAATCCTGCCTTCATACACATGGATGGCACCCAGAGTGCTGACAGTGGCTATGTCACTCGCATAGTCACGGACAAGGCCATAGACTGGATGGACCATCGTGATAAATCCAAGCCCTTCGCCCTCTTCCTTCACCATAAGGCTTGCCACCGTATATGGCTGCCGGCGTTGGAGGATTTGACGCTCTATGAGGATAAGACTTTCCCATTGCCCCCCAACTTCCACGACGACTATGCCACACGTCAGGCTGCAGCAGCCACTGAGATGGAGATTGGCAAGGACATGGACATCGTCTATGACACCAAGATGTATGTCGATAGCCTCACACCTCGCACACGCCTGTCCGACAGCTACCTTCGCATGGTTGGCCGTTTGTCGCCTGCCGAGCGTGAACGTTACGACAGCGTTTATGTTCCTATGAGCCGTGCGTTCTACGAGCGCTGGGGTACTGATACCGACTTCCTGCCTCATCAGTCTGAGAGTTCCCGCGAAGGCTCTCCTGCAGCCGAACTGCTGGAGTTCAAGTACCAACGTTACATGCGCGACTATGCCAAGGTAGTGCATGAGCTGGACATCCAGGTGGGGCGTGTGCTGGATTATCTGGAGCAGCAGGGAATGCTTGACAACACACTCGTTGTCTATACCTCCGACCAAGGCTTCTACATGGGTGAACATGGATGGTTCGACAAGCGATTCATCTATGAGGAGAGTCTCAGCACACCCCTTGTGATGCGTCTGCCGGCAGGTTATGAGCGCAGGGGAGATGTCACCGAGATGGTGCAGAACATCGACTATGCCCCAACGTTTCTCGACCTCGCAGGTGCCGATATACCAGCCGACATTCAGGGTATGTCGCTGCTTCCATTGCTACGCGGCAAGAACAGCCCCAAGCAATGGCGCGATGCCATCTACTACCACTACTACGAGTACCCAGCCGAGCACAACGTGCGCCGCCACTACGGTATGCGTACTGACCGCTACAAACTGGTGCATTTCTATGGCCATGACATAGATGCATGGGAGCTGTTCGACCTGCAGACAGACCCTCACGAGCTGCACAACCTCTACGGTCAGCCCGGCTATGAGCAGCTGCAGCGCGACTTGCACCGCAGGTTGGAGCAGTTGCAGATACAGTATGACGACCCGCAGCGGTAGCGGACAGTCTTGCAGTTCATAACAAACGCAGCCCGGCAGCGTCATCACGACGTGACCGGGCTGCAAACCTATAGGTTAACAGAAACTAACTGATTAACAGTGTCTTCAGGATGACACCTTTTGTCTGTGACTGCCTGTTATCGTCGTTTAGGTTGCTTGGCAAAGTTGTAGGTCAAGTGTAGCATGACGTATCGCGGCAGAGTGTTATAGATGGTCTCCTGTCTGCCGTGACCGTCGATGATGAGATTTGCAACGGACAGCTGCTGCAACAGGTCGAAGCCTTCGAGTGCGCCGTCGGCAAGCGGACGGAGCTATTCAATGTTTGATGTCGAAAGCTGGAAGCATATAGCGGCCGTGCGGCCGAGGCTGTCGAGAAAGTCGTGCAGCTCGCCGCTGACAGCGAGGTCTATGCTTCCCGGCAGTGAGGCTGTGAGCTGGCTGAGCCGCATCTTCTTGAGGTTGCCCTGAAGTGTGAGGCCTGCTGACAGGGTCTCGTCGGGATAGGCCATGCCGAGCTGTGGAGGCAGAAACGATGAGGCTATGCCGAGCAGGTCGGCGCGGCTAAGTGTGGTTGTGAGTTTTATGCGCACGGCATCGCCTGCATCGAAGTAGAGGCTGGGCAAGTCGGCATAGAGGCTGCCTTCGATGTGCGACGAGGCCGTGGCAAATGCAAGCTTTTCTACATCCACCTGCAAAGGCGACTGCTTGAACGTCACGTCGCTCATGCCGATGCTGAACCGGGGCAGCGGCACAGCCGTCAGCGAGCTGTCGGCGGCGAGCAGCACGAAGTGCAGGGTGTCGGCAGCCAGACGGGCATCGGCCACTTCGTAGATGCTGCGTCCGAGGTCTATGTGCCCGTTGTCTATGTGTGCGCTGCTGATGGCTGCGAGCAACTGCAGGCTGTCGCCCACCGAGGCGAAGCTCACCCGTGTGTCGTCAACCTGCAGCCGTCCGATGTCTATCACCCATGCAGTTGGTTCACCTTCCCACTCCCCTTCTTCCTCCTCTATGATAGTGTCGCGCAGTGCTATTGCCACATCGGCTGTGTGCAGCTGGGCATCGTTGATGCTCACGTGGCTGGTATTCAGGTCTATGTCGTCGGCTCGGATGTAGAGGCGCTGCAGCGAGCCTCGCAGCTCCATGCTGGCTATGATGTCCTTGCTGTTGAGCCGAGCCTCCTGTAGCTCCACTGCGTCAACTCGCACATGCTGCTTCAGCACACGGCCCATGTCGAGGTCAACGACCAGGCTCTTGGTGGCCACGATGGTGTCGCCCTCGCTGTCGGTGGCGACCAGTCCTTGCAAGTCGAGGTCGAGCGGGAAGCTGATGCGCAGCCGCTGAAGCTCTATGTTGTAGCCGCTCTCGCTCTCGGCGTAGGCCACAACCGGCCTCACGGCGAAGTCCTGTACATACGGGATGTAGAGCAGCGTGGTGAGCAGCACGAACAAGAGGATGGGTGCTGCAAGAATCCATCCTATCCATTTCAAGATGCGTGGCACGCGTCCTTTCTTCTTTCCCTCCGTCTCGTTCATCGCCGCAAAGGTAGCGATCTCACATAACGACCTGCACGAAGAATTTGCGGCCGCATTTTCTTTCGTAAGAAAATTTATTCTATCTTTGCGGTCGCATTGCGACAGGTAACAGCATAACCCATCTTTATTCTCAGCTACAATGATTCAGAAGCATCGCAACATCTTCATGTTCTTGCTGGACGGCATTGGCAAGAAGAACAGACATCACATGGTTGCCAGCATGAAGAGCATTGCCCAGCAGGCGCAGAAGGCGATGACCGATTTGGGTTAAATAGACTATGCGAAGCAAGCACCTCATCATCACGGCCGTCATCGGCTGTATCTTTACCGCCGTCTCAGGCGGTGCGCAGACGCTTCAGCGTATCGCCCTCCCGACGCAACGGCTACTGCCTATGTCCGGCATCAGCAATGTCATGCAGGATGAAGATGGGTATATGTGGTATGCCACTCTGGGTTGCGGACTGCTGCGTGATGACGGCTACCACGTCGATGTGTTCCGCACCGACCGCCTGCGGCCGACCCTGATGGCCAACAACGACGTGCTGTGCTTGGCCGAGAACCGGGCGCGGCGACAGATATGGTTCGGCACGCGTGCCGGAGCGTTTCTCCTCGACAAGCGCAACTACGAGATACGCCCCGTCGTGGCAGGGGAGCATCGTGTGAAAGGGCGGCACGTTGAGGTGATGCTTTCCACCACCGACAACACTATGTGGATGGCTGTACGCGACAGCATCCTGCATTTTGCCGACAGCGGCGACCTGCTCGGAGCATACGCCTCGACGTGGCAGGGTCGTGATGCCATTGTGACATCTCTCGCCGAGATGCCGACCGGCGACCTGCTGGTCACGCAGTGGGACGGCGGATGGGGAATGTTGCTCCGACGGTCTGATGGACAATATACTTTTGAAGAGCTTCCATGGTCGCAGCTGACGTGTCCTACCACGCTGGCCTTCGACCGCCGCAATGACTGCTGGTGGATGGGGACGTGGGGCGATGGCCTTTTCCGCGTCAACTTTGAGGAGGACAGTGTCAATCTTTTCCCGCAGACCATTGCGAGCCATCACCTCGCCGAAATCACGAGACTGTACGTAGATGGCCATCGCCATCTCCTCTGGGTCACACATGCCAACGGTCTCGCGGCTTTCAACACCGATGGGAAGCAACTCACTCCTGTTGACCTCTCTGCCCTGCAGTTGCCCACACGTGCCGTCCTCTCAGACCTGTACGCAGACCACGCAGGTAACCTCTATGTGGCAGGTCAGAGTCCGCAGACATTCATCATCCCCCGTACCGACCCGGCCATTCAGTGCTACACAGGCACTGAGGCCGAATCCCTTTTCTCCCATGCAGACAACCTTATCGCCACTTCCGACGGATTGCTGTGGACATGGCAGAAGCCAGGCATCGTCAGCTGTTTCAACCCTGCAACTGCAAGAGTTGTCACGGCTCCCGCCGCAGCTCCCGCCGCAGCATATACCTACGTGATGACTGTAGCTGCCAATGGCGGTATCTGGGTCGCCACGGAGACAGGTGACATCTGTCGTCTGGTGATGGCCGACGACGGCATCCATCTCCATGAGGTCATCCACGCCGAACAGCCTGACATATTGTCGATGGCTGACGACGGATGCGGACATATATATGTAGGTACGCGCACGCGATTTCTCTGCTATCATTTACGTCAAGGAGTCCTCATTGCACTCTCGGAGCAAACAGGCATGGTGCGTGACATCAAGGTCGCCGCCGACCACCGCATAGGCCTCATTTCTACACAGCAAGGCTTTTGTATGCTTGACGCGAAGACTGATACGCTCCAAGTGTTGGCACCCTACCTCCAATTCAACAAAATGGCCTTTGGCAATGATGGTGACGTATGGCTGAGCAGTTCTTCGGGCAGTCTCTATTGCTACAACCTGTCAACGTCAGAACTTGCGGAGAGTCCTGCCAGCAGCGATAACGGCGACGCCATCAAGAACCTGGCCTTCGACGGTCATCATCTCTGGCTCATCACCGACCAGGCCGTGCGCGAGTTCAGCCCGGCTCGTGGCACCCAGCGCCAGCTCAGTGCCTCCGACCGCCGCATCGACCTCGACGACTTCGTAGCCCTGACAGCATCCGCCGACGGCGCATGGGTGGGTGGCGCACGCGGTATATGCCATCTTCAACGGTCTGGCCGTCTGGATGCCGAAGCACCAGAGCGGCGGATTCTGCTCAGTGCCTACGAACTGCGGGGAATACGACATCCTCTTGCCGACAGCATCCACAGCCTCATCATCCCTGCCAGGGAAAGCGGCGAGGTGGGACTCTATCTCACCGGCTCCGACCATCTGGCCAACGCTAACGTGCGTTTCGCGTTCATGCTGCGCGGACTAAGCAAGGAGTGGGTGACGCTGGACAAAGGCGAGAACACCATCCGCCTTATCAGTTTGCCCAAAGGCACTTATACCTTGATGGTACGCATCACCGATGACGACGGCCTGTGGAGCCGGCCCGTGGAAGTGCTGACACTCGAGCGCCTGCCCTTCTGGTGGGAGACATGGTGGGCGCGTTGTCTCTATGTGGCCATTGTTGCCGCCATCCTCTTTGCATTCTATGCCAACTACCGTCGCCAGCGTCGTCGTCGCGAGCAGTTCGACCGTCTGCTCAGACTGCTCAGAGAAAGCAACAGACCTGCTTCTTCCCGACAGGAAGAGGATAGCTTGCGCGAGAACCGCCGTGTGCCTGCTTTCGGGCAAAACGAGAGCTTTCCCCTCACTGGAGAGCAGGGAGAGGATCTTCTGCAGGAGGAGGGCATTGAGCTTTCACCTGAGGACAGTCGCACCCTTGAGCAGGCCATTGCCGCCGTTCAGCAGCATCTTGACGACACCGAGTACGACATCGAAGGCTTTGCCCGTGACATGCTGATGAGCCGAACGACGCTGTTCCGCCGCATTCGTGTGGTGTCGGGACAGTCGCCGACTGACTTTATCAAGACGGTGCGGCTGGAACGTGCGGCACAACTCATCACCACCACCGACCACACTATTGCAGCCATCGCCGACATGACTGGTTTCTCGTCGGCAAGCTATTTCAGCAAGTGTTTCAAGCAGAAATACGGCGTTCTGCCCAAGAATTACAAAGGCTGAAGCCCACTTTGGTACGGTTTTTTCATTCGTTGGTACGCTCTTGCGATTCCTTTCCTGTTGTTCTCACGACCTTTGCAGCCGAAAAGGAATCGCAAGAATGTTTTTCTAACCTATAACTCAAACTAACGCAATGAAACGATCGCTACTCACTTTCGCATTCGCTGCCCTGACCCTCGGTGCCTATGCCGACGAATGGCAGCAGCCCGCGTACACGGGAGGCTATGCCGAACTCTCCGAGACCGACACAGCGTATCTCTACAGCGTGTCCACCCACCAGTTCTACACCTACGGCAACGACTATGGCACGCACGCCACTATCGGTGCCGAGGGCATTCCCGTGCGCTGCCTGCGTGTGGAGACGGACGAGGACTACGAGGGTCCCGCCATCTATCAGTTGCGCGACTACCACCCCGTCAAGTGGGCGTGGTACTATGCTTTCCTGACCAACACTACCATCTCTGGCGAAGCGGGTGACATCATCCACCTCTACACCGACGGCGCGGCCACGCAGCCCGACCGCTACTTCAGCTTCGAGAGCGCCGGGGAAGCCAGGACCTTCCGCATACACGGCGCGGCACTGAACGCCAACTACCTGCACAACGACACGGCATACGCCGACTACTATCTGGCCGTAAACCCCGACTATATCGACGACTACCACGGCAGCGAGCAGACGGGGACGGGCATCGTCTATGCCTCTGCCTCGGAACTGACCGACAACGTCTGGGCATGGGTTTCGCAGACCGACTATGCTGCCTACGCGGCTGAAATCGCCCGCTACAACCATGCGCAGGAGTTGCGCGCAATGATAGAGGAGGCTGAGGACATGGGCATCAACGTAAGCGAGTTCTACGCTGCCTACGCTAACACGTCCATGAGCTACGACGACATCACCGCCACCATCAACGCCCTCGAAGCAGCCATGCTGAAGTATTACGAGGAAAATGTCTCGCCCACGAATCCCATCGACCTGACGCGCCTCATCCCGAACGCAGGCTTCGAGGAAGGCATGGACGGATGGATGAACGAGGCGGGTATCTCCACATTCGAGCAAGGTTCGTGGAGTGCTATGATCGACGGCACATACATGACGGGCAGCCGCTACCTGAACCTCTGGAACGGCAGTGCCATTCAAGGACGCATCTACACCCGTCTGGAAGGGCTGCCCACGGGCATCTACGTCATCACGATGGCCGCCTACACCAACCGCGACGGCGCACAGGTGTTCGCAGGTGACTATCGCATCGACATCGAGAAGAACACTGAGAATCCCTACGGCCGTGACTATAGCGTGACAACCCTCGTGACGGACGGCGTGCTGGAGTTCGGCTACTACTGCGACCACGATGGCGACTTCTGGAGCTGTCTCGACAACTGCCGCCTCACCTACTACGGCGCGGGCGAGGATGCCTACGCCTACTGGATTGAGCAGAGTCTGGCCGACGCGCCCAGCTTCGACGGCGAGCGTGCACAGGAGAGCCTCATCTTTGCCTACAACGATGCCCTCGAAGCACTGCGGAATGCCGACTACGACGAAGGATTGCTCGACATTGTGAAGAACTACATAGACGCCCTCACCGTTGTCAGCCGCAACGTGCAGGCCTATAATGCACTGGAAGAGGCGCAGGCGGAGGCGCAGAACCAGGTCGGCATGATGGGCGGCAACTACGACGAGCAGGTGGGGAAATACCTCTCGGAGGTGGTGGATCCCGCATTGAACGAATGTAAGCTGGGCACCGACGAGGTGCTGGTTATCCGTGAGCAGCTGCTGAGCCTCATCCGTGAAGGAATGCGTGTGTTTGACCTCATCAGCGACCTCTCCGTGCAAATGGATGCCCTCACGACCGCGATGGACAAATACCAGGCTACCTGTTCCGCAGAGGCATTCATCGCCGCACAGGCACTCTACGAAGAGACTGCAGAGAAAATGTTCAATGAGACGTTTGAGGACAACGAGGAAATAGAGGCATACATGCAGCGCATCGATGCTGCCATCCGCGAGCTGATGATTCCCGTCGTTGACCCGACGGACGACAACCCCATCGAATACACCTTCCTGCTCCAGAACCCGGGCTTTGAGGACAGCACAAACAACTGGCAGACCTACGGCGCGCTCTCCGATGCCGACACTCGCAGCTGGGACATGGACGGCACGCTGCTCTCCGGCTCGGCCTATCTGAACCTGTGGGATGCGCAGCCCAACGGCTTCATCGCACAGACTGTCACCGATCTGCCCAACGGCATCTGCCGCGTCTCGGCCTCCGTGTTCACCAACACCGCAAACAGCACATGGCTCTTCGCAGGCGAGGACAACGTGCTCGCCGAGGCCACAGAACGTCCCAGCTCGGGCGTGCAGGAGCTGGAGGTCTATACCCGCGTCACCGACGGCACACTCACCCTCGGCATCATCCTCTACCATCCCGAGGAGGCTGCCTGGAGCGTCATCGACAATTTCACCATCACCTGCTACGGCGAGGACAGCCAGCATGAGGTCACGGGCAGCAGCTGTGAGGGTGCAGAGGCACTGATCACTGGCATCAGGGGGGGGGACGATTTGACGAATTACAATTTACAATTTGAGGCTGGCGCAGTGTATGACCTCAGCGGACGACGCACAAACGGGCTGCGCAGAGGACTGAACATTGTCCGCACAGCCAACGGCACCACACGTAAAGTGATTATCCCATAGCACAATAGATTTCATTTGTTAGTTAGTAGAGTTAGTTAGTTTGTTTCAGGCATCACGGCATCCGGTGCGAGAGGCATCGGTGCCGAGGCTTGGGACGAGCAACAGGACAGGCTGACAATGAAACAACAAGATAGCATATAAACCAAACTAATTAATCATACAAGATGAGAAGAACACTACAAACAAAGATGGTGCTGGCGACACTCGCCCTGCTGCCACAATGTTTGTGGGCCACAACGCTCAGCGACCTCACGGCCACAAACGTAAATGCTACCTACAGCATTGCTGGTGATTTCTACACCCAGGAAACGCCCAATACCACCGACGGAGGAGGATGGACTGTAACCTACACAGGTTCTGGCTGGGGCAATGCGGCTAGCAACAATCTTTGGTTCTGGGCTTGCAGTGCTGTGAACATCAGCAAAACCGTAGAATTGCCGGCAGGAACCTATATCATGCACACCACACTGCCCTTGCTCAATGGTGGACGCTGTGCCTTCGCTGCTTTTGCCGGGAGTACGGCGACTTTCAGTTCAAGCGATGGCTACGCCGATGCTTCTGCCCTTGGCGCAACGAGTGCTGATGCCACACAATCGAACGTCAATCTTTACGTACCATTCTATGTAAATGCACAGGGGAATGTAACGATGGCCTACAACGTCATTTGGGGCAGCAAAGAATTCCAGATTTCACAGTTCACGCTCTACACTGTCAAGGAAGGCGATACCGCCGGCGACTACACCTCGCTACTTTTAACGCAGAACAACATGAAGAGTGTTATTGATGGCTTGTCAGAAGAATACATGGCCTTGCAGACTACCTACAACGAAGCTTCTTCCTTTGTCACAGCTGCAACCATCGGAACAGGCTATTTCCAGTATCCCAGTACA
>JAFZQR010000023.1 GCA_017620295.1 Bacteroidaceae bacterium
AAGCCGTATTCTAACTCCCGACGTTCCGCGTCGGTGAGGGAAAGTTGTTTGATGGTTCTCATAATTTCTACTCCTATATATTATAGAACGGAAAATAGAGAACTCTATTATGTGTAAACTAAATTTGCTCACTTACTTATTTTTTTCCTTGCGGACAACCACCATATTCTTTTTTTTACTTCTTTTGCACTTTGAATTACAAATGAGACAATTCCCTATGAAAAGCAAGAAGTTTTACATTATATTAATAGGTGTACTTCTCAGCTGTGCATCTGTCTATGCACAACAGGCTGAGAAAAGCAAACTCCAGCAGCAGGCCGAAGCCGCTGTTGCCAATGGTAATCCGGTCAATGCCCGCTCGCTCTACATCAAAGCGTTTGAGAGCTACGCTACAAAGGGACAAACAGCTCAAGGTGTCAAGTGCGGAGTGAAAGCCACAGCTCTCTACAATCGTGAAAATAAATACAAGGAAGCCTTTGAGCTCCTGCGCAGCATCGACCAGAGTATTGCCAACAACCGTCAGCTCTCTGCCAAAAGCAAGGCTGCCCTGTACTATCAGACCTCACGCGAGCGCTTCCAGATGTACTTGAAAATGAGAAGGTCCAACAGCGCAGAGGACCAGCTCGGTGCTATGGAGAGACACATGAAACGCTCGGTCGATGAGAGCATCCAGAATGATTATCTCTACAACAGGACCATCTACTACTACTCTTTCGGACAAATCGAGAACGGCAACGCAAGCTTCAAGGAGATGGCCACGCGCCTGACCGCCTCCAGGGAATACGACAAGGTGGACAGTGTGTATAAGGCCCTGATAGCCAATGGTCGCAGGAGCAACAACGCCAACCTCGTTGCTCAGTCCTACGGCAGCTACATCGTGTGGAAGGACTCCGTAGCTGACATCAAGCATGCCGAGGAGATAAGCGCTTTACAGAAACAGATTGCTTCCCACGAAGCCACTATTGCCGAAAAGGACGGTTCGCTCTCATCGCGCAAGACTGTCATCATCAGCCTTATAACCCTCACAGCTATTCTAGCTGCTTTGCTGGTGATTGGCCTCGTCGTGCTGCTGCGTTTCATCATCCTCACCAGACGCCAGAAGAAGACCATAAAGATGCAGAAGGAAATCATCGCCCTGAAGGCGCAATTCATTGGCAATATCTCAGGACAGATGAACCCAACCATCCAGAAGCTCGATAGCAACCTGCCAGAGGTGAAGGGCTTGAAGGATTTCATTTCACACATCCAGACACTCTCCGACCTGGAAACCTCCGACAACGAGCCACTTGAGACAGAAGAAACACAAATCAATCCGTTCTGTCAGGAGCAGGCCGATGTCGTGCGAAGTCGCATCCTGCCTAGCGTCACGCTTGCCGTCAATGCGCCCAACATGAGAGCCAAGCTCTACATTCCCTTCGTGTCGCACATCATCCAGCACCTGCTCATTCAAGCCGCACTCCATACCCCCGAGAATGGCCACATCACACTTGAGTTCAAGAAACGTGGACCACACAAGCACCAGTTCCTGATTTCCAACACTGGTACACAAATACCCGAAGAGGAACGCGAGAATATGTTCAAGCCATTCATCAAGGTTCACGACCTGACTCAAGGCGATGGTCTCGGCCTGCCCATCTGCAAGCAAATGGCAATGAAGATGAACGGTGACATCCACATAGACCCTGAGTTCACCCGTGGCACCCGTTTCATCCTCGACCTAGTCGAATAGAACATACATCATCCTCATAAAATCATTATCCGCCGAGATTTCACAAGAAGTCTCGGCGGATATTTATTTTGAGGGGGAAATGTGCGGTGCGCTACTCTGTCTGCGAGGCCTGGTTTTTAGGTTCGCGGCGCGTGTCCCACCGTCGAGCTAAACCTTCGTGTTCAATTCGTGGAAATTCGTGTTCAAAGTAAAAACGCATCCGCCGAGCCCATCCAGTTTCGGATGTCTCGGCGGATATTTATTATGTAGGAATTGCCTAACCTATGATGGTTTGCGCCCAGAGGGGGATGTCGTCCGAATAGCGCTTGAAGAGTCGGCCGTCGGTCATGCGGAAGAGCAGATGGGCATCGGCATCGTCAATAGAGTTGTCGTAAACATAAATGCAGTCGACAAGAGCGGCGCAACGTTTGCAGTTGAGGATGGACTTGTAGTAGCGGGATATGACTTTCGCAATTGGAACATCGTGACCACCTTCCGACGGCCTTAGGCGAGTTCCAGTCGCCGAAGCGTTCTTGAGCCACTTGGTCAGGATTGACATAGACGGCATTCTCCATCCAATCATGACGTAGAATCCGCGAGGTGATGGTGGTCTTACCCGAACCGTTTGGCCCAGCAATGACAATGAGGACAGGCTTGTGCTTAGTCGTCACCATGTGACCGCAATTTTTTGAGCATCCTTCTTCAATTGAACAAAAAACCGTGCTGTGGCTTCGGCCCTTTTCTGTTTGGCAGCCTCAGCAGCCTCATGGATCAACTGGGCAAGCACCTCGTCAGAAGGCTCAATCATGCTAGTCAACCTATAATTGTCAATGGTCTGTGGTGTCATATGCTTCTCTTGTTTCCGAGTGCAAAGGTACTATTAATTTGAATATAAATGCTTTTGTAGCATTAAAAGTAACGAAAATTGACGTCGTTGTATTCCATAAGTTTTGTACTTTTGCATAAAGTTTGATGTGGCATGAAAAGAAACAATGAGGAGCAAATGTTGTTCAAGCGGTTGAACGAGCGGTTCGTGAAGGCTTTTGCGACATACAAGCTGTTGGAGGACGATGATTATGTGCTGATAGGTCTCTCTGGCGGCAAGGACTCTTTGTTGCTTACTGAGTTGTTGGGACGCAGGGCACAGATTCATCATCCACGCTTTCGTGTGGAGGCGGTTCATGTGCGGATGGAGAATCTAAGCTATGAGACTTCGACTGAATACCTCCAGCAGTTCTGCGACCAGCTGCAAGTTCCATTGCATGTGGTTACAACGAGTTTTGAACAAGGTTCAAGTTCCATGTTTCAAGTTTCAAGTTTCAGGTTTCAAGATTCAGGGGTCAAGGGTCATTCGTCATCCAAGCCGCCCTGCTTCCTCTGCTCGTGGAACCGACGCAAGCAGATGTTCAATCTGGCACAAGAGTTGGGCTGCAACAAGATAGCACTGGGACACCACCGCGACGACCTCATCCATACCACCTTGATGAACCTGACGTTCCAAGGTCGGTTCGGCACAATGCCCGCACGGCTCCAAATGCGCAAGATGCCGCTCAGCATCATCCGTCCACTATGCCTCATCGATGAGGCTGACATCTGCCGGTATGCTCAACTGTCTGGCTACCAACAGGTGACCAAGCTATGTCCATACGAACACGACACCAACCGCACCTCCGTTGCCGACCTATTTGCTGCAATGGAAGCCATGAATCCCGAAGCCCGTTTCTCTGTCTGGCAGGCTTTGGAGTCGGCAGGGAAGTTGGTAGAAGAATAAAGCTACGGTTTCCCGAATCTTATTTAATCATCACTTAGCAAGGTACTCGGCCATTGTTTCATTATATACACTGCCGTAGTTGTTATCGTTATAGACCTTGACATGCGAACCGGAAGTATTGCGGGCCAATGTGTAATAGAGGTCGCGAAGAGATATTGTTGGGGATTCTTCAATGGCTTCCTCAAAGCCTCGGGTGAAACCATTGCTGAGATAGACACCCACATCTTCGCTCCACACATCGGCGTGACTAGTCTCGTAAGGATTGGCAGCTGTGATGAAAAGGCAACCAGGCAATCCCTCACATTCCCTTCCCAGACCACCACTATAACAAGCCTCAACTGTCATGAGTAGCTTGCGGTGTGGCGTATTGTAGAGGATTTCCTTCAAATTATCATAGTTCATCGTGTGTTCACCACCAAAATCAATAGAGCCTGGTGAGCCATGGCTGCTCCAGAATATGAACACATTGTCGTCGGCATCAGGGTTAAGGACCCTCGGCAAACGTTCAGAGACGCGGCCTTGTAATATCTCACCAATATCGTCTGGAGAGAGTTCACTGAGTATGTAGTCAATGGCTTGAGCATCATACAGGTTCTCGCCCGTGTCGCTGATGCGAAGCACACCTGGATTCGGATTATTGGAGTGATTGGCAACATCGTCTTCGCATATCAGCACGATATGGTCATCGTCATATCCATGACGACGCAGAATCTGATACATGGCAAAGACGTCTGACTGGAAACGGTAGTTAGCCCAGCCCTTGGAGCCAGCCACTAGCAGTGCCCATCGGTCGTCGAGGGAAGGATAGGTGACATCAGGAGAAGCGTCGTCCGCACTGAACTGCTGAAAGTGTGTAGCAGTCCAGTCCCACATGTTTTTTGTTGATGAGCTGCGTCGAGACCCCTCGGTGCTGATGTACTCGAGCGTTGCAAACTGTCCATCGTTGATGCGCCAACGACGATACGTGGAACCTATGACGCTGGCATGTGTCTTCTTGTCGAAGGTCCAGCTGCTGCTCACGCCGTCGATGTCGGGACAGATACCCTGTGAGAGCAATTCGAAGTTGCGTTTCATATCCCCAGGTAACCACGAGCCACCCACATCGTCGCAACCATCAAGCACGGCAAGGAGGCAGTCGTTGAGGGTTTGTCCAGAATATAACTGTAGTGTTGCTGCGTAGGCTACCATGTATATAGCATCGAAGAACTGTGCCTGCCCATTTGACAGATTTCCACCCACACGCTGGTGATAGGCCTGAATGAACCCGCTCTCCGGTGACGCATAGAGATCCACACCCTCGTAGTCGTAATTCTTCACCGTGGCTGCCGTATGGTCGGACACGAAGCCGTCCGTGCAGTAAATCTTACGTGGAGCAAAGAATAGGTCACTAGCCTCCGCGACCTCAGCGCGGTAGCGTCCCAACTCCTCGTCAAGGGTTACGGCATCCTCCTTTAGTCCAGGAGAGAATACCAGTATCTTGTTCCACTTGTCCATCTCTGGCCCACTAATCTCACGTACACTCTCAGCCAGTGCTGCAGAACTCCTATAGAAATGTATTCCACTAACCTCCAATCCATATTCCTCTGCAATAAAACTGAACCACTCCACGAAGTCGTTGTGCACATCGTCGGTGCCGTCATCGGGAGCCAATAGTTCTACAGTAGTGACTTCCGACGTATGAACGCTGGCAATGTCGGACAGGATGACCTCTAGCTCCGTGATATCACTCTCCGAAAGGTTCCACACGTATGGTACATTGGCAAATTTGCGTTGATACTGCACATACGTACACGAGGGGGTTATCATCGGCTTGTTATACTCCTTTCGCTTACCCAGTTCGACAGCCATCTTCTCAGCATAGACCGACATCGTAGGGCCGATGATAGCTACGATGCTCGTGTCTTTGGCTATCTGCTCCATGTATTCTGCGATGTCTGGATCATCCTGATTCTTATACGTAAGTTCCAGCTGTACTCTGTCCGTCATTCCCTCTTGAGCCTCTGCTATGTTCTGCAATGCCCACTGCGCTGTCTGCTGCCAACGCGTCAACTCGTCGCTATGCATCAGCACTGCCACCTTGTAGGTATGGGTTTTGAACGATGACGCAGGTGTAGAGGTGTCGTCGGAAGAACAGGACAGTAAAGTGAAAAGTGAAAGAGAGAAAAGTGAAAGAGAGAAAAGTGAAAGTGTGAAAAGTGACACACACACTTTCATACGGCACTTACACATTAGATGATATGCTTCTTGAATAATACTCATGGGAAATCATTATTTTTCACTTTTCATTTTATCACTTTTCACTTAATCTGAGGTTTTCTTTCCTTATCGCCTCTTCCTTGTATTCACCAAATCGTTTAGCAAACGTTTCGGGGTCTTTGTAGCTGTCTAGTACTAATGGATTACGTTCGTAGAACGAGGGATGGAGCAGCACGTCGGTACCTCCGTCAAGCATGCCCAGAGTCTGATGTTTAGGCCACTCCTTGCCTGAGAGCCAGTCATCCAGATAACGATGAACCACATCACCGGTCTTCACCACCATCGAGAAAGGCACACGGGGAGAGAATGCACTTTGATCCACATCCATACCGATGATGAGTCCCAGATTCGCTTCCTCGTCGTTCATGCACCGCAGCACACCAAGTCCCGAACCGCCCAACAGCGGGAACACAATTTCGTTATAGACGAAGAAGTCCGCCATGCGTCGCGACATCAGATGGTAGGCAGAGTCTGGCATGGCAAAACCCGTCTCGCCATCGGAGAGGTAAACGAGTTCAGCCTTCTTTCCCTCTTCGTGATGTGCCTCATAGCCATCCAAGAATCCATGGATGGACTCCTCCAAGGTGTTGTATCCATTCGTAGCAGCGATTACAAATGCATCCATGATTCCCGACATAGCTCCGCAGAGGTAGGCGGCCCCATAGCGGCTCATCATGATACTGCTCACGCCGTCGGGCTGACCAGTGATAGTACTTTCAAACAACAGCACTCTCGTTCCCTTACCTGTAAGGTTCACAGGCGTACTTTCCACAAAATCGCCGTATGCCTCTGTGCCCACGACAAGCACTGCCGAATCCTTGTCGGCATTGTTCGCAATCCACAAGTCATACATCTGTTTTGCCTCCTCCTTGTCCTTGGGCAACAGCATCTGCATCGGTGTACCCGTCTGGAACGCAAAGGCGAACACCCCTTCCACAGACGAGTCGATGTAGCCGTTGTCGCCCATGCCATTATGGGTGGCTAACAGAGTTACCCTGGCCTGACGTTCCGTCACATGGCTGGGTTCTAGCTCCTCGCCATCCTTCGAACAGGCAGACAGCATGACCGCCATAATTAGCAGATACTCACATCTCCGTTTTATCATATTGCGCTTATTTATTCATTCTTTCCCTTGCTGTTGCCAGCAGTTCCTCTTGCTCCGCTTCACTGACAAAGGTGTGGCGGATAGCCGTCTCCACGATGTGTTCTGCCTCATCAGCTGAAAGCAATCCCGCATCGAAGAGTTGCTGAAACTCGTGACGTAGCGTGGTGCCTGAAACGGTCATATTATCCGTGTTGATACACACGGGAATGCCTTCGTCGAGGAACACGCGCAGCGGAAACTGCGCCATGCGACTGACACCATCTAAAGCCTTCGTCTGTAGGTTGCTTGTAGGACACAGCGACAGGCAGATGCCCTGTTCCTTCACTCTAGAGCGTGTGGCAGCATCGTTCCAACTACGTATGCCATGACCGATGCGTCGAGTTCCATAGTCCATTGCCAGCTGCATACTCTCCACACCGTCGGCTTCGCCCGCATGGATGGTGAAAGGTACGCCCAACTCATTGGCATAGGCAAACGTCTCGCGGTAGTTGGCTGTGGGGAACAACGCTTCTGCACCAGCGAGGTCGGCAGCCACCACGCCCTGACCCAGATATTTCTTCGCCATGCGCAACGTCTCCCTATTCAGTTCGTCGTTGCCATCGCCGCGCATACAGCACAGAATCAGGTTAGCCTTGAAGCCGTTACGACAGGCCGCCAAGCCCTCGCGAAGCCCTGCCACGGAGGCCGCCACCACCTCGTCTTGTGTCAGACCTTTCTGCAGGTGCAGCTGTGGGGCGTAGCATATCTCTGCATAGACGAGTCCCTGTGCATCGAGCCGTCGGACAAGGCTGCTCACGCTGTAGGCAATAGTAGTGCGGCTCTGCATCACCGACACTGGCAGGTCAAAGCAGGTGAGGTAGTCATTCAAATCCTCGCAATCAACGGGGCAGGTGAGCAGGCGTGCTAACTCTGCGCTGTCCTGTGGCAGCGTCACGTCTTCTATGCCAGCCATGTACCTCACATCCTCCATCGACAGCGACCCGTCGAGATGCAGATGCAAGTCCACCAAAGCATAACGCTCTGCCAAAGACTTAGAGTCTTCCTGCGGCAGATTCACATCGTCATCACTGCTGCATGCAGCAAATGCCAACATGCAGCAGAGGGAGAGGATAACGTGCCAACGTTTTTTCATTGATATTCCTGTACTTGCAATCACCTGCGTCCTGTAATATCCCAATTAGTAAATTCGCCATTGGCATATTGACCCGTCTGTTCATTATAGAAGCTACCATTAAAGTGGTAGGCTTGAACCTTAATATAGTTTAAGTGATCTGAAGACTTATAGTAGTTGCGGAAGTTATTAACATCATAATCATTTGTATGTCCGCCATCTATATTATACTGATGACCGGCAATATGATAGCAGTTATACGAATCCCAACGATCATCCCTAAGAAAGCTATTGCGCCAATTAGCATACATGATGTACCAACGATTCCCCATGAAATAATAAGTGTCCTTTACTGAGCCATCCGTCACCCAACTTTTTTTTCTTGAACTATAACGGTAATAATAATACTTATGCTCGTTCGAAGTTCTGTAGTGCCATGAGTTATCACCACAGCAATAGTGTTTCCCTGATTGGTAGATGGCATTGTACATCTCTGCTGACATGAAAGCAGTATTAGAGAATATTTCCTCCGCCTTAACGTTTCGCGTTGCACCACCTTGATTATACATGAACCTATTGAGGCTTTTCAAATCAGCCGATGAGGCATAACCGTAATGTAACCATGATTGCCAGTACTTTTCGGCATCATCGCCACGTTCTACGTGGTAACCCCATTGGACACCCCCATCACTATTGCTTCTTGGGTCGAAAAGTTTAGTTAACCCATCGGTATTATCGAATGTAACCAGAAGGCCATATTCTGACCCACCCTCAGAAGTTTGGATACAAACCCATCTTTTCCCATCCCTTGACTTAAAGGTCTGACCAACATAGGTTCCTCCGTTACCATCATTATGTGGCCACGCCTCCGCTTGTAGCCAAACCACCTGCGTGAGACTTGGAATCTGAGGCATGTCCACATGGAGAATGCCCAGTTTGCCTTCACCCTGTGCTGGTTCAAACTCAACACTACCATTATCCCCAAAATCAAGGCTAATAGCATCACCACTATTATTGACTCCTACAAAAGCAATGGCTGTTGCGAAAGACAAAAGAAACTGCCCTTTGGCATCCTCTGCGCTCTCGGCTACTTTGTAGCGCACCGTAGGTGTCATATCATAAAGCACACTTCCGTATTGTGGAATATATTTGCCATTAGCATCTGGTTCCGTCGATGTAGAATCGGTGCACAACGCATTAATGACGCTCATAGCAGCTATGTTGAGTGAATCCTGACGCGTCATAGGTTCAGTCTCTTCTACGTACTCAACATCATCTTCATCATCTGCGTCAACTGGAGAATCATTGTCATTGCTGCACGCAGTCCAACATAAAAGCATTGCTGCCATTAGGAGCATACTCAGTTTTTTTATGTTCTCGTTCATATTTGTTTTAATCTAAGTTAGTGTGTTTGAATTTTGAATTACGATAGAATCGTACAGGATACCAATTGTCAAAGACATCCTCAATGGGGCATATCGTCAGTGAATAGTCAGGTGAAAGCATCAGAGCTGCGCCACCAGTGGCACGGTCAGAACGTGTATTCTTGAAGGCGATGAAACATTTCTCGCCTTGATAGCGTATCGCACGATTGTTCAGTTCTTCGTTTGTCAGAAAGTCGTGATACATCATGCAGCCGTCGAATGTGGCCTCGAAGCCAGTCTGCTGAGAGGAGAACAATGCCTTGGGATTATCGCCCACATATTGCAGTAGCGCATTCAGGTCTTCCAATGTTGGCAGATACCAGAAACCTTCAGGGATATCGCCTGTCTGTGAGTCGGCCGTACCAAGATCCTGACATTGCAGGAATAAGGGATTTCTCGGATAAAAAACGTCCGAATAGTTCACACCTTGGTTTATTTGCTCATAATAGAACCAGTTAGTAGCATCAAGCCGCTTGCCAAATCCGAGTGTATTCGTGGTGTTTTTGCGTATCCAATAGCCAGACCCTATTTTCACTACGCCATAATTGGGGTGCTGTTGTATTCTTAGCCACTCGTCTTCTACAGTCATCGTGTAAGGTGGAATCTTGATACCAATACTTTTAGGATAGAAAGAGCCGTCTATATAATATAAGGTATCGAGTTTGGCACCTGGGCTGTAGCCTTCCAACTGTCTGACATAGCAGCCACCCTTGTTGTCGAAGGTCACTTCGGCAGGAGCATTCTCTCCGTCACCGAGGAAGAAACCGCGACGGATGTTGCTCTGTCCCTTATAGATGGGGTAGAATATGTTCACTCGTCGGTCGCCACGCAGTTCTGGTACATATTCGTTGCAGACCTCCACCTTGGGCAGACCATCGTAATAGATAATCTTGGCTAGGGTGCTGTTGGCATCTGTGCCGAACTGCTGCATGTCGGCAGTCACATTGAGCTGGTAGTAGTTGTCGAGTCCTAACTCCTGGAGGCGTGTTCCCACTTCACCGCTCTCGCTATAAGTGAGGGTCAGAATGTGGTTGATGATGGCCACACGGGCCGACCCATTGGTGAACAACTGCCAAATGGGCTGCAACATGCAACGCACCAGCGAGACACTGTTGGGGTCACTGGCCCTGATGCTGTTTAGCCACTGTCCCAGCACAGCAGGATTCACCTGTCCGTTGGGGTCTTTGGTATTGGGGTCGTTCTGCAATGCCTGTATGGGCTCATCGGTGCCGCCGTAGATGTCGAAGTACACGCCGTCGCACGAATCAATGATGGCGTGTGCCGCATCACGGCTATCCTTGCTTTCTTGCTGTTTGCCATTCTTGTACTTCAGATACTTCTCCACACTCTCGCGACTGGTCTCCTCGGAACGGAAGTTGACAGAGTAGTCCAGGCGTCCGCCAAGGTCGGCATAGGTGACAAGGTGTGTGCCGAACTTGGCAACCAATTGACTCACGTTGTCGTCGGTCGGGCTACTGTTCACCTCATCATAGAGTTCGCGGAAGGCTTCGGTGAACAGATCCTCGCCCTGGCGGATGATGCTCTGCACCTTGCCTTCGTCGATATATCGCGTAGCTACCACCTTGCGCAGCGAGCTGTAGCCGAATGTCTGCTGGCTGAGGTCGTACTCAGAGGTGCTCTTGTATTTGGTGACCCTCTTGTTGACAAACAGGAAATCGACCTCGGTGGTGGTCTGCTGGCTCATCCACGATGACATCTCCTCCACGCTGTACGAGCTGTGGTACTCCAAGCTTTGCTCCGCTCGACCTTCTTCCGCGATGATGGTACCCCAATTCACTTCGGCCTGCAGGAGCTTGCCGTAGTCGAGGATGGGTTCAGTGACACTCTTGGGATCCATGTAGTCGATGAGCATGTTGTAGCCATAGCCCACACGAGACTTGCGACTGAGCGAGTCGCCATTCAGGGCGTTAGCGTCTTCTTCGGCTATGCTGCGCTGATGGATGCTGATGCCCTGTGGCAGTATGCGGTCGCCCACGAAGAGCGAAATAACGGCATCGCGACCTCGTTCACCATCATTGGGGCTGACATAGAACCACAGCTGTCCGCCACGGCTCACGGTGTCGGCATCAAGCTTCACCCAGTCGGCATCTACAGAGGCGCGGACGTGAGCCAGCGAGTCGAAGCCTTCCGCGGCGCTAACGTTGATGTTATAGTAGCGTCCGTCGCTGCCTATAACGACCTCCTCGTTGCTCAACCTTACTGTTTCCAAGACTTGGCTGGGTGCGTCAATCCCCTCATCACTGCAAGATGTAAGAAGAGCGAAGAGTGAAAGAATGAGAAGTTGAAAATACTTAGCTTTCATACCTTAGTAGCTGACTTCGTTGGGGTTCCAATAATAGAAGTACTCTTTGTTGCGCACCATGCGCCCGTTCAGCAGGCTCCAGTTAGGCAGTCCTTCGAGGTTGCCGCTCTGCTCGCTGCCGTCGGTATTGCGCAACAGAAAGTCGGTGCCACTCTTGTAGGTCAGATAGTAGGGCTTGCTGGTATCTACCGTACCGTCCTTCATGATAGCCATCGGCCATTCGTAGCCGATAACCGTGTGGCTGGGCTGATAATTCACATTGACGTATGCAATGGAGCCTGGCACACCGTGAGTCATGTATATCGTACCGTCGGCAGAGGGAATATTTACAGTGTCCTTTTCCACGTAGCACTTATCTTTCGTCCAGCGCACACAGTAGGCCGATCCACCGTATGTGGTATAACCACTACGCAAATTTACCTGCTGGTTATAGATAGGATATACCACCTGCACTTCCTGCTGTCCCTGCTCAGGAAGGTCTATGGTCTCGCGGCAGATGGTGGCGACATATCGGCCTGAGGCTATCACATTAGTTATGGCTGGGGTATTGAACGACGTGCTCTGCCCGCCCATATTGCATGTTACGCTCTGCGGAAGTTGGAAACTGGTGTTGGTGAAATTCTGGTAGCCGAATTCGCTGATGAGTTCCTTGGACGTGCCTTCAACGCGAAGCTTCACTAAACGTGCCACTTCCTCGTTGGGAATGAAATTCCAGATGGGTACCACCTTCATGTCGATCATCTCCAGGTTGTTGTGTGCATAGTCGTTGGGGTTGTAGTTTAGGCTTGATGCCCAGTCCTCTACGTAGTTCGTTAGTTCGGGTTTATTACCGAAACGGAAGTGCAGCAGCTCATTGGGTATAGTACTGAGGTCTCCCCCCTTAATGGAGATGGAGCAATCGGCACTATTGAGCAGGTTCAATTCTTTTCGGTATTCCTCGCTCTCAGCAGATGAGCTGATGATATGCGCGATGGTGGCTTCACCAAGTGACTTACTTGAATATATGGTGATGAGCGAGTCATGTTCCATCTCCATGTGTATCTTGATGCTGCCACCGACAGAGGCACTCGTGACGACATGCGAGCCATAGCATATCAGGAAGGAGTCGATGACGGCATCCATGGAAGGGGTGCCGACATACTTCCCCATCCAGTCGATGACTTCGCGGAAGTTTGGCGTGAGCAGTTCCGTGTTACCATAGTCCTTCACGAGTACCCTCAGTGAGACGTTATCCAAATCCATTCGCATGGAGGATGGAATATACTCTACATCGCAGAAGAAATTGTTGGTCTCACCCTCCTCGTAAACGTAGGAGCTGGTCTGATACTCTCCATTGAAAACAATGAGATGGGCATCGGCATCAGCATAGAAAGTGGTGCTTTGCTTGTACTCGCTATGACTGAAATGGCTTGTACAGCTATTAGTTGTCTCATTGGTGACGGTGGAACTGAAGAGGTCTTGACCGTGCTCCTCGCTCCACTTGCGCATGGCGTCCAGGTCAAACACACGCGAATGCACATCCCTGAAGTTGCATCGTTCACCCCAGATGCCGTCGAAGCTGAAACCCACACCGTAGCTACGGCGGAAGTCCTTGATAGTCATGGAATCTTCCGCAGCAGCACGGGTGAAGGGTGAGACAACTTGAGGCGTATCGGGTGAGGTCTCCAGAATGTCATCGGCATCGCTACAGGCAGTCTGCGCAAGCGCAAGCGTAACAATTACGAAAAGACAGACAAAGGGGCTGTAGTGTCTCATTTTGTTTGCTTACTTAATTTGCAGGAGTCATTGTCGCGGAAATCAATCCATGTGCTGGAGGTCGATACAGAGTTCTTGTCCTTTGTATTTATTTTTGATATATGCCTTCATTGCGTCAGCGACTCGGCGTGGGAAGAGATGCCAGATGCCTGTACATTTAATCTTGATGACAGCAGTGTTGTCATCGGAGTCGTTAGTGCTGCGTATAGACTCCATCCACTTCTGGGCAGCAGCCCTGAGTGTATCGCGGTCTGGAGTATTGCTGTTAAGCTGTTCTAACATGGCATCGTATGAGCTCTTATCTCCGCCCGAAATAGCACAATAGAAGCGGGAATTCTGCCAGATGTCAGCACCCACAGTCGAATAATCGACATCAACACCCGCTGTTATGGAGATTGCTGCCAAGGCCACTGAACCCGTCAGCTTACCATGAATGTTGAAATTGTTCTCTACGTACAGGGAATCATATTCAATTGCCGTAAAGATGCTACCGCCCAACGTGGCTCCTTCAATATAGACAGGACCGAAACTATATAAAAGATCATCAATGGCACCATGGAAATCACTTGAGTCAGAAGTCGTGGTTTGATAGGAATTCATGACATCTGTCCACCCAGCCTTGAATCCAATTGATACTAACGAATCTATGATATCTGCATAACTGCCATCCCTCCAATAGGCCTCCAGCATAGCCTTGACGTTAGCACTCGAAACGGTGGATCTCAGACATTCCAGATCCTGTGAACCTGTATAGAGGGCCTGGTGCTCTACAATCTTACCGCTGTTCTGGTATTTCACATCCAAAGACATCTTAAATTGTGCGTATTTCACCGTGATATTACAACTTACTCCTATTGAATCGAAATTGTTCGACAATGTGTCGTTGAGAATTGCACCCACTTCCATCGCCGGCAGAATCTCTTGTGCAAAAAGTGAGGAATATTCAGGCTTCTCTGCTTTCTCGGCCAGTTTTATCAAATACTTCGTGTTCAGCACGAAACTACTGGATACATCGCCACTTTTGGGGTCAAAGCCCTTTCCTACGCCCTTGCTGAACCACACGTCACTATAGTAGGTCGTCTCATCGTTATCTGCCGTCTCACCGTCCTTGAGACCAATATACTGTCGCACGGTGATAACCTGAGTTTCATCGCCGCTCTTCACCGTCACCTGAGCCTTGCGCTCCTGCATCTGCAACTTTGGGTCCAAGTAATCGACATACACAATCAGTTGAGCAGAACCAGTGCCTTGTTTCTGACGAACCTCGCTCCACACCAAACCGTCCATCTCATTACCCGAGATAGTGGCAGTCCAATCACCAGAGGCTGTAACTGGAATCTCCACCATACCGCCTAGGCGGTTAATTGATACTATATCTGTACCTTCGTTGACATTGAAGCCAACTTTATCATCGTCGCTACAGGATGCAAGAGCAAACACTGCGATGGACAGAGCCATCAGTCGTAAAATGTGTTTCATGATTATTTGTTTAAATTATTGTTGGAAATTTTTATCATACAGGGGTTTACGTTGCAAATATACTAGCTTTCTCAAATAGAAATGCTTATTTGAGGTTAAAAAGTAATGAAAAAACACAACTTTTCCGAGTTCAATTAAAATCTGCCGACGTTTCATTCAATATCTGCTGTCGTTTCATTCAATATCTGCCGACGTATTTTCATAGGCATCGCCCTGGGGCAATAGCATTATGTGGGAGATAGTGACTTATAGTTTTTCCCCACACTGGGAGCAGAACTTGTCACCTTTGCGGACCTTGGCATCGCAACGGGGACAGCGTCCATTGCGTACGGGCTCTGAGGTTGTGTTAATGAAGGAGGCTGTGACAATGCCACCCGGGACAGCGATGAGGGTATAACCGAGGAGCATGATGAAACTGCTGAGAAATCGTCCAGCAGTGGTGACTGGGGTGATGTCACCGTAGCCAACGGTGCTGAGGGTGGTGATGGCCCAATATATGGAGCTGCCAATATCGCGGAAAGCGCTGTTGGGCTGCCCGCTCTCAAGGATGAACATGAGTGTGCCGAGGCAGATGACAAGCACCAACACAAAAAGGAAATAGACCGCTATTTTGTGGAGGCTACGGCCAATGGCCTGGAGCAGCAGTTCTCCCTCATTGAGAAAGGTGAAGAGGCGGAAGATACGGAATATGCGTATGAAGCGTATGCTACGCAGTATGAGCATATATCTCGCTCCGGGTATGAAGTAAGTGAGATAAGGTGGGAGTACAGACACCAGATCGATTATACCCCACCCGCTGAGGGCATAGCCACGACGGCTCTCTGCACAATACAGACGAGCTATATACTCCACAGAGAACACCACAGTAAGCAGGGCTTCGAGTACTCCTAGCGACACCTTCAACCAGTAGGGAAGAGATGGTATGCTCTCTACGAAAAGTATGACCAAGCTGACGGCAATGGCGATTGTAAGGGCGATGTCAAAGCGACGGCCTGCGGGAGTGTCATCATTAAAGATGACAGCGCGTAGATGTTCTTTCTCTAACCAGATGGGACGCTTCATATTCAATTTTGGTTCGTATCACAATGACAAAGATACAGACTTGTATTGAATATTGACGCCTTATGAGCTACAAAATAATTGAGCGGACGTGAAATAGATAACTCACGTCCGCCCAATTAGGATGCTGAAAGAACAAGAAGGTTCAACGACTACCCGTAAAAACCTTACGGGCCGCAGGTCTATTTGAGCCAGGTTGAGAAGTGCACTGGATATACAAGCCTTTTTCGGGAGCTTTGTTGAGGCGGCGTCCATCCAAGGAATAGTAACCAACAACTTGTCCGGAGGCACTGTTTCGTATCTCCCCCACTCCAACAGCCACTTTGTCATCAACGAGATAGACTTCGATGGTTGGGTCGTTCAGATTGGCATCAGCTGTAGAGAAAGAAGTGGATTTGGTGTTCAAGTCTGAAACAGTCATTGTCTGTTCGCCACTGAAGACGGCTGATTCTCCTGCCTCCGTTGTCACAGTTGCGCCCCAACCAGCTTTAGTTGAGATTTTATAGCCAGTTATCAAGTAGTCACCTGCCACGCTGATGGTGAACGTCCTGTCCCTGGCCAAATTAAAATTTGTGGTATTGAAGCCGTTGTTGGCATTGTTGGAAATGGTTACAATCGGAGCTGGCTCTGCTGAGACCCATTCCGTAGCTGCCCAACCCTTACCGGTTGCCACCTCGCTGCCACCTTGAAAGAAGGTTCCGTCAGCACCGTTCTTATATATGACCGTATATGCTTCTTCATCGCCAGGGCCAGGCATCTCGCCAGGAGTGAAGAGTCCCTCGATGCGTACTTCACCATCGATATACGAGGCTGGAATGGTATATTCGTGAGTTGTCTTGTCGAAGGAGGTGGCGGGGATGGTGACACTCTTGTACTGGCGGTTGTCGCGCACATACTCGGGACCATCGAGGTTGTATCCGTGAGTAATAACTATGCCTGTATAGGTGAAATCAGGTGCGGGTGCCATCTTGATCTTGACAGTCTTACCGAAAGGCACTGGAGCATCACTCAGGGCAGCCCCCTCTGGAGTCAGCACGTCGCCATTGAGCTGGTTGGCAGAGATGCGTATTTCATCCTCGTGAACATTCAGCAGTACATCCGCTATGGCACCGCCATTGGCTGTGATGAGGTTGCCCGTGTTGTTGTTGCCAGCAGGGTCGTCGCTGTCCCAATCCACCTTGAGGCGCATACGGTAAACACCGGGCTGTGTGCCTGCAGGAATAGTAAAGGACGGACAGGTGATGACACCATTCACAACACTGTTGCCGTTGCTCTGGTTAGCACCCTTGCTGTTGTAGCCGCCGAGGAATGTATAGCTCACCAGTTCGCTGCCATCGGCTGCCTGGTTGTTCTCGATAACCGGCGTAAACTGTCCGTCGTTGTTCCAATCGACATAGACGTAACCGCTCATCCAACCACCCTTGTAGGTCATCTTCACCGTCACTTCACCACCTGCCTTGGCATAGACAGCAGTCTTCTCCGTGAGGTTGTTATACATGGTAGATGTAGGCACAGTAACGTTTTGCACACTATCGCCTGTGATGGTAAGCTTGGAGAGTTCACGGTCTGATCGCGTGTATGCCAGATCGGAATCGAAGTTCAGCGGATAGTTGATGACCTGATAGCGAGGTCTGGGGCTGTCATTGAGTTCGATATCGTCGATGTAGGCAATGAAATCTGTTGTACGCAAGTGGGGCGATGCCAGGTCAGGCACAACGACAAGGCTGTGAATATCCACAGACTCGTTGGTGGTAACGGGGAACACGAGATCGTTCCACTGTCCCTGGGTTGACAAGGAAGCTGTCACCCAGAACTGCTCGGTCTCGGGCTTCTGATATTCCCAGTCGTGACGCTTGCCCAGACCTATAAGCATGACAACACCGCCTTCGCCTACGGGCTTGTTCACCAGCACGTGAACATACCTCTTGTTGGTTCCGAGGCAGAAAGGTTCGTTGAGGTCAATGCGGGCGCCGAAGGTGTTGCTGCCATAGCGTGAACGCTGCACAGCAAGCACGTTCTCGCTGGAGTTCGTGGCCACGCCCGGAGCCTCCTTTGCCTCCATATCGGGGTTTGCAACTAACGACACGTAGTTACTGCCATTGAGTACTCCGGTACGGAAAGGCGACAGCTCCCAGGTGTCATAGACCCCGAGGCTGCGGTACTCTTCTGTATTCTCAAATGTGATGTGCTGTGCGAATGCCAAAGAAGGCAGCAAGGCACACACAATGAAAAGTGAAAGATGAAAAGTAAGAAATCTATAATTCGTTTTCATGATGCTACTTGTTTAACACTTGAACTATTAAACCATTAAACTAATCAGAACACAGACAGCGTGTGCAGTGTCGGGCAGGAACGGCTGTCCTCGATGGTGATGCGCAGATAGCGGGCCTGAACGCCGCTGTAGGTACTGGTGCTGTTGTTCAGTGGAACAATGCGCTTGTATCCGACCGTTGTGGTTGTGGTGGCGCACTTGGTCCATGAACTGCCGTCTAGACTAGTCTCAATGGAGAACTTGCGGATGCGCTGACCCAGCTTGATGTACTCCATCAGCATCACATAGTGCAACGTCTGCGGCTCTGCCCATTCCACATTGATGGTGGCTGTATGCTCACCGTCGTTAGTGGCCCAATAGGTGTCCTTGTTGCCATCAATCAGGTTGCTGGCTTCGTATGTCCGTGCAGCACCGGCAGTACGTGTGGGTGTTGCCGTAACCGAAGATGCGTTGGCAATAAGGTCTGTACCTAGACGCTGCTGAAGCATCGTGCCAAGTTGCTGAAGTACCGTCACGTCAGCCTGCGGCAGTTCGCCTGACTGATCGGGCGGGAAGTTGAGGATGAGCGTGGCGTTGCGACCAACAGTCTCCAGATAAATCTTGAACAGCTCGCTGGCTGTCTTTGGACTTTCGCCGCTGTGCCAGAACCAACCCTTGTTAGTGGCCTTGGCATCGCTCTCGCCAGCACGCCATTTCCAGTTGTACTCGTTGCCGCTCTCGCCCCAGCCCATAGACCAGTTTGTTTCTCCAGCCCAGCCAGCCTCGTTACCAATCCAGCGGGCTTCATCGCCCACGCCCCAGATGACACAGTTGGGGGCAATGGCATGAACGGTGTCGCGCAGGTTGGGAATGTCGTAGTAGGTCGAGGCATCGGAAATAGTGCGGGTGCCTTTATTTCCGCCGTAGTAGCCGGCATGGTCGCCACCCGTGGCACCGTCGAACCACATCTCAAACTGGTCGCTGCCATACTTGGCCAACTCCAGGCACTGCGGCAGGAACACCTTGTTGACATAGTTGCTGGTGCCGTCGCCCCAATAGCCGCTGTTCAGATCCCAAGGCGATACATAGAAACCGTATTTCATGCCAAGGTCACGGGCTGCAACAGAGAAAGAGTCAGGGATGTTGGTATTGCGTCCGTTCTCGTTGCCCGCATTCACAATGCTATGTGTGGTCGTGGCTGTGGGCCAGAGGCAGAAGCCGTCGTGATGCTTCACCACAGCTATACCGCCCTTCATGCCTGCAGCCTTCACGGCTGTGAGCCACTGACGTGGATTGGGTACCTTGGTTGGGGCGAACTTACTCTCAGCCTCGCTGCCGTCACCCCACTCTGCGTTAGTGAACGTGTTCATGCCGAAATGGAAGAAGGCATAGAACTCCGTTTCCTGCCACAGCAGCTGACGCTGGCTCGGCACAGGGTGGACAGGAGCCGGCTCGTTGTCGGGATTCGGCAACGTCTCGTTGTACATCTGTCCGTTGACAGCGATACTGAACACCAGCATCGCCATCGTCAAGAAAAAATTTCTTCTCATAATAAACTGTATTTGTTTAAGTAGGTGTTCAATTCACGATTGGAAAACGCACGGCAGCATCCCGTGCCATTGCTTGGCTCAGGATGCCGCCGGTATAGGGCCACCCTGCCGGGTCGCCGCAAATTGTGTTGTGAACTATAAGAAAGACAAGAGAGTGAGTGAGTGTAGCAAAAATAATCGAACCAGCAAATCTGTGGTCTATTATTTTCGCCTCATCCTTATAAAATATTGTCACTCTATCACGCATAGTTTTCAGGTCTTTCTATGACGGTTCTGCACTTCATTCGCTCCAGATATTATCCCAGTCACTGCTCTCTTTGGTGAGAACAACATCTTCATCTGCTCCAGTATCATATTTGGTAAAGGAGTTTGCAAGCATCTGTGTTGTCTGAGCTAATGAAGTGTCAACACTTGGTTTTTGATATATCTTGTTCATCTTAGATAATTACTTTGATTGTTTCTGTTAACAACTGTCTTTCAACTTGGCAAATTATCTACTCGACTTTCGCAAGCTCCGCTTGCTTGGAAGTTAAAGGAAGTTATGCCGCTTCGCGGCGGAAGTTATAGGAAGTTAAAGGACGAATGTTTTGCAGGCTTGTATAACCAATAGCAGAAGTATTGTCCTTTAACTTCCGT
>JAFZQR010000024.1 GCA_017620295.1 Bacteroidaceae bacterium
GAATGACATGTGATACCTCGTATTGATAGTACAAAGGTACACTATTATCTCCAGATTGCAAAATGTCAAAGAGCGATATTGTGTTAAACTAACGTAATATATTAATCGGTCGGACTATCCGACTTTTTAAAGTGGATTCATGATTTATTTGATAAGTACCTGCTTCCCATTATTCACATAGATACCCTTCGTTCTTGGCTTCTGCTGAAGTATCTTTCCATCAATTGTATACCAGACATCTTGCTGGCCTGTATTCATCACATCTCTAATGTCTGTGGCATTATCGAAGACAAGGGTAAAGCATTTCACACCATTCTGCTGGTAGATAGCCGATGTTGGCAGAGGAAGGTAAGCCTTTCCAGCTGCAAGAATACCACCAGAGGTTGGATAGAAGCCAAGACCATAAGAACCGTCTGCAAGGATGCAGTTTGTCTTTTCATCTTCTTCTACAGACAAGACCTTGCTGCGTTTTGTACCCACGAGCAGGTTGCTCAACACAGCACTTCCGTCACCTTCTGGAATCTCGTATCGACCATTTGGCGTACCATGTACAACGAGACCTGTACCAGCTGGAACATTATATACACGTGTAAGGATTATCTTGCCCTCAGCAGGGATATATGCAGTAACAATATAAGCCTGAAGTCCTTCCACGTCAGTGAAGTCTAGGTCAATAACGGAGCAGAAAGTGCCGTACTCACCTTTCAATTCTACAATGTTAGAGGACGTTGTGATGGAGGCTAAGGGTTCTCTGTTGAGATATTCAATCATGCTATTCAATTCACTCAGTTTTTCATCCATCTCCAGTCTAATATCCGACAAATCGGTATTGGAGGCCTGAAGGGCTGTAGCGTAAGAAATGGTCATATCACCTTCTGCTGTAGCATGTACCTGTTTGTCTGTAGCTAGACGAGTAGTGATATTGTCACGCTCGCTCATTAGGGTTGAAAGATCACTGGTATAGCTTTCAAGATTAGCCTCAATTTCAATCTTTTTGGCAGACTCAATGTAACAGGCCATCACATCGTTTTTCGCTTGAGTCAGCAGTTCTTCAGCTTCCCCGATAGCATTGTTCAGTTCTGTTAGCTGCTCAGTGCATGTCTGAACCTTAGCGTTCATATCCTTTGCCGCAATGATATTTGCAGCGGCGTTGCTCAAACCTGTGACTTTGGCTGGGATGTCCGCATCTGCAATAGTTCCTTGCTCGTATTTATTTTGAGCTTCCGTGAGCATACTGCTAGCTGCGTCATACATGTTACTTGTCACATTACCTTCAGCCGTGGAAACAGCGGTCTCCATCGCAACGATAGCACTGTTAAGGTTCTTATATGCCTCAGAGGAAGCGGCTATGGAAGTTTCAATAGTCTCCATTCTGTTGATGTACGTTGGAACATCAGCATCAGTAATAGTGGCATCGGTATAACCGACCTGAACTTCAGTAAGTAGCTCTTGAGCCTCGTTCATCAGACTTTGCACGGCTTTCTTTTGAACAGCCTCTTCCAACGCCGGGATTGCAGCGTTGAGCTGCGCGTAGAGTGTTGTTGAATTCTGCAGATTTGTAACAGCAGCGTTGAGTAAACTGATTGCATCTGGGATGTCATCATCATCTTTAGAACCTTCCTCGTATGCTGTATTATTGTCATTAAACAGAGTCTCGGCAGCACTATATGTAGCCGCTGACAACTTCTGCTCTTTGTCAAGCTCAGCCTTCAGGGCTGCCAAAGCCTCATTGAACTGGTTGTAGAGGCGTACAGATCTAGTCAAAGTCTCGCACAAATCATCAATGGTTGTAATGCGAGCAGGGATATCTTCGTCGGCGATTGAACCAGCCTCATACTGATTGGTTGTCTGGGTTAGTCGCATGTTAGCCCTTGTCAAAGCTGACTGCGATACGTGAGCAGTCTCACCAGAGACTTCCTCAACAGCCTCTTGCAGCAGTGTGATGGCAGTGGCCAAGTTTGCATAATGAGTTGCAGACACGTCAATACTGCTCTCAATAACCTCCATGTCGCTGATACGTTCTGCAATCTCTTCATCGTTGATTGTGCCAACAGCATAGTCTCCCTGTGTAGTAGTAAGCAAATCGTTGGCTTCATTCAAGAGAGTTTGCATAGCCTTCTTTGTCACCGCAGTCTGTAATGCAGGAATTGCTTCTACCAGTTGTGTATAGAGGGCAGCAGAGTTCTGCAGGCTGGTGACGGCATCTTGCAGTTTGCCAACTTCTTCCTCGATATTGTCATCCTCGATAGAGCCTTCATCGTATGCCGTATTGTTGGCTTTATACAGTGCCTCTGCGGAACTATATGTAGCAGCTGATAGCTTCTGCTCTTTGTCTAGCTCAGCCTTCAGGGCTGCCAAAGCCTCATTGAACTGGTTGTAGAGGCGGACAGACCTGGTCAAAGTCTCGCACATCTCATCAATTGTAGTAATGCGAGTTGGTATATCATCGTCGGTGATTGTACCAGCCTCATACTGATTGGTTGTCTGCGTAAGTCGCAGGTTAGCCCTTGTCAAAGCTGACTGCGATACGTGAGCAGTCTCACCAGAGACTTCGTTTATGGCATCTTGCAGTTTGGTGATAGCGGTGGCTAAGATGGCATATTGCGTGGCAGATGCATCAATACTGTTCTCTATGGCTTCCATTCCACTGATACGCTCAGCAATGTCCTCGTCGTTTATTGTACCTACAGCATAGTCTCCCTGTGTAGTAGTAAGCAAATCGTTGGCTTCATCCAAGAGAGTTTGCATAGCCTTCTTTGTCACCGCAGTCTGTAATGCAGGAATTGCTCCTGCCAGTTGTGTATAGAGGGCTGAAGAGTTCTGCAGGCTGGTGACGGCATCTTGCATCTGGCCAACTACCTCCTCAATGTTGTCATCCTCGATAGAACCCTCCTCATATGCCCTATTGTTGACATTATACAGTGTCTCTGCTGCACTATATGTAGCAGCTGAAAGCTTCTGCTCTTTGTCTAGCTCAGCCTTCAGTGCTGCCAAAGCCTCATTGAACTGATTGTAGAGGCGGACAGACCTGGTCAAAGTCTCGCACATCTCATCAATTGTAGTAATGCGAGCTGGAATATCATCGTCGGTGATTGTACCAGCCTCATACTGATTGGTTGTCTGCGTAAGTCTCAGGTTAGCCCTTGTCACTGCAGACTGAGATACATGAGCAGTCTCACCGGAGACTTCATTGATGGCATTTTGCAGTTTTGTGATTGCGGTGGCTAAGTTGGCATATTGAGTTGCAGAGGTAAAAATGTCATCTTCCAATGTATTCATAATCTCAACAGACGAATTGATCTCGTCAAGGAGAATGGATCCTTGCTCATATCCGACTCTAGCCTCTGATATTACAGTTGTTGCTTCATCTATCAGGCTCTGCATAGCTTTTTGAGTCACTACAGCTTCCAGACTTGAAATAGCTTGGTCTAAACGCTGATAATAGTTTGCATAATTGTGGAGCATATTATAGCTATTATTCAGTTCCACAATCTTTGCATCTACTTGACTGTCTATGATAGAGCCGTCTTCATACGCTTGGCTAGTCTCATCGTACAGTGTGTGTGAAGCCTCACGTACAGCAGTTGCAACCTTGTTGTTTTCGTCAAGTTCACTCCTAAGTTGCTCAAGAGCTGTTGCCAAATTAGTATATTTTTCAATAGAGCTTTGTAGTGTTGACTTCTGATTGTCTAGTGAAGTTGTGAGTTCGTTAGCCTCCTGATTGTTCAGAGTACATGAATTATACCCTTCAACGGCTCTGTTCATCAGCTCTTGGGCTGCTTCTATCGTTGTCTGGCTGGCTTTCTCACTTACAAGTTGTTGCAATTTCCCAACTGCTGTTTCTAATTTTTGATAAGCGGCAACAGATGTGTAGTAGTCGTTTGCAGCTGTACTTATATCAGCCTTAAGTTGGCTTATCTCACTGGTCTCATAGCCAGTGTTTCCTTCAATACTCTCTACTAGGGCCGTAATGGAAGTCTTAGTCACTACATAGTATTTTGCCAGACCTACGGTGGTTACAATGAAGTCGGTAAAATCAAACTGACCAGCTCTTTCACTACCATCTGTGCCAAATTCAGCATTGTCACTTACAGTAAAGGTTATTGATGTTGCATTACCGGTCCATGTTACGGTTTGGTCACCAGCAGCCTGTTTCGAGACTGTACCTGTGGTTGCCGTTATTGCTGCTAAGCGCCTTACACCTTGGTAAGACAAATTGAACACTACAGAAGAGATATTGCCAGCATTGCTGGTGATAGTGAATGCGCCATTTGCATAAATGCGCAAATCACCACCCTCTGTATTATATGATGGTTCATTTCTTCCATTTGCCTGTTCTGCGATATATGATATACCATTATAAACACCTGAAACATCTGATGGTACTACTGTCGAATTAGCAGGGGCTGTACTGAGTACATTTTTTAAGTTCGCAAGGCTGGTCTCCACTCCTTCCGACTGGAATTGGTTTACAGATGCTACCACGGTCTCCTTTACGCTGTTAAGATTGTTCAGGGCTTCAGTCATGGTCACACCAATCTGGCTATCGATAGCAGCTTGTGCATCAGCCAGTGCCTGCGTCAGTGCTGCAAATTCTGTCTTACCCATTAAAGAAGTGCTATAGGCTTGCATCTCAGACATTGCCTCTTCAAGCAGCGGCTGTACGTATTCAGGCTTGTTCTTGATGGCTAGCTGATAAAGTGCTTCAGCTTCAGTGATGGCTTCCTCAATCTCTGTCTTATTGGCATCTGCATTGAGATATACGTTCTTGACGCTGCTGGCATCGCCATTCAACTCCTCTATTTGGTCTATCAAGGCTTTCAGTTCCTGTGCCTTGTTGTAAAGTTCCAAGGAGAGTACATACGACTTGTATTGAGCCTTTGTCACCATTGCCCAGTCCACATCACCTTCGTCGGGAAGGAGGAATGGGGACAGTGCGGTATTAGACGAGCTATTACTCTTCGCTAAACCTACGAAAAAAGAACCTGAATAGATGTCATATTCGGAATCACTTGCCCATGGTGTCAGGCGGAAGGTACCATTGCCATTATTGACAATAGCAAACCTACGGTGGGCTGGATTCTTACCATCTAGGGTCAAAGCAGTCTCACTGGCATAATAGGCATGATACCATCCCGCACCATCCGAACTATTCTGTGAGTAGCTGTTCAAGAGGTAAGCAGTGGAACTTTCTGTAAATTTCACTAGAATACCTGTCTCGCTGATGCTAGCTTGTGTACCTATACTACTTTCAGCAAAAAATTTGCCTGAGCCGACATGATATAGATATCCAACTGTATTGGCTGTAAAACCTGTTGTTCCTATCGTTGGAACTTGGCGGACGTCATCAACTATGGGAGCGCTCAAGACTACATCGCCTATTTCCGCATTGGGATCGTCGTTTACAAAGGGGTCATCGTCCTCTCCTGCGGGAGCTTTATAACTTGTCAGGTAATTGTTCTGTTCAAATTCATAGGTGCTACCATATTTCTTAAGGGTTCCATAGACCACAACAGTAGCACCTACTTCGATTTCATCTTTAGATGTAAAATTAGTATTGTCTAAGCCTTTTCCACTATAAACTTGTAACTGGTTTGCTGTTGTGCCATCATCTGAAATCCAATAGGTAATACTGTTATAACTGCTATTATAAGTATCTACTTGAGAGATTATTCCAGTTGCATAAACATTAGTTAGTCCAGTATTTGCATCGATGGCAATACGGGCATCTGCAACCGTATATGGATTGGACTTTGTGCCATCATGCCCTAAAGAGCGAATAATATATTCGCCACTGGCTACGCTGCTGTTGTCCATGCCACTCTTCACGGCAATGGCTTTGACTATTGTCGTTTTACTAACAGGGATGGCATTGGAATAAACATTACTGCTTGTCGTTGGGTCTGAACCGTCGAGTGTGTAATAGATTGTAGCACCGTTTGTCATACAACCTATAGTCACACTTTGTGCCTCAAGATAAGTGCCTGAGGCTGGAGTGAAAGTGGGCTTAGCTACTACTTCTGGTGTAGAACTGCTTGTGTTATAAGTTACTGTAACAGATGCTATACGGCGATTGTTTCTTGTACCACCAATTGTGAATGTAACCTCGGTAGCAGACCCAGTCCATGAACCGCTATCGTATGTACCTACATCGGTTGTTATTTCATTTGTTCCATCACCTGTACCAAAAGTAAGTGTGATATCTGTGATAGTGTAATTACTAGTGACCGTAAAAGTGTTTCCACCATAGCAACGGATAGCAGAACCTAAGTCGTAATACTTAGGAGCATTGCTGTTTGACCCTTTGTCAAACGTTATAGAGAAGGCAGAGCCTAGATAAGACTCAACAGCAGCCCCATTTGTATAGTTCTGCTCTGAGAATGTCACCGACTCTTCACCTGCCCGTGCCCCAGTTAAGGCTGTACACATCAGAGATACGAACAATACGGTTCGCAACCTGAATTTGTTCAATAACTTTGGTTTCATAAATAATTTGTCTTTTGCCCATCCAGTTCCAAAAAGTGCAAATGCTATTTTAGGCCATAATTAATACATGAAGCGTGGAACTGTATCCACTTCTCCAGTCTGTGGTCCTAGGAAAAACCTTGCATGGGAGATAAGAGACAACATTCCACGCTTACACGTGGAAGCTATCATGTTCTCTTGCCATGCTTGAAATTTCCTAGGTTTCAGACTGCAAGACGAGCATAACGCTTCGCTTTAATTCGAAAAAAGAAGCCGACCGCTGTCAGCACAAATCCTCTAAAATGAGGAAAGTATTGCAAAAGTAATGATGAATAACGAATTGGACAAATGAAATGTCAAAAAAATGTAAATAACTCTCTTGACGTGGTTGAAACGTCATCCAAAACTATCATTGTGTTTCGGGTTACCTATCAACGAGTTTTGAATAATTGAATTGTCATTAAGGTTAATACTAGATTTCAAGGCAATGGGGAAACCAGCACTAATCAAATGGACATAAGAAAAGCGCAGGCCTCTCACATAATTCCCAGACAGGTCTGCTACAACCTCTACAAACATTATGGATTAGCCTGCGCTATACGCGCAAGCTCCATTTGTAGATTGATTGCCCTTACTTTTCCTTTCGGTGTAGCAGTTCGTCAGGGAAAATTGAGCAAATAAAGTGTATGTTATCCCGCCGCTGCGGGATAGATGTTTATAATATATGCCTATTCAGCATTCTCTATCAAAAGGACTTGTATTTTTTCGCCAAGTCTTTTGCCCTTGATTCAAATTCTGGCAGGTAGTCAAATATGACTTTCATGTGCAAGAAACTAATGTGTGAACAGGGTTCTAGCGTTATGCTTTGCTCTCCCAGAATGGAGTTCTCCAAATGCCTTTGTCAGGCTCTCCTTTACCATTGCCTCCTGCCGAGCCTTTGCCACCTGCTCCTCCTCAAGAATCCGCTTAGCGAGAGCTTTTCGGACTGCTTTCGTCTGACCTTGTATAAGAGTCCAAAGAGCATCAAGTGGCGTTATGATGCCTGGTTCTGCCGCAGTGGCTTGTACTGTTGTATTCATTGTATTTTCTTATCTTGTTGCAAATAAAAAAGATCCATGCATCACATTGCATAGGGCAAAAGTAGAAAAAAACCGAACTGCAAAGCAATTCGGATTATATTTTTATGGGATAGTCAGGAGTAAGGGAGTAAGGGAATAACAAATGTAAATTTCAAAGTTTACTCTTTCACAAATGTAGCAGATTGTTTTTTGCCATCAACGGAGAGAGAGGACATAAGCTCCTGCAGGAAGACCAGCGATACCAATGCGATTACCTACGACACCTGTTTGCTTAGTTAGGCGACCATCAGCGGCATAGATAGAAACCGAAGCTTCAACGTCTGAGGGCAGAATTAAGTAGGTGCATTCTTCTCGCAAAAGATGCGTGCTGACAAGATTGTTTCTAAGTCATCATCTGACGTACCACTTCGGGAGTTAGGTTTAGTTTTGACGCTATGTCTTCGATACTCATTCCTGCTTTAAGCAGCATGGCTATGGATGAGCGTATTATGAGATTTTGCTCCTGTAACTGAACAGCTTGTTCCTGGATTTGAGCTGTCTGCTCCTGTAACTGAACAGCTTGCTCCTGGATTTGAGCTGTCTGCTCCTGAATCTGAGCTGTCTGTTCCTGTAACTGAACAGCTTGCTCCTGAATCTGAACTGTCTGCTCTGCTAATTTCCTGTCTTTTATCAGGATTTCGGTGTCTCGCTTTTCTATTACAGAGAAATATTCATCCTCGACATTCATATCATGGCGCATATCAGCATCTGCCGCCGCCATGGTCAATCGATGAAGTATGTGTTCCATATCACTGTCACTGGCATAAATCTGTTCGTCAAGTCGCAGTACGTGCTCGTCGAGTTCGTCTTTTCGTGTCTGGTCAAAGATACTCAGCACCATGTCCAAACGGTTGTTGATCTGCCCGTGTAGTCGAGGTATCTGCACGATGATGCTGTCGTGTGTGAGACTATCGATGAAGGCATTGGGAAGTCCCTTAGTTACGATGTTCCCGTAGTAGTCGTATGACTCGTGGTGTACATAAAGAACAGGCTCATCAATGTCGCCTACCTTGTGACCAAGCAGGTAAACCGCTACGGTGGGAAGTGCATGACCGTCAATCATGTTCTTCGGATTAGAGTAGTGCACTCCAAGATACTGACGGAAACGAAGCGTCTCTGTCTCAAGCCACGTCTTCTGAAGTTCCACGAGGATAAGCCGCTCTGTGCCGTCGGACTCGCGGACTGTGGCTCCGAAATCAATACGAAACACAGAGAGGCTGGAACGCTGATCATTCGTGTACTCATGAGGACGTACAGCCACGCTCACTACCTCCTTCTTCAACAAGGCAGAAAGGATGGTACGGGCGATACGTTCATCTTCCATAAGGTATTTGAACACGATGTCGTATATGGGATTTGCTACTATCATGGTTATTTCCTATTTGGCTGTTTATCGTGACAAAAGTGGTAATTACTTGAGGATTGGCAAAGATCACATGGCAAAAGTAGGGAGAAATATGGAATGACGAAAGAATTTGGTGCAATTATTTGGTTTCTAGCGTATGAAGTTTGTCCAGACGCGGCGTTCTTGTTGTGGTTGGCCACTGAGGTTATTGATCATCCAAACCATGTTACGAGCCAGGGTGCGCATGGTCTGCATGCCCTCTTCATCCTGTTCTACCTGTCCTGGCGACTGCCCATAGGCCAGATTCCAATACTGCGAGCTGACCACAGGCATGTTCATCATGGTATAGTACTTGTTGAGACGGTCAAACGTGGCAGTGGCTCCACCCCTGCGACATACCACCACACTGGCAGCTGGCTTATACTGCAACAAATGACCCAACGAATAGAACACTCGATCCAGCAGAGCGCATAAAGAACCGTTAGGTCCACCATAATAGACTGGTGAGCCAACGACAAGACCATCTATGCCGTCCTTAATCTCACGCATGATGCTGAAGTAGAGTTCGTCGCGGAATGTACAAGCCCCAATACGCCCACACCAACCGCAGGCTATGCAACCTTGCACAGCCTTCTTTCCAATACTTATAATGCGTGTGTCAACACCTTCGGCATTGAGTGTTGTAGCCACCTCCATGAGAGCGCGATATGTGTTGCCGTTCTCACGCGGACTACCATTGATAAGCAAAACCTTAGACATGATAAGTAGGTGTTCAAAATTATTTTACTATATCCAGAATTGTAGGTGCTTACATGTCTTTGTTCGCTCTTTGGCGCATCTTTTCCTTTTATCCTCAGTCACAGAGTCCGCTCTGCTCCCTCGGAGAAAAGAACAATCTGCATCCAAATAGCTGAACAAATACATAAAACTAATTGTGAACACCTACTTA
>JAFZQR010000025.1 GCA_017620295.1 Bacteroidaceae bacterium
GAATGACATGTGATACCTCGTATTGATAGTACAAAGGTACACTATTATCTCCAGATTGCAAAATGTCAAAGAGCGATATTGTGTTAAACTAACGTAATATATTAATCGGTCGGACTATCCGACTTTTTAAAGTGGATTCAAAAATTATTAATTTGTGGCTACGTTTCTGGTGCATTAGATTTATTCCTAACGAAGCAGAAGTAGAACACTACCATAGAGGCAAAGTATGTCAATGATGCGGAAATCTTAGTGAAAATAGCTCCCCATATGCCGAAGTAATAGACACCTATAGTGTAGCCAACCAAAGCAATGGCTCCAGAGATGAATGCTCCGTTGCGCAACGACGTTCCTTGCCCGTGAGCACCCAAGAATCGGTTAAAGACATCTCCTAGACCATGAAATGTGAATCCGATGGATAAAATACATGCAAAGAGTGCTACGTCTGAATACCTTTCGTCATAAAGAAATCCGACAACAGGATATATCAAAAGAACAAAACCAATCAATGAGATTAGTGCCAAAGAAAACGTGGAAAGAAGTATTCTGCGACTAATGTTGCTTTCGTGAGCGAAACGCTTAAAGTAGGTTGTGCCTATGATGCTTGGTAGCAGAGCTAATGGACCAGTCACAGTAAGAGCTAGAGAATAAAATCCAACATTGGCATTATCTGTAGCAAACATACCTAGTGTAATGCCTGCAATATATTGGACAGAAACATTCGCAATTGAACCGTAATATACTTGCAGGCCATAGGACTTGTTTTCTTTTTGCAAGGCTTTAAAAGATTGCCTTAGATTCTTGAATGAAGGTTTGTTGTACCATATAATAGCACCAAGCACAATCATAGCAATACCATTCTGCAAAACCAGCATGAGCCAGTTTGAGGCACCAAAGTGAGCATAAACATAATAGGCAATACCCAAGTAAAAGGCGCTTGGCAGCAATCGTGCCGCCGCAATAGAATAGATGCTGTTATCGCCCTGTGCAGATGTATTCATGTAGTTAAGAAGAAGCACTGAGCCGCAAACAGGGATAGCGGTGTAGAAAAGCCACGCAAAATCCCGATGTAATATGTAGTGATGGATGATGCCACAAGCCACCATACATACCATCATCAGGGCGACTGTCAATCCGAGTATGGTTACCAATCCTCCCTTAATCTGTGCAGCCTCCTCCTTGTTTTTTGCGATGGCAAGGAGGCGGCTACCGGTTACAAAATAACCGAAAAGGAAAATACCAGACAACATCTGGATGATGTTGTTAACATATCGGACATCTCCATACTCGCTTGGTGCAAGGTTGCGGGTGTTAAGAATAGACACCAGCATCCCAACCAATACCCCAAACAAGGTGCAGACATAAAGGACAATGGCTTGCTTGCTATTTTTCTTCAACCCCATAGATGTCTTCTGTCTCTAAGTATTCTATATCCTCTTCGTTAACCTCATCTTCATCATAGCCAAATAGTCCATAAAGCCAAAAAGAAGTAAAGACCGGGATGCAAAAGATTGGATATGAAATTGAGGAGAGCAATAGAATGATAACAAATGCGAACCTTTGCTGATTCCAGCACGTCTTACTTATCCTAATGGAAGAATAGAATAGAATAAGATACAATAATGCGCCCATGAATATTCCATATTGGCTTAGGATCTTTACAAGACCACCTGTGAGGAAAAAGTTCTTTGAAATATTTTGGCGGAACCAACTATGATCAACATTCCTTCCGTATCCAAGAAGTGGTTCTTGTTGGAAGTTTACCCATTCAAAATAAGCAGACTCAAAGCGGTCGATTGATCCCAAGTACTCATCACCATGTTCTCTTGCATTGTATTTGATACCTTGCATGCGTTCACGTGTCAATCCCTCAAAATTGGCTCGTTTTTCAATCTTTTCCCCCATAAAATCAAGAGAAAAGACAAATACGGAAAGTGGAAGTGCTATAAAAAAAAAGGTCAGAACGCTTCTAACATTGATACGATCAAACCAATAGATGAAATAGATAAGAATGGCAATACTGTAACCTGTAGTTGAGAAAGTACTGACGAGAGCTAAAAGTAATATGATAATTTTTTTGTTTCCTCGGAATGTAATACCCTCTCGTGATAAATTAATAAGGATAGCTGGTAAAAGCATGATAGAAAAACGCCCTGGTTCCCATGAGCAACCCTGGTTACGAACAAGGAAATCATTAAGGACTTGACTTTTGGCAGGATCTGTCCAATGAAATAAATATAGAACATTATTGCCGCTTGCTGTTTCTGGGAATTGACGAAAGTAGCTATCTAATTCTGGAAATAGCATTCCCGCCCCCCAAAGACAAAGGCTTATAACAGACAAAACAACAATAATATGTTCATATATGGGGAATATATCACGTCCATAAACTCGGATATGGATGTAAGCAATAAAAATGGCATAAATCAAGAATAAGTAAAAAGAAAGATTACTCGAAGTGAAATCATGAAACTTATAACAGACACCAACAGACCAAATGAGCATAATACTTGTCAGTTGCCACAATCTATTGTTGCCAAAACTGATTGGATTACGCATAAGAAGTATGACGGTCATAATAATTGGAATTAGCAACGGTATAGGATTGCCTGATAGCTTGCCTACCATACGTCCCAAATCAGGCGTCATCTGCCCCATATAAATAACCATTACGAACAGATAGAGGTATTCGTAGATGTGATAAAAGAAATCGTAATGTATCTTTATCATTATCTGCAATCAATTTATGAACCTATGTTCGTAAGCCAATTCTCGTATTCCACGTTCCATACAAGAGCAATCTTGTTAAAAAAGGTATATGGGGCCAAAACCTAAAGTATCGTTCCAATGAGGACGTGACTATATGAATAGTCGCTGCAAAGTTACGAAAACAGATGTAAATTGCAGAAGGAAGGTGGATAAATATGGATTTATGCCCTGTTTACTTGATTTGAGCCTGCTTCTAGTATTGTACAAATTAACGTATAACCCTTTTCAATCTCTTACCCACATACTGGAGGATGGTTCTTCCTAAGTCAAAGCCCGAAAAACATATTGTAGTTTTGAGCATAAGCCATTCTTTGAAACAATGGTTATCCCTCAATATTTCCAGATACCGGCTTGCAACCTGACGGAATACAGGATAGGTAGGTTCTTCAAGATAAAATAAACAGAAACCCTTGATATAGTGCCGAGCTTCACGAGCGCTATCACCAGGGGTTAAGTCGCCAACTATTTCAGAGAGAATCAGACCAAAACTATGTGATTTCTCCTTTTTACTGACCTTTGATGTGATGGAGTTGGGCCGCCTATAGTATTTGTAGGTAATGTCTGGTATTATGAGGAGATGACTGAGATACTTCATTACAATGAATATCCACAGGACATCCTCCCACAAGAGGCCCTCCTTGAAACCAATCTGATGCTTGACAATAAAGTCCTTACTAATCAGCTTGTTCCATGCAAAAATATACATAGGTCGTCTGCCATAATAGTAATCTCTAATGGCCTTATTCGAATGAAATTCCATCGGTTGTGCTAGGAGAAGACGACACTTGGGTTTCTTCGTCTCATCCATTGATATCACCTGATGGTTGCCCATCACCATTTCTAAAGACTTGTCGTCCAATACATAGCTCGCCAGTTTCTCAATACAGTCTGGTGTTATCTCATCATCGCTGTCTAGGAAATAGAGATAGTCACCTGTCGCGGCATCGATGCCCGTATTACGGGCTGCTGACAGACCTCGGTTCTGTTCATGATGCAATATTTGGAACCGAACAGGTCCTATATACTCAGCTATAAGGCGTTCAGCAATAGCTATACTGTCATCGGGGGAGGCATCATCCACGATAATGCACTCAATATCGCTATAGGTCTGGTTCATCACCGACCTGATGCAGCGCTCAATATAAGCCACAACATTATAAACAGGAATAATAATCGAAACTATCATACAATTTTATGACCCTATGTTGTTTGGCACTATTTGAACAACTCCATCCAATGTCTCATTCGAACAAGTCCCTCTTCTCCATATTTCTCCAAGCTGCGAAGCACTTGCTCGGGTGTGCGTACCCGCTCCAGATGGGATTTTGAGAAGAACTTGTCGGCATAGCAAACTATCTGCTCCTCAATGGTTTCGGGAGAGAAATCGCATGGCGGCAGAGGCAGACTTTGTCGCATAATAGTTTCCACCGTCAGACCTGTGCCTGTATGCCTCTCCGCCACTCGTGCATGACGTGGCAGCCCCTCACTGCGCAACAACTCACCGCCAAGAAGCCCGTGACGGATATATGGTTCTGTGCCATAGCAACAAATCCCTGGTGCATCCGTCAGGAACACGCCAATGTCATGCAACATAGCAGCCTCGTATAGAAATTCGCGGTCAACAGCAAGTTCCTTGTGTCGTTGCGCCACATCAAGTGACATCTCCGCAACAGACCGGCTGTGGGTCAGGAGGATATGACGCAATTCGCTATTGTCAGAATAATATTTGTCTATGATGCCATCAATGTTCATAATGCTTACGTCCCTTGCTGATTTTCAAGCCCTTGTATCTACTTGTCACCATTCGTCCACTCAAATCATACTGCCTGCTGTCAAAGATGTTGGGATAATCTGATGACACACTCACACCGACAGTTTGTGTTGTAGTGAATGTCACTTCTCCTTGCACCGCCCAAGGGCATCTGACCATGAAGTGATAGCGAGTGTCGGGGTGTAGGCCATTGAACACAGTTGTGAGGGTGTCGGAAGCTCCAGCTGGCAGATCTAGTACCGTCCAATGCCGCAAGTCCTCTGTGGAATAGGAATCCTCATAAAGACAGAAGGTGACAAGACTGCCCGCCACACCATCTTGAGCCGTATTGCTCACAGGGATGGAGAAAGTTGCAGAGGTGTCACAGGCTGTGTATTCCACCCCACCCCACTCCAATGTTGGCACACCATCGCGTCTGATATTGACAGGCATACTGAACGGTATAGTCTCATCATCGTGAGAGATGCCAAGAATGCGCTGTCCCGCCACATCGAAAGAGAGATAGACACGTTGTCGCTGCCGTTCTCCAGCTTCCATCTGCACTCTCGACAACCCGACATAATCAGCCTGCATAAAGACGGCGGTATCAGTTGGGAGGTAGGTCATGACCTCATAGGTGTAGGTAACGGCCTGTGAGTCCTCGTTGTGGAAATAGAAATCAGCTGCTACATATCCATTGGTAGCGGGCTGGCGTAAGAAGCATATACTATCCAACCGCACTCCCAAATTCATGAAATCCAATGTGTCGGGTTCCAGTACATCCACATCTGCTGAGGGATGCATGCAGAGCATAGTCTGATTGCAGAAGAAACCTTCAGCAATGCCCAGTGTGTCTCTGTCAGTGGGTTCCCAGGGACACAGCCAATCGAGGTCATAATAGCCGTCGTAGTTGCCGTCATACCCCCAGTTGACATGGTAGAAGCCGTTGCTGTCATAGCCATCTATATTGAAAGCATGTCCATTCAACGCCATATTATGCCCCGTGTAGGCCACGGGTCTGCCTTGCTGCAACTCATGCCGCAACATCTGATGCCAGTGTTCGGGGGTGTACATCACCCTGTCATAATACCGCACCGACCCATATCCAAACGCACGCCGCAGCGGTTCCACAGCCCTGTATAGGCTTGCACCAGAGGCGTTTAGCCCATACTGCATCTTCACAGCCATACCGCATGCCAGAGTTGGCAATGCAATAGCCATTCCTTCCGCATCGGTATAATCCCCACGATAGTCATCCAGGTAGTTATCCCAGTCAAAGCGTGTGCCAGGCAGCATGTCGGCCAACACATAATTGTCTGTTCTCCAACCATAAAGGGTGTCCTGCAAGACCTCTGGGTAACGATAGTATGCCAGGATCTGTTCCAAGCTGGTGGCCACACATCCTGACAGACATCGGGCTTCGCTCTCACTTCCATCATTAGATATCCAGTGCGGACAAAGCCAGTTGTATGGGGCCTCCTGGCTACGAATGCTCCGGAGCAAAGGCTGTACGGCTGTAACAGGTTGCTCAATGCCTAATATCCTCACAGCCCTGCTCGGCTTATGCTTCACTGAACTGTTCTCAACCAGCCTCGCCCCTTGCCGGTACATAACCTCATGAAGAGCTGGCGGTACAGAGCCTCGTTGTCTGATGCCATAGGCCACAACTTCACCGTCCGACACGAGTTGTGTCTGTGAGTACACGACAGAAGCACATAAAAGGACAAATACCAACAGGAAGCTTCGCATAAATAGGGGATTGCTACTTCTTGCGAGCTTCGGCAACATAGCCGAGAGCCTCACGGCATTTGTCGGTGATATACTGCCAGTCGCCAGCCTCTACCCTATCTTTCGGGAAGAGCTTGCTGCCCATGCCTACGCAATAAACACCAGCCTTGAACCAACCTTTAAGGTTCTCTGCCTCAGGAGCAACACCGCCAGTTACCATAATCTTCGACCATGGCATAGGAGCCATTAGGCCTTTAACCATATTAGGACCATAAACATCACCTGGGAAGAGTTTGGTGAGGTCGCAACCCAGTTCCTGAGCCTTGCCAATCTCGCTTACACTGCCGCATCCTGGGCAGTAAGGAACGAGACGACGATTGCAGACTGGTGCAATCTCAGGATTGAACAGAGGCCCTACAACGAAGCAGGCACCCAGCTGGATGTATAGTGCTGCGGTAGGAGCATCAACAACAGACCCCACACCAAGAGCCAACTCAGGGCATTCCTTGGCTGCGAACTTGACGCACTCGGCAAACACCTCATGAGCGAAATCGCCTCTGTTTGTGAACTCGAAGGCGCGTACACCGCCATCATAACAAGCCTTGATGACCTTCTTTGCCACCTCAGCATCCTTGTGATAGAACACCGGCACCATTGGTGCCTCCTTGATTTTGGCCATCACAGCCAACTTATCGAATCTTGCCATAATATAATTTTACAATTTGACAATTTACAATATCACAATTGAAGAGACTGTAATCTATTTGACAATTGGACAATTATACAATTGGACAATTTACAATTTTACAATTGGTGTCCTTTTTTGGTTTATGTTGTTTTTAGTGGTGACAATTGACTTTACAATAATGCTGAACAGTTCCTTGTTCTCTTGATATAATGGCAGAATACGCCTTTCGGGAAGTATATCAGTTTCCATTATAATCTCCAACCAGTGCAAGGTTTCATCAAGTTCCTCTTCAACCATCTTTAGTTTATTGAGGAAATCTTTTTCTGATTTACTAATACATGCAGCTCGATAGTTTGCTGAAGGTGATGTACCAGAGCGAACTACTTGACGTGCTATAGCCGTTGACGAAATAGTGTTAGGCATAGAGTCAACCATCTTAACTATACGAATAGCAAACTGTTTTAGCCTATGTTTCAACTCTTCCTCTGTCACGGTCTCGCAGCAATTGTAAAAGTGTAAATTGTCAAATTGTCAAATTACCGTTATCTCTGCACTCTGCCGTTGGCATTGCCACCAGCCAAGGCTTCTACCTCATCCACACTTACCAGGTTGAAGTCACCGTTTATGGTGTGCTTCAGAGCTGATGCAGCCACGGCAAACTCGAGGGCTTCCCCCTGAGTGGCCTTGGTGAGCAAGCCGTGGATTAGACCGCCGGAGAAGCTGTCGCCACCACCCACACGGTCTATGATTGGGTCAATATCGTAGCGCTTCGACTGATAGAACTCCTTGCCATCGAAGATGAGAGCCTTCCAGCCATTATGAGTAGCCGAGAAGCTTTCGCGCAAGGTTGAAACCACATACTTGAAGCCGAACTCCTCGCGCATCTGACGGAAGATGCCCTCATAGCCGGCAGCATCTGTCTTACCACCTTCCACGTCAGCATCAGGCTTGAAGCCGAGACACAGTTCAGCATCCTCCTCGTTACCAATGCATACATCGACATACTTCATCAGAGGACGCATCACGCTGATGGCTTTCTCGCTTGTCCACAGTTTCTTGCGGAAGTTCAGGTCCACGCTCACTGTGACACCGTGACGCTTTGCAGCCTCACAAGCCAGACGTGTCAGTTCTGCAGCCTTGTCGCTGATGGCAGGTGTAATACCGCTCCAGTGGAACCAGTCGGCACCGTCCATGATGGCATCGAAGTCGAAATCCTTCGGGTCGGCTTCTGCAATGGCACTGTGGGCGCGGTCGTATATAACCTTAGACGGACGCATGGATGCGCCAGTCTCGGCATAATAGAGTCCTACGCGCTCTCCACCCCGAGCTATGTACTTTGTGCAAACGCCATATCGACGCATGGCGTTGAGGGCTATCTGACCTATCTCATGCTTGGGCAGTTTGGTTACGAACACAGCATCATGACCATAGTTGGCAAGTGAGATTGCCACATTGGCTTCACCACCACCAGGGATTATCCTGAAGCTCTCGCTCTGGATGAAACGGTCATTGCCCTGAGGCGACAGGCGCAGCATCAGCTCGCCAAGTGTTACGATTTTTGACATATAATACAGGATTAATTAATATTGCATATTGCACCGCAAAAGTAGGCATAATCCTTGTATATGACCTCCTATTATGCGTTTTTTGTCAAACAATCATCATTTTTCGTATGCTTTCACGTCCTCCAGCGACTCTGAGCTGAGAATTAAATCATATCTTTGCATGAAAATATAACTTGCAATGCGACACGGACTCATAGCACTCAGCCCCATAGCCGTATTTCTCTTGACGTACCTGGGAGGCAGTATCCTGGCAGGCGACTTCTACCACATACCTGTGGGAGTGGCGTTCCTGCTGACCTGCATCTACGCCATCGCAGTCCTTCGTCCAGGTACATTGAAGGAGCGTGTTGACGTGTTCTCGCACGGTGCGGGTCAGCCCAACGTGATGATGATGCTGTGGATATTCCTCCTCGCTGGTGCCTTTGCCGCCTCCGCCAAGGCTATGGGTGCAGTGGATGCCACAGTGCAACTGGCCATGCAGTGCCTGCCCGACCGTCTCATCTTGGCTGGATTATTCCTGGCTGCCTGCTTCATCTCCCTCAGCATCGGCACAAGCGTTGGAACCATTGTGGCTCTGACCCCAATAGCAGCGGGGGTGGCTGAGAGCGCAGGCATGGACACAGCTATGATTGTTGGTATCGTGGTGGGAGGGGCATTCTTCGGTGACAACCTCAGCTTTATCTCCGACACCACCATCATGGCTACTCGTACACAGGGCTGTCGCATGAGCGATAAATTCCGTGTGAACCTGCGTGTGGTGACACCAGCCGCCGTGGGCTGTCTGTTGCTGTACGTGGTGATGGGTACACAGCTCCACACAGCAGTCACCAGCACCCCCATCGATGCACTGAAGGTTCTGCCTTACATCGTTGTGCTGGTCACAGCTCTTGCCGGCGTAGAGGTGTTGGTGGTGCTGACAGTGGGGGTTATACTCAGCGGCATTGTTGGCATGGCCTATGGCGGCTACGACCTGCTGGGCTGGATGAAGGCTATGGGTGAGGGCATGATGGGAATAAGCGAGCTGGTCATAGTATCCATGCTAGCAGGCGGACTCATGGAGCTGATCAAACATGCTGGAGGCATAGACTTCTTCATCAGGCGCACCACCCGCATGATTAAAGGTCGCCGTGGAGCCGAGTTTACCATTGCCACACTGGTGGCGTTCACCAACGTCTGCACCGCCAACAACACAGTTGCCATACTCACCGTTGGTCCTATAGCTCGCCAGATAGCCCTCCGCTTCGGCATCGACCCTCGCCGCTCTGCCAGCCTGCTGGACACGTTCTCCTGTCTTGCACAATCGCTGCTTCCCTACGGTGCCCAGCTGCTGATGGCAGCAGGCCTGGCCGCCATTAGTCCCGTTGAAATCATACCATATCTATATTATCCATTCGCTATGGGCTGCTGTGCCATGCTGTCCATAGCCTTCAAGCGCAAAGCCCACCTCTAGCTTATGCAAATCATTCAGAAATACTTCCCTACCCTCTCGCCTGAACAGCGCGAGCAGTATGCAGCCCTCAACGACCTCTACCACGACTGGAATGCGAAGATAAACGTTATCAGTCGCAAGGACATTGACAATCTCTACGAGCACCATGTGCTTCACTCTCTGGCCATAGCCAAGGTCATCAACATCCGGCCTGGAACAGAGGTTCTCGACCTCGGCACCGGTGGCGGTTTCCCCGGCATACCACTGGCCATCATGTTTCCCGACACCCACTTCCACCTCCTTGACTCCGTTGGCAAGAAGATACGTGTATGCAATGAGGTGACAGCGGCTTTGGGGCTGAAGAACGTAACCACCCAGCAGGCACGTGTCGAGGAGGTGAAGCTTCCCAGAAAGGCCGACTTTGTGGTGAGCCGCGCCGTGATGCCGTTGGCCGACCTTGTGAAGATGTCACAACGCCATATCTCCAAGGCCAGCAACAATGCCCTGCCCAACGGGCTGATAGCCCTGAAGGGCGGCGAACTGGAGCGTGAACGCGCCGCTGTCAGACGTGAGACCCTCATCACTCCCATCAGCGACTTCTTCCAGGAGGAATACTTTGCAGAGAAGTATGTAGTTTATGTTCAAATATAAGAATTCAGTACGCCAGCCCTCTCCCCTCCCTCACGGGAGGGGGTGGGGGTGGGGCTTTAATTATGATAATCAAAACTTTCACCGTCAATCCCCTTCAGGAGAACTGCTATGTTGTGAGCGATGAGACCCACGAGGCTGTCATCATCGACTGCGGTGCCTACTACGACGAAGAGCTTACCGCAATCTCCAACTATATTGAGACCAACGGGCTGCACCCTGTGGCTCACCTCCTGACCCACGCCCACTTCGACCATATCCTTGGAGCAGGCTATATATATAATAGGTATAAGCTGGCAGCCCGTATGCATCCGTCCGACATGGACATGTTCCTCCATGCCTCGTCGCAGCCGCCAGTCTTCATGCAGCTGAAAGCCTTCCACCGCGACTTCGGACCTGCAGGCGAGCCTGTTGACGTGTCCGAACCCATCACATTCGGCAACCACAGCCTCTCGGTGCATTTCACCCCTGGCCATACAACAGGCGGAGTATGCTACTACTGTGCCGATGAACGCATCCTCTTCAGTGGCGACAACCTTTTTGCCCAGAGCATAGGACGCACCGACTTCCCCGGAGGCGACTACACCCAGCTCATAACAGCCCTCCAGAAGCTGATGGCTGCCCTACCCGACGATGTCAAGATCTACCCTGGACACGGACCTGTCACCACAGCCGCCACAGAGCGTTGCTACAATCCCTATCTAAGATAACTTCTGCCCTGTAGATATTACGACATCGCGCTGATGTGCAGGTCCTCCCTGAAGTCCGAAGGCGACAGCCCCACCTTGGTCTTGAAGAAGCGGCTTAGGGACGACTGTTCCGAGAACCCCAACCGGTCGGCTATCTGCTGAATGGAGAGGTCGCGCCGACGTGTGAGCAGTGACTTGGCCTGAAGCACGATGTAACGGTCAATCCACTCTCCGGCAGAGGCACCCGTTTCCTGCTTTATGCGCTTGGAGAAATATTTGGGCGACAGGTGGAACAAGCGTGCATAAAACCCCACTTCGCGCGACTCGTGGAAATGCTCGATGATGGCATTGTTGAACTGGGGCAACAACTGGTGTTCCATATCCTCCTGATTATCATTCATTTCCTGACGCCATGCACTAAGCAGCACCATCAGGGTGTGGAAGGTGCTGGAAATCATTTCTTCTCGGTATTTGCCTTCCATACTGCAAGCTGTTCGCATGAGCCTGAAGGCGTCACACACCTGTCGGTATTGCTCTGCATTGAGATGCTGACAGGGCTGTAAGTCAAAGTATTTTTGAGTGGCAAGATGGTGGCTCAGATACTGCTGCCGCATAGTGTTGAGACAGGCAGCGGAGGTTACTATCAGTTGCGCCGAATAGTCGGCAGACGTTGCGGTGTTCTTAACCACATGCCCGGGACGCATCACGGAGATGTCGTGAGCATGAAACTCCACGGGCTTCATGTCGTACTCACTCCTGGCATACCCGCTATGACACAGCGCAACAACAGAATACGGAGAGATGTACTCCTCTTCATTGTGCATCATGCTGCTCGTGAAATCAACCATCACCACTCCCCGCTTCTCAATGATGTCGCTCATCTGATGAAGCACCCTGTGGCTGGTGTCGTAGAGTCCTGTATTCTTCATGTATTTGGCAGTTTGGGTGTAAAGATAACCTAAAAAGGGCTAATGAAGTGCAAATATATTACAAAAAATCGCCATGAAGCGACAAATTGCCAAACATTGCGTCCAAATGGTCACATACACTATATATAAAAAAAGAATACCTTTGCCCCGCGAAATAAATATCAGCAAATCAAGGCACTTATTTATCCATTCAGTTTATGAAAAGGATTCTTTTTCTCATTCTCGCAGTGATAGGTACACTTACGGCTCACGCCGAGGAGTACACCTATCTGACCTTTGAGACGACCGACGGGGCAAAGGCTTCGGTGTCGGTGTCGTCGTTGAGCATCACGATTTCAGGCACCACGCTCACAGCTGGCGACAAGTCGTTCACCATCTCGAACCTGAGCAAGATGTATTTCTCCGTCTCTGACGACACAACGGGCATCACGTCTGTCAGCACCCAGGAACTCAATGAGGCCACGGAAATATTCGATCTGAACGGACGCAAGGTTTCCAAGGACCAGGTCACAAATGGCGTGTATGTAATAAAGAGCAAAAAAGGGACCTATAAAATCGCTGTGAAATGAAAAAGATTTATGCCATCCTGACAGCGCTGCTGGTGACGATAGCAGCAACGGCACAGACACTTAACATAAAGGTGGGCAACGTAACCTACCTGTTCCCATCGTCCCAAACGGGCGACATGACCTACTCCGACGGCACCACCCTGACCATCATGGGCAAGAGCTTCAACCTCAGCGACATCAGCAGTATGACGGTTGACGACAGCGAGGTGACCGACAATCTGGTGAGCATCACCTACAGCGGCACATCGGCAACGGTGGCCGTGGCTGGAAACGTGGCACAGTATGTCACCCCAACCGTAAGCGGAGCCTACGTCCAGATTTCCCAGAGCAATACTGCCGATGTGGACGGTGACGAGATAACCTACCAGCTCAGCGGCAGCTCAACCGACGGACAGTTTGCACTAGACGGCTCCTACAAATGCACGGTTTCCCTGGCAGGCGTTGACCTGACATGTGCCACAAGCGCCCCAATCTTCATCACCAACAAGAAGCGCATCCAAATCAGCGCCAAGCAGGAGACCACCAACACCCTCACCGACTGCGCCAACGGCTCTCAGTCGGGCTGCATCTACTCCAAGGGTCAGATACAGCTCCAGGGCAACGGCACACTGAACGTTTACGGCAAGACCAAGCACGGCATCAAGAGCGGTGACTACATTACCGTGAAGAACCTCACGCTGAACATCAAATCAGCCGTGAACGACGGCATCAACTGCAACGGCTATTTCCAGATGAAGAGCGGCACCGTCACCATCAGCGGTGTGGGCGACGACGGCATACAGGCCGACCTCGACGGAACCACCTCAACAGGTGAGACCGCAGACCACGCAGATGAGGATTCGGGCAATGTGTACCTCGAAGGCGGCACACTCTCAGTCACAGTCACAGCCCAGGCCACCAAGGGCATCAAGGCTGCCGGTGACATGAAAATCAGCGATGGCACCATCACCGTCACTACCAAAGGCGCCGGCTACTACGACAGCACCGATAAGGATGCCAAGGGCTGTGCAGGCCTGAAGAGCGACGGTGGCATGACCATCAACGGCGGCACCATCACCCTGCAGTCAACAGGCACAGGCGGAAAGTGCATTAAGTGCGACGGTGCTCTGACCATCAACGGCGGCACCATCAAGGCAACCTCGTCAGGCAGCAACTACAAGTACAGCAGCTATTCAGCCTCAGCCAAAGCCATCAAGTGCGACGGCGCGCTGACCATCAACGGCGGCACCATCGTTGCCAAAGCCAGTTCGCACGAGGCCATTGAGAGCAAAAGCACCATCGACATCACAGGCGGCGACGTTTACGCCCAGAGTTCCGACGATGCCATCAACTCATCTTCAACCTTCAACATCAAAGGCGGCTACGTCATGGGCTACTCCACAGGCAACGACGGTATCGATGCCAACGGCAACTTCAACATCTCCGGCGGTGTGGTTTACGCCATTGGCACCCGTTCACCAGAGATGGCCCTTGATGCCAACACAGAGGGCGGCTACAAGCTCACCATCACAGGCGGCATCATCTTCGCCTGCGGTCCGCTGGAGAGCGGTTCCACACTGACACAGTCGTGCTATTCAGCCTCTTCTATCAGCAGCAACTCGTGGTACTCCCTAACCGACGGCAACACCACCTACTGCTTCAAGACTCCTTCGAGCCTTAGCGTCAGCACACTCGTGGTGTCGGCCTCGTCCCAGCCTACAGTCAAGTCTGGTGTAACCGTGAGCGGCGGCACATCCATGTTCAATGGCATGGGTTCCTACGGAGCCAGCGTCAGCGGCGGCACAGCCGTTAGTCTCTCGTCGTACACCTCCTCCGGCGGTGGCCCTGGTGGCGGAGGTGGTCCTGGTGGAGGCGGTGGCCCTGGTGGCGGTGGCCGCTGGTAATATTGATTATTGATGACTGAAAAATGAAAATCCACATCCAGACATGATTGGCAGCGGTCTGGACGTGGATTTTCTTTTAGGTAACAATAGTATGGATAGCCGATGGTATCGGATGAATATTTTCAATCAAAAGGTGCGACTCGCACCTTTTTGAAATAAATATCCTATTTGGGGATAAGTAGGTGTTCATAATTAGTTTAATGTATGATGGCAACTATTTGGATGCAGGTTTTTCTTTTCCTCCGAAGGAGCAGAGCGGGCTCTGTGACTGAGGAGAAAAGGAAAAGATGCGACAAAGAGTGACATCAGACATGA